>CAYJNG010000001.1:0-72084 GCA_964371505.1 uncultured Desulfovibrionaceae bacterium
GTAGAAATACGTTTTTAAGTTTCAACTAAGTTACGCTGTGCGCTTTTCCCAAGATTGCACTGTGTTCTTTAAAAGCATGGCAATGGTCATGGGGCCCACGCCGCCAGGAACAGGGGTAATGGCGCTTGCTTTGGGGGCCACGGAGGCGTAATCCGCATCGCCCACAAGGCCGGTTTCGGTGCGATTAATGCCAACGTCAATGATAACTGCGCCTGGTTTTACCATATCTGCTGTGAGGAAGTTGGCTTTACCAAGGGCTAAGAATATGAAGTCTGCTTCGCGGCATTCTTGGGCCAAGTCTGCGGTGCGGCTGTGACACATGGTCACTGTGGCATTGGCAAAGGGGCCATTTTGCGAAAGCAAGAGGGCTAAAGGACGTCCCACAATATTGGAACGGCCCACAATGACAGCTTTTTTGCCGGCAGGGGAGAGGTTATAGCGCTCTAGTAATTCCATAATGCCGGCTGGTGTGCAGGATACAAAACCCGGTAAACCTAAGGAAAGGCGACCTACATTTTCAGGGTGAAAGCCATCCACGTCCTTGGCAGGGTCAATGGCAAGCAGGCATGCATCGGCATCAAGGCCCTTGGGCAGGGGCAGCTGTAGTAAAATACCGTCCACATCTTCACGGGCGTTAAGTTCTGCTATAAGGCCAAGCAAAGCCTCTTGTGTGGTGTCAGCAGGAAGGCGGTGCGGCACAGATATAATGCCCACGTCCGCACAGGCTTTTTCTTTGTTACGCACATATACTTGCGAAGCAGGGTCTTCCCCCACTAAAATAACCGCCAAACCAGGGGCACGTTTGCCGCCTTGCATGGCCTTTTGTACCAACTCTTGCAACTCGCCGCGTAAGGTGGCTGCTGTGGCTTTTCCGTCTATGATGGACATAGTGTCTCCGTTATATTTTTTAAGTTTACTTGCTTTGTGTGGGGGGAAAGGAGAATCCTTTTGTGAGTGATAAAAAGGGTTCTCCTTTCTCCCCACGCTGCTACCTTTCTCAAAACGCGCTTTAGGGAAAGGCGTTATCAAATGCGTTATTACATGTCTTTGGTTGTTGAATCTTTATGGGGGTACTTTTAGGCTTTTATTCTACATTTTCATGTGCCGTAATTTTTCCAAAGACAGATGACTTCACCATAAGCTTTTTTGAAAGTAGAGGGGGGAAACCTTTCTGTTATAAAAAGGTTTCCCCAAAAAGCTTATTATATCTTTTAGTCTTCGTTTAAAGCAAAGTATTCAGCCATCATGGGGCCAAAGTAGGTGGAGCTTTCGTCTAACTCTTCTTCAATGCGTAAGAGTTGGTTATACTTGGCTGTGCGGTCAGAACGGCATAGGGAGCCAGTTTTGATTTGGCCAGCATTAACACCCACAGCAAGGTCAGCAATGAAGGAATCTTCCGTTTCACCGGAGCGGTGAGAGATAACGGTGGTGTACGCTGCTTCTTTTGCCATTTCAATGGTGTCCATGGTTTCTGTAAGCGTACCAATTTGGTTAAGCTTTATGAGGATGGAGTTACCCACGCCTTCAGAAATACCTTCGGCTAAGATGTCAGAGTTGGTAACAAAAATATCGTCACCTACCAACTGAATGTTTTCACCCATGCTGGAGCTGAGCATGCGCCAGCCGTCCCAATCGGATTCGGCAAGGCCGTCTTCAATGGAGATGAGGGGGTATTTTTCGGTGAATTCTGCAAGCCAGTTCACCATTTCTTCATTTTCAAAGGTTTTATTTTCACCGGCAAGAATGTACTTGCCGTCTTTGTAAAATTCAGAAGCTGCAGCGTCAATGGCAAGAGCAATTTCGCTACCGGGAATATAGCCGGCCTCTTCAATGGCGCGCATGATATACTCAAAAGCTTGGTCGTGATTTTTAAGGTTGGGGGCAAAGCCGCCTTCATCACCCACGCTGGTCACATGGCCATCGGCTGCCAAAAGAGCACGTAAGGTATGGAATACTTCAGCGCCCATGCGTAAGGCATCGCGGAAGGTATAAGCGCCCACAGGCATAATCATAAACTCTTGAATATCAAGATTATTAGGAGCATGCGCACCGCCATTGATGATGTTCATCATGGGTACAGGCAATACTTTAGCATTGATGCCACCAAGGTATTGATACAAAGGCAATCCTAAAAAGCCAGAAGCTGCACGAGCCGTGGCCATGGATACGCCAAGCATGGCATTGGCGCCAAGGCGAGATTTGTTATCGGTACCGTCAAGGTCAATGAGGGCATTATCAAGCTGCACTTGGCGCAAAGCGTCAAGGCCAATGATGTTTTCGGCAATTTCGCCGTTCACATGATCCACAGCTTTTTGTACGCCTTTGCCTTTGTAGCGGGCTTTATCGCCGTCGCGCATTTCAAGGGCTTCGCGGGAACCGGTGGATGCGCCGGAAGGCACAGCCGCACGGCCTATGTGTCCGGATTCTAAGTTAACTTCTACTTCCACGGTGGGATTGCCGCGGGAGTCAATGATTTCACGGGCAAGAACAGATACAATGGTGCTCATGGCGTCTCCTAAGGTTTGTCTGTGGTCAAGTGTTGTGTATAAAGGGCTTGCTAGCGTGTATAATACAACTGGCGCAAGCCATCTAAAATTAAATTGGGTAATACCGAATCAAAGCATTGGCTAACCCTAGAAATATCTTTGGCAAAACCGCCCGTACCCATAATGTGTACAGGCCCTTGCATTTGCTTGGCAAGGCGCGCAGTGAGCCCTTCTACCATGGCGGCAAAGCCGAATAAAATACCGTGCTGCATGCTAGAGGCTGTATCTCTGCCGGGCACAGGCTCGGTGTCGGTGGTGTCAAGGTTAATGCGCGGTAATTTGGCAGCGCGTGAGCTTAAGGCTGTGGCTGCCGTATGTACACCGGGGAAAATAATACCCCCAAGATAGTCATTGTGGGTGAGGCAGTCAAAAGTTGTGGCTGTGCCAAAATCTACCACAATGAGCGAAGGCGCTTGTGGTAGTAGCTGACGCGCGGCATAGGCGCAAATAAGCCTATCTG
The DNA here is from genome assembly GCA_964371505.1 of uncultured Desulfovibrionaceae bacterium. Lineage (GTDB taxonomy): Bacteria > Desulfobacterota > Desulfovibrionia > Desulfovibrionales > Desulfovibrionaceae > CAYJAD01. The sequence goes on from CAYJNG010000001.1 coordinate 3,007, forward strand.
CCCCCACTTCGCTGGGCTTATTGTAGCAATTATTTAAAGGGACTGGTATGTCATGTGGTACTTGCAAAAAAGGAGCACCCACAAAGCGCGCGCAAGCTTCTTTAGCTAGCGGCGTCATGCTGGGCACCACAGAAGAGCAGACGCAAGCTTCAATGCTTTCTTTACGTATAAGTGCATGCTGCAATAAAGTGTGCAAGTTTAGACCCAGACTGTCAGCTGTTTGCTCGGCGTCTGTTCGTAAGGTATAGGTGGTCACAAGGCCGCCCTCATGGGCAATCCCCACCTTAATGGAAGTATTGCCAATATCAAAGAGAAGAATTTGGCTTTGCATAACTGTCCTGAAAGGCTTAATATAGCGTTAACGTTCAGAGGTAACTATGCCAGAAAAATGCTTGACGTACAAGCAGAAAATTTGTAATTGAGAATTTATCTTAATAAGCATTCCTTGGAGGAAATCATGCAAGACCAAGTATTAAAAGCCATGCAAGATGCCGGTAAGCCTGTACGCCCCGGTGATATAGCCAAAGCCTTAAATATGGACAGTAAAGATGTTTCTAAGCATATAGCTGAACTTAAGAAAGGCAATAAAGTGCATTCACCTAAGCGCTGCTACTATGCAGCAGGCCCCGCACCCGAATAGTAGTAAAAACGAGCCCTTTTTTTTTAAGGGCTTTTTTTATACGCAAAAAACACCTAAGGAGCTTTTATGTCGCAAACATTACACATTTTGTGGGTCAATGATAATCCAGTCACGGCAGAGCTTATGGTTTTTATGTATGCCACCAATTCCTTGCGTAAAGGCTGGTGGGATGAGGTGCATCTTATAGTGTGGGGTTCTACAGCTAAGCTTTTATGCGAAAACACGCGCATGCAAGAGCTTTTGCGTGAGTTTCAAGCTGAAGGCGGAACCGTATCAGCCTGCCGCGCTTGCGCGGAAAAATTGGATAAAGTGGCTGAGCTTGAAGCCATGGAAGATGTGGAAGTGCTCTTTATGGGGCAGCCCTTAACACATATTATAAAGGGTGATGATAAACTTATTACGCTATAGTGTTTATCAGAAGGCATAAAAAAACCTCATTGTACGCAATGAGGTTTTTTTTAATATGGGGTGTTTTTTATACGCCGTTTACAATGAGCGTTTGATGTACAATAAGCGTAGTGTCACTTTCGCTATGGGTGTATTCGGTAAAGCTTGCGTTGGTGTTTTGTGCATGCCAGCCTTGGCTTAGGCTGATGCTGCCATCGGTATTTTTTGTGATGCCCACTTCATACAGCACATCTTGCACGTTCTCTCCGGGCAAGTTATCCCCTATGACAGCCATTTCCATGTGGCCATCTTGGCTATGGCTAAACATGTCTTTAACAGAGCTTAGGCTGTTTTTGGTGCCTAGCAAAACGTCCAAATCATCTGTGCTGTGCTGCAGGGGCTCATCGTACGCGGCATCGTCCACAAAAATACCATCAAAATCCATGAAAACCATATCCTCTCCGGCCTCGGCATGTGGGCGTGTGGCAGTAAGGTCAGAATTTTCTAAGCTAAAGAGGTCTTCGGCTTCGGCAAAGGTGTCTTCATCGTGCAAAAAAGTGTAGGATGAATCAAAAAAAATATCGTCATTGCCGTACTCTATATGCAAATCTCCTTCTTGCAGGGCGCTTAGCTCGTCAAAGCTTTCCGCAGCGGCCATGGCGTCGGGAGTAAATGTTTTTTCTTTCATAATAAGCTCATCTTCAGGATCTGCTGCCAGCGTGGGCGAAAGTGCTTGCGGCTCCAAGTGGGCAGTCCTTAATGGTATATTGGCATGTAAGAGTAGAGTATCGCTACCGGAAATATGGTCATCCATACGAGCAAAAAAATCTTCATAAGGGAGTACATCTTGCGGCAAATAAAAGAGCGGTGAAGCTTCAGAGCTTTCCGTGCCGTAAAAATTTGTGATTGTAATGCGTGCGCCATCGTCAAAGGTAAATATAAAGCTGGCGCCGTCTTTGCTTGGGGTGGCTTGTGAAGTGTCAAATTGTATGACAAAACGCGAACCAGCCTGTGCATTAACGGTTATATGCTCACCGGCTTTAGGTTTTTCTAAAACGATATCTGCCACATGCCTACTCACTTATGGTATCTATCTATGGTGCCTGCTGTGTTCATGCTACTATTAATGATACACAGCATCTGGCTATGAATTATGCCTAATAGGTAAGGGTGTCAAGCAGAAGCTGAGTTTGGCGGCAAAAAAATGAATTTTATAAACTGATTATGAATTTGACTATCAAATTGTGGCAGCAGGTTTTGCTATGGTTGAAGAGTACTACCCAAAACATGGGAGCAAAGTACGGTAAATACGCCTTGCTCGTCACTTTTACACAGGCTTATGTGGGCACAGCTTAACGTAGCAAAGGATGGGCGTAAAAAATCCTCTAATGCACTTTGCAAAGAAGCGTTTTTTGCTTGGCAAACAAGCTTTTGAGCCGGGGAAGCCTTGCTGTCCATCTTTTCAGCTTGGCATAATGTAATATGAAATACAAATTCGTCGCATACGTAAGGGTAGCCAAAGCGCTCCACGTATTCTTGTTGGCGTGTAGTAAGCCCTTTGGCTAGACGATTTGCCTTAGATTCGGCAGAAAGCGGCTCGCGAAATGGTTCAAAATCCAAAACAGCATTTTGAGCTAAAGCGTGAATGCATGCAGGCACGCCATGGCTATGGGGCTTAAGCGCAAAAAAAGAGCCTAAACGCTCCACGCGCCACCCTGCTGGAGAGCATGGCTGTGCTTTTTGGGCAAAGGAGGCAAAGGCAGTGAGTAAATCCTTTTCACTGTAGTTTTCCGCAAGGTGAAAGGGCGGCTTAAGCGTAGCGTGTAGGCCGTATTTTCGCGCATCCATGGTACGTTCGAACCATGTTTCAGCGCTCATGGGTACTTTTTGTAGCTTTTGCAAAAAGCTGGCAGGTGTGGGGATGCTTTGCCCTGTGTAAATATCACGCCCTAAAAGCTGCGAGCCAAGGGTGTTTAGGGTGCCCCCTTGCGGAGGCACAAAGTAAATGGCGTAACGCGTTTTCATTATAAAACCTGTTTGCCTTCACGCCATACAGCACGTACCACGGGTACATTATCCACTAAGCGTACGCGCACAGCGTCGGCTCTTTTGCCTGCGAGTAATTGCCCGCGATCGGTAAGCCCCACGGTTTCTGCAGGTGTTTTGGTAATGGTGTGTAAGGCACGGGCCAAGGGTAGGCCGGCTTCTTGGTGTAGCATGAAGGCTGCGTGTAATAAGCTTGCCGGCATATAGTCGGAAGAGAAAATGTCTAATAGGCCGGCTTTAGCCAATTCCATGGCAGCCACATTGCCAGAATGCGAGCCGCCGCGCACAATATTGGGGGCGCCCATAATAATGGCTTGGCCTAAAGCACGGGCTTCGCGTGCTGCTTCAAGGGTGGTGGGAAATTCTGAAATACGCACGCCATGGGCAGCGCTGTCATGCACTTGATCCACGGTGGTATCATCGTGGCTGGCAAGGGTGTAACCTTGCTCTTTACAAATTTGCACCACACTTTTTTTATGTTTATCCACGTTTTTTTCTTGCAGATTTTTTAAGTTTTGTATGCGCTCTTCCACCACAGCATCGGGCATGTCTAAAAGGTCAGAGTAACGCTTATAGGCCTCAAGGCTACGCCATTGGCGTTGGCCTGGGGTATGATCCATAACAGAAACTAAGCGCAAGTTTTTATGCCCCACCAGTGGCTCTACGCATTGCATAAGGTGGTCGCCTGCCAATTCGCAGCGCAAGTGTAAAAAGTGCTCCGCGCGGAAAAGATCCTGCTTTTCCCCTTGTTCTAAAGCGCCAAGGCTAATGTCAAAAAGTTCATTGCGCATATGCTTGCCATAGGGTTCGCCCACAGTAATGGCGTCAAACACTGTGGTAACGCCGGAGCTAATCATATGCATATCGTGCGCAATGGCGGCAGAAATGCCGTGCGGCCAGCTTACGCCGGTGCGTGGTATAAAGTGCTTTTCAAGGTTGTCGGTATGCAGTTCCACAAGACCGGGGATGAGATAATCCCCTTCAAGGTCGATGCATTGTGCTTGATCATGCATAGCGTCTTCGGCCACAAAGGCACCGTTAAAGCACAGGGTATTTACTTCTTCTTCTCCGGCAAAAATATGCCCATTGGTAAAGCGAATCATATGTATCCTCTATTAAATAAATCGTTTGCGTAAAAGCTGTGAAAGTAAGTCAAAAACGATGACCACGGCGATGATAATGGCCATAACGGCTGCTGTTTGCGCAAAGGCAAAGCCGCGAATAAGTTCCCATAAAAGAACACCAATGCCGCCGGCGCCCACCATACCTACAACGGTGGCAGAACGTATGTTGGACTCAAAGCGGTATAAGGCATAGGAAATCCAGAGGGGGAATACTTGTGGTATGACGCCAAAGATAACTTCTTCTAGCCAAGAGGCACCGGTGGCGCGAATGCCTTCCACGGGTTGCGGATCCACCGCTTCCACCGCTTCTGAAAAAAGCTTAGCCAAAACGCCTGTGGTATGGACAAAAAGTGCCAATACGCCGGCAAAGGGGCCAAGGCCTACAGAAACCACGAAAATCATGGCAAAAACCATTTCATTAATGGCGCGTGCTGCGTCCATAAGGCGGCGCACAGGCTGAAAAATCCACCAAGGAACCACATTTTCTGAGCTTAAAATACCCAAGGGCACCGCAAAAATGATGGCTAAGACGGAGCCCCATAGGGCAATTTGAATGGTGACGAGCATTTCTTGCATGTAAATGCGCCAGTCGGTAAAATCGGGAGGGAAAAAATCTTTAGCAAAGTTTGCCATGTTTCCTGCATCATTAAGTAAGGCCATGGGGCGAATTTCTGCCCCCTCATAGGCCCATGCTAAAACTGCGAGAAAAATACCCCAAGCCACGTAGGTGAAAAGGGAGGTTTTCGCCGGCTTTTGGGGTGTCATGGGCGCCGCGGGGGCGCTGTGAGGTATTGCGGTCATGTTGTTCTCTTTGTGCATACTATTTCGGGGATGTATAAATGAGCCTTACATCATGGCAGGGCTAGGTTCACCAAGGTTGCTCATGGCTAAGGGCATGGCCGGTACCAAGGGTAAGGTCTCTTGTTCTTGGGTGTGACGTTGCGGGGTTGATTTGCTGTCTTGCTTGGTATTGCCATTGGCATTTGGTGTGGAATCTTGAGAAGGCGCAAACATTTCTGCACTTTCGGCGCCGTAGAGTTCTTGTAAAAACGCAGGGGTTAAAGCCGAAGAGGGGCCGTCATAAACAATTTTACCATCTTTTAAAGCCACGGTACGCGGGCAATATTTAATGGCATAATCCACTTGGTGCAGAGTTACCATGACGGTGATGCCGTCTTTTTGGTTAATATCAGCTAAAATTTGCATAACGCGGCGAGCAGATTCTGGATCTAACGAAGCAATGGGTTCATCTGCAAGGAGTAGCTTGGCTTTTTGTACAAGGGCGCGTGCTATGGCTGCGCGTTGTTGCTGACCGCCGGAAAGGGTGGATGCACGCTGATGCGCTTTGGAACCAATGCCCACACGCTGTAACGCGTCCATGGCAAGGGTTTTATCTTCTTCATGGTACAGGCCAAAAAGGGAGCGCCATAAAGGTGTTCTGCCAAGGGCGCCTAGCATAACATTAGTAAAAACACTTAAGCGATCCACAAGGTTGAATTGCTGAAAAATCATGCCGATATTCGTGCGAATATGACGAATTTCACGGTTAATGGCGCCGTTGCTTTGAATGGTTTTACCCATGCTGACAATATGCCCGCCGTTTTTATCACCACACATAAGGCCACTTACGTGACGCAAGAGGGTAGATTTGCCAGAACCGGAAGCGCCGATAAGGGCTACCATTTCCCCTTTTTCAATGGTGAGGGAAATATTGTCGCAAGCTTTTGTGCTGCCAAAGGAGCGAGTAAAATTCTGTATGGTAAGCATGATGTCCTCCGCAAAATTGTTATTTAGTGCGGCGCGGTATGCAGCCCCAAAGTTGGGATTCGTACATTTCAACCACGCCACGGAAACTTTTTAGAGGAAAAATGTGGCTGATAAATAGCCAAGTGGTGTATGTTTGGTGACGTTTTGTTACATTTTATGTCACATGGAGGTGAGACCTTTGTATATTAAGTTTTTTATTAAAGCATAATTGTAAAAAATCCTGTATAAATATCTAGTAAATCAGATTATTGTTTTAGTTCGGTATCAAGGTGTAGATAGTTTTTATCTATGCTTGTATGCACCTGTGCTGGTATTACATAAAATACTGGCATCAATTGCATCGATGCCAATTGTATTTTATGTAATACCAGCACAGGTTTACTCCTGCATGCTACAAAGATTTCCATGCATAACGCCAATAGAGCTACCTATGAGGATGCTGCAAAAATGTCATTGGTGTCGATGCAATTGACGCCAGCATTTTTGCAGTATCCTCATAGGTAGCGCATGTTAAGGAATAGTTGTTTTTTACCAAGCTAAGACATAGTCATATCATTGAAAATCAATGGACAAGTGCTTTGCTGTAGGTACAGTGTGTATGCTTTGTTTGCTCAGGGGCATATAACGTAAAAAAGGCGAAGGAAATAAACATTTCCCTCGCCTAAAAAGTAGGTAAGAAAGTACTACGCAGATTGTATGGTGCGCATCATGGTAATAAAACTTGTAAATTCCTGTAGTGTGCTGTCTAAAGCATGGGAGTTGTCAATGACAATCATATTGGGCGTGGGGGGTAACTCCATGCGGGCCCTTTGCACACGTTTTTCAATCTCCTCGGCGCTTTCTCTGCCTCGTGCTTCAAGGCGGGCTTTAAGGGCTTCGGGGTCAACGCGTATAAGCACTGGTATAAGGCTTGGGTAGCGGCTTTGCGCTTCGGGTAAATATTCGCGCGAGCCATTAACAAGCACCACGGCGCCGCGCACAAGGCCAGCTTCTACTTCTTGGGTAATGCCGTAGTACAGGCCATGGCTTTGCCAATGCATGACATACTCCCCTTGAGCAAGACGTGCAAGGAACTCTTGCTCGGTGCAAGGCAGATGCTGTTCATCCTGACTGTTGGCAGGTAGGGGGCGGGTGATGTGTCTTTGCACGATAACAAGGCGGCGTAAATGCGGGGCCTCCTGTGGTATGAGGGCGCGTGCCGCGTGCAAAAGAGTGTCTTTACCAGATCCAGATGCACCCATAAGGTATATGAGCTTACCGGGAGGGGGAAAATCTTGTAACATAAAATGCCACCGTCTTTAGTAAGATGGTTTGTAAACATGGGCATAGTACAAAGAATGTTTTTTTTTGTGAAGTAAAAATATGGGAAAAATAGAAGGATTTTTTTAAAATGTTTTTGCTATACATGTGTACTTTTATAAATACCTTGTTTTATTGTCCACAAATGCACGTCATGAAGATGTGCAGGAGAATCTTTTAGGTGGAAAAGGATTCTCCTGCACAAAATGACTTTAAAGATTTATTACTTTGCAGTCACAGTGGTGCTATGTGTCATAAAGGAATAGGTTCTGTTGGCCACGGCTTCGCGTACTTCATCATCATGAAAAATACCAATGACGGCAGCGCCGCGGGCTTTTGCTTCTTCAATGAGGGCCACCACCGTTTGCCTATTATGGCTGTCCAGTGAGGCTGTGGGTTCGTCTAAAAGCAACACAGGGTAGGGCCAAATGAAACCACGGGCAATGTTAACACGTTGCTGCTCACCACCGGAGAAGGTGGCTGGGGCAAGGGGCCAAAGGCGCTGCGGAATGCGTAAACGCTCTAAGAGCTCCTTAGCTTTTTCATGGGCTTCTGGTAGGGCTATGCCTTTTTCTGTGAGGCGCTCGGCCACAATGTCAAGGCAGGAAACGCGGGGGATAACACGTAAAAATTGACTAACATACCCCATGGTGTGGGCCCGAACGTCTAAAATATTACGCGGGGCTGCGTTAGCCATGTCTACAATTTGCCCATGATGGCGCACGTAAATATGCCCTTCGGTGGGTTTGTAATTGGCATAAAGGGAGCGCAATAAGGTGGATTTTCCGGAGCCGGAAGGGCCGTGCAAGGCTAGGCACTCTGCGCCGTGGGCTTCCAATTCCAACTTATCAAAGGCGTCAATGATGGCGCCTTGCTGGGCATGGAGAATAAATTTTTTACTAAGGCCGCGCACTGCCACTTGCACAGAAGGGGCCATGATGGGCGATGTGGGTATATAATTTTCTGCAAAGCTCATGGTATGTCCTTTATGTTCTTAGCCTTGTAATATGGAAGAAACAAGCAGTTGCGTGTAAGGATGATGTGGATCGTCCAACACTTGGTCGGTAAGGCCAGCTTCCACCACATGCCCGCGGCGCATGACCACAATTCTGTGAGCCAACAAACGAGCCACTGCAAGGTCGTGGGTAACAAGTATGATGGATAAGCCCATATGGCGTACAAGACCGCGTACTAAATCTAGCAAGCGCGCTTGCACGGAAACATCAAGGCCGCCGGTGGGCTCGTCCATGAACACTAAGCGCGGTGAGGACACAAGGTTACGGGCAATTTGTAAGCGCTGTTGCATGCCGCCGGAATAAGCTGTGGGGGCATCGTCTATGCGGTCGGTGGGTATTTCTACACGTTCAAGCCATTCAAGGCCTGCCTCGCGAATATGGCCATAATGGCGGGCGCCGCAAGCCATAAGGCGTTCGCCAATATTGCCGCCGGCAGAAACGCTCATGCGCAAACCATCGCGTGGGTGCTGATGCACAAAACCCCATTCCGTGCGTAGTAAGCGGCGGCGTACCGATTCTGGTAAATTGTGAATATCAAGGCTTTGCCCTTGGTCATTACAATAGGTCACTGTGCCCTGCGTGGGTTGCATGCGACCGGAAATAAGGTTGAGCAAGGTACTTTTACCAGATCCGGATTCTCCCACAATGGCCAGTACTTCACCAGGCCATAGGTCAAAGGAAATATCTTCACAGCCAAGGCGATCCCCATAAAATTTGGAAATGCCTTCCACATGTAAAATACTGGTATTTTCTGGGCAATGAGCATTAGTTTGCATTATGGTCTTCCTTTTGTGCGCTGAACTCTGTATTTTGCGCAGGCTGGCGCTGTGCGCAATAATCTGTGTCGGAACACACATACATACGCGTGCCGGCATCGTCGGCTATGATTTCATCTAAATAGGTGTCGGTGGCGCCGCAAATTTCGCAAGGTTTATCCCAATGCTGCACCGTGAAAGGATAGTCTTCAAAATCAAGACTTTTTACATTGGTGTAGGGGGGGATGGCATAAATGCGCTTCTCACGTCCGGCACCAAAAAGCTGCAGGGCAGGGCTTTGATGCATCTTAGGGTTGTCAAATTTGGGCAAGGGGGAAGGGCTCATCACATACCGATCTTGCACCATGACAGGGTAGTCATAAGAGGTGGCAATATCGCCGTGCTTGGCAATGTCTTCATACAATTTTACTTGCATAACGCCGTACTCTTCTAAGGCATGCATGGTGCGTGTTTCGCGCTCGCTAGGTTCCATCCAGCGCAATGGCTCAGGAATGGGCACTTGATATACCATAATTTGCCCTTCTTGCAAAGCCTCTTCGGGTATGCGGTGACGTGTTTGTATAATGGTGGCTTCGCGTGTGGCGGTAGTAACCTTAACATCAGCTACTTTTTGAAAAAACTCGCGAATGGACACAGCATTGGTGGTATCATCACTGCCTTGGTCAATAACCTTAAAAGTATCGTCCTTACCAAGTACGGCGGCGCTTACTTGCATGCCGCCGGTGCCCCAGCCATAAGGCATGGGCAACTCTCGCCCGCCAAAGGGCACTTGATAGCCGGGAATGGCCACAGCTTTTAGTAAGGTGCGGCGTAGCATGCGCTTGCTTTGCTCATCAAGGTAGGCAAAGTTATAGGTCACGGCGCTGTTTTCTGGGAGATGTGCTTCTATATTAAAGGGCATGGTTATCCTCGCAAAGGGGGCCTTGAGTCTCTTGAGTGGTGTTTTTTTGTAAAGAGCGTAAAAGCTCAAGTTCGGCTTGGAAGTCCACATAGTGGGGCAGCTTTAAGTGCTGCACGAAACCAGAGGATTCCACATTGTCGCTATGGTAAAGAACAAACTCCTCGTCTTGAGCCGGCCCCTTAATGGCTTCGCCCAGTTCCACCGAACGTAAGGAGCGATCCACAAGGGCCATACTCATGGCTTTGCGTTCGCCTTCGCCAAAAGTAAGGCCATAGCCGCGCGTAAAGCAGGCAGGCTTACCGCCGCCGCCGCTAAATTTATTTACTGTTTCGCATTCGGTAAGGGTTATTTCACCCACAGTAATGGCAAAGCCCAATTCTTCCGGTGCAAAATTTACTTCCACTTCGCCCATGCGTATTTCCCCTGCAAAGGGGTGGGTGGAGCCAAAGCCGCGCTGGGTGGAGTAGGCAAGGGCCAAGAGTAAGCCTTCATCGCCACGCGCTAAATTTTGTAGGCGAATGTCGCGCCCTGCAGGCAATTGTAAGGCTTCGCGGGTTAGGTCACCAGGTTTGCCTTCGCTGCGCATTTCTTCGGGCAGGAGTCCTTCTTTTTCTAGAAAACTAAGAACCTTGGGGCAGGAAATAGTCACGTCTTCTGCCAGCTGTGCCATGTCTTGTAGGCTGTATTGCTGGGCTTTTTGCATGGCTACGGGCGCTGCGTCGCCGGCCTTGGAGGCTAAGCTACTGTCCAAAAGGCGATGGGTGTAGTCAAAAGTGGGGCCCAATAATTGGCCACCGGGTATATCTTTATACGTGGCAGAAATACGTCGGCGAATTTGCATATTTTCCGTGTCTAGCGCATGGGAGGAGCCAAAACGCGGTAAGGTGGTACGGTAGGCACGCAAGAGGAAAATAGCTTCCATCATGTCGCCACGAGCCTGTTTAATGGCTAGGGCTGCGCTGGGTCTATCATATAAAGACCCTTCTTGCATGACACGGTCCACAGCAAGGCTTAATTGTTCGTCAATTTGATCAATGCCCACTTCGGGCACGGCAGTATTGCCACGGCGCTTTTGCGCCAACAATGCGTGGGCATTGCGAATGGCCTCTTCGCCGCCTTTTACAGCCACATACATATCTATTCCCTTTTATTTCTTGGTACGTTAAGTGTTATTTTTTACAATGCAAGCAGCGCGCAAGCCTTAGGCTTTGCTCACGCTAACAGAGCGCGGTAGGGCCATGATTTGTACGCCATTTTCTGTGGCATCCACAAAAATAATGTCCACACCCATGGGGTAACTGGCAGCATTTTGCGCCACATCATCCCAAAACCACAGGGGTAATGCCTCTTTGCTTTGGGCTGTGAGCGGCAGAGCCAATGGGCTTTGCCATGGAGCAATGCCAGGGCCTGTGGCGCGTAAGGCGCTGGGCGCATTTAAAGCAGAATTATTATTGCCAAGGGGGCACGTGATAATAAGGGTGGTGGAGCGGTCTGGATAGGCGAGGCTCCCTTGATTAAAAGAGCTTAGACGCGGCATATCCAAAGCATTTCCTATGAAAGCAAAGACGCTTTCTTGCGTATCTTCCATTTCTGCCACGGGGCAGGCGCAGTGAAAGCGCATATATTGCATAAGGGCTTCGCTGCGTAGGCTTTGGTCAAACCATACGGTAGTGTCTGCATCACAGAGGGTGCGTGCAAGGGCCAGTAGGCCGCCCATGCGCTTGGAGGCCTCGGCAGAGTCTGTGTTTATATTGCTGGGTAATGAGGGAACGTGCGGTAAGGGCACAATACTACCCGGACGCGACATGGCATCAAGCACAGCGCGAAAGGTTTTTTGTGCGGCGTTTACGGCATCGTCAAAGGCGTCATCAAAGCTATCGCTGATAACAGTGGCAAAAACATGGTCTATTTTTTCGCGGGTTAGGGTATTGGCAGCACTCATGCGTCTTCTCCTCGTACCATGGTGAAAAAGTCCACCTTGGTGTTGGCGGTTTGTGCGGCTACGTGCTTTCTTTGGCACTCAAAAGTGCTGAGTAAGGGCGTAACCAGCGTTTTTTCCAAGTTTTCTGCGTAAACACTGTCCTGCATGAGCGCATCCAAAAGCGCCGCCATAATGGCATGCTTGGGATTGTTGCCCATGATGTAAGCATGGCCTTCGTGATTATTAAGGGACACAGCGCAGCGCGTTACCAGCATTTCGCCAAGGTTAAAGCGCTGCCCGCTGTTACCGGCCTTTCCTTCCAGCATAATCATGCCGGCTTCGGGTTTGCGTAATACGGTATATGTGGGCGCCGGCTCGCATTGCTGCAAAGCGGCTTCTAAAACATGCTCTTGCCCCAAGGCAAAGGCGCGCATCCAGCGCTGTCTTGCGGGCGTCCTTTCAAGTGCAATGGTGTGATGCGTTTGAGGGCTCAATGACATAGCTTCTCCTTAAATTCGGAAAAAATCCGCGCGGGCAGGCTTTTTATTTCCCTGCGTGCCGCTTTCACGTTATTGGCTTTTTATGTGACAACCGTATGCCATATAAAAAAAGATGTTGTGACAGTGGGGTCAATGTTAAAAATGCACTATTTCAGCTTGTTATGTATTATATATGCTTGTTGTTAGGTGTATTGTTAAGAAAAAATGTTTTTTGTGACAATTTGGCGAAAAGAGGAGGGCAAGTATGCTTTTTTACGTACAATGGGGGCGCGGTGTTATAATTTCTTGCTGTGTGAAAGGAAAAAATATATCACTTACACAGCCCTTACACGGGGTGCTATGTAGGAGCAATGTTTAGTTGTAATAGTGTTTTTAAGTGAGATGCTTATATGAAAGAATATTTACGCATAGGTTTGAGTATGCGTGTTACTACTGAGGAATTCCCCAATGGTATAAGGGAAAAACGTGATACTGTGGCCCATAACTGGCCTCTTTTTTTGCAACATGCGCTACCTGAGGCCCTTTGGGTGCCCTTGCCCAACGCGCATGACGGCAGAGACAGCGTACGTATGGCGCAGGAGCTTGGCTTACAAGGCCTCATTCTCACCGGCGGTAATGATTTTGGTGCAGAACCCTCGCGCGATAATACAGAATTTGCTTTACTTTCTTGGGCTAAGCAATGGAAATTACCTGTTATTGGCATTTGCCGCGGGGCACATATGCTTAATGTCTTTTGTGGCGGTGCCATATCGGCTTTACAGCGCGGGCCCTATTGTGCGGACGAGCGTAAAGAGACGGTAGCGGAGGCCAAGAGCGCAGGGGACACGCCTGAGCAACAGGCTAAACAAGCCTTGATAGTGCACAAATACGGCATACTGGGGAGTGATATTTCACGTGAATTTACCCCTCTATCCATGGCAAATGATGGTTACATAGAAGCTTTTTCACACAAGGCCTTACCGTGGCTTGGTTTACTTTGGCATCCTGAGCGGGAGGTAAACCCACGTGAGGAAGATGTGGCCCTGTTTCAGGATCTTTTTTTACATAAAAAATGCCTACACCTTAGACCATAGTGGGCGTGAAGTGATTTATTTTAATAAATAAGGTTTTTGTATGAATAGTATGGCTTCTTGGCGGCCTTGGCTGTGGCTTTTGGCCGCCATTTCTTTGGAGGTGCTGGGCACTTCCACCATGAAATTTTCTCAAAATTGGACTTTTGCCCTAGGCATGTACGTGGGGCTCATGTGTATGTGGGCTTGCATAGCTTTATCGTATTTTTCACTAGCTAAGGCCTCGGTGCATATACCCATTGGGGTGGCTTTTGCCTTGTGGGATGCCTTGGGGTTGGTATTTATTGTGGCTGTGTCCTTTTTTATGTTGCAAGAGCCTCTTACGCTAAAAACGAGTTTGGGTCTTTTGTGCGTACTTTTGGGGGGCTTTTTAGTGCATCTTGGGACGGATAAAAGTGATGACGCCGCGCAGGAGGGGACAACCCAAAAGAACACGGAGGAGAAGTCATGCTAACGCAGTTGCAACAGATGTTTTCTTATGCCGTATTATTGGTATTGGCTGCGGCCTTTTTAGACATTGTGGCCAATATTCTTTTGGCCAAATCTCAAGGCTTTGCCAACAAAAAACTAGGCCTTTTTGCCATTGCCTTGGTGGGCATGGCTTTTTGGTTGCTTTCCTTGGCGGTGCGCGAGCTGGATTTATCGGTGGCTTACGCCTTATGGGGTTGTTTTGGTATTTTGGGTACCAGTCTTTCTGGTTGGCTTATTTTGGGGCAAAGAATGCGCTGGCCGGCTTTTGCAGGCATGGGCTTATTATTTTGCGGTATTATTTTACTGCGTTTGTAAGAAGAGCGCGTGCTCTCCTTAATTATTTACACTTAGGCTTATAGTTTTCTTAGGGTATTATCCTTTACATATGCGACAAAAGCCTATAGGCAATAAAAAAAGAGTCCATTTTTGCCTTGGAGGTACTATGAATATACATGTGGCGCGAGCCTTTATTTTTTTCTTATGTATTACTTTTTCTACGATGGGCGCCATGGCTGCTCATGCGGCAGGTGCTAGCATAGCGCAAGTTATTTCCATAACGGGCGGTGCCAGTGTGGAGCGCGCAGGTCAAACACTTAAGCTTGCTTTAAAAGATGCCTTGTATGTGCAAGACATTGTGCGTACCGACGCCACAGGCAAGGTACAGCTTATGTTTCATGATGACACCGTGGTAAGTGTGAGCGTAAATACTATTTTTAGCATGAGTAATTTTAGCAATGGTGCAGATGCCAGCTTTAATGCGCATGTGCCCAGTGGTTTTGCGCGTTTTGTTACCGGTACCATTGTGGAAAAAAATCCCGAAGCCTTTACCGTGCGCACACCGGAAGTGACTGTGGGCATACGCGGAACCACCTTTGCCGTGCAAAGACGTGCAGAACAAACCACAGTGTACACAGAAAATAGCACCAAGGCACGTAGCGTTATGGTGAGCAGTACCACCATTCCTTCGGGCTATTATGCGGTGTTTGGGGCAGGAGCTACGGTTATCACGCCGCCAAGCCCCATGAGCGATGCCCAAAGGCAGGAGCTTGTTTCACGCGCTGTGATTACAGCCTCTCCGGCGCTCTCCTCTGTGGAGTGGGGGCAAGAAAATCCTTTGTCTGATTTAGAAAACGGCCTTGGAGATTCTTTAGATGTGGGTGGTTCTTTAGATTTGGGCGGCTCTGTGACGGCACCTACTTTACAAGAAGGCATTTTGGACGATGATGACTTGGATGATGATGACGATTAAAAGAGATACTGTTGAAAAGTATGTAATCGTACGTAGATACTAAAATTTTATTTGACGACACTATCTAGGCTTCGCCAGAAAAGGTATTTCATGCTTTTTCTGGCGAAGCTTCTTTATTTAATGCCATTCACTATAAACTATTCAACAAATTCGTATGTAACGCTATCTTCATTGTCAAATTCCACAAAGTCAAACTCCACTGTTTGGCGGTTGTCTCCGCGGGGGCGGTTGGCGCCGACAACTTTAAATTTACTGGTCACAATCATGCGTTTAATATCGTCTGAATCCATTTCGCCGGGCCAAATGTAAGATTTGGACTGGGCGTGAATGTAGATATAGTTGCTGGTTGTAGGAACTGTAAGTTCTGTTGTCCTGTTTGGCGGGGCTTGCCACCAACCTTCGGTTACCCATTCTTCTTCATCGTTATCATAGTAACAAATGGTAATGCTAATGTTTTCGCTTGTTTGGTTTTCAGCGATAAGAGTTTTGCTTTCTGCATGGGATACTGCGGGAATGAAATATAGACCTACGACAAAAAGGATAAGAAAATGGCGCATGAACTTCATGGCGACTCCTTGGGGTTAAAGGTGTATTTACATATAAAAACTTCTTTGGCGGCATTTTAGGTGGAAGGGTGCGTTAACGCAAGAAGATTTTTTTAGCCAAAAAAGGCATGAAGCGGCACAGAACAGTGCGCCATTTCATGCCTTTGTTATTATCGACTATTTAGAAAGACCACACAATGCCAAGATTGGTCACGTGCTGGTCGTATTCATACAGCTCACTGGTGGAGGTGTTTTTAACGTATTGGTAGCCTAGCTCCACGCTCCATGCATCATGGATGGGAATGGTGACCGAAAGGCCTGTGGCTAGGCGATAGTCTCGGCGAAATTCATCTTCATGTGTGGTGGCAGGGGCGTGAAAATACTCGCCGCCATAGGAAATGAAGGGGGCAATGCTGATGTCATAATAGGGGAGCATAAAGGAAAATTTAAGGCTAGCTTCAAAACCGTCATAGCTATAGCGGGCTTGATCTGCAGCGGCGCCCATATAGCGCCCCCCAAGGGTTACGTGGGTGCCTTTTCCGCCAAAGAAAAAGCGCACATATTGCCCCGCAGAGCCGTACCAGCCATTATAGCCTTCATTGTTGGAATACATACGCCCGCTGATGTTGGCCTTGGTAATAAGGTGCACCTTAGGGCTTAGGGCATACACTAACGTGCTTTCTGGCCCGAGCGCTACCACGTTTTGCTCAAAGCCGTAGTCAAAAACTTCGGCCTCAGCGCGTATTTCCCATAATACGCTGTCTGTAAGGTAACGCACACCGGCGGTGCCGCGTAACCATTCCGAACTGGAAAGGCCAAGGTCATACAAATCTTGATGGGCGTTGTAGCGTAAAAGAGTATTACCACTGCCCACAAGCCACCAAGAACTTTCAGGGCTAAGTCTATAGGCAAGGTCTACAGAGCCGCCCACATAGGCACCAAAGCTTTCCTGGGCCTTTGCGTCAGAGAGGGCAAAGTCTCGCCGGCCAAGGGAAATTTCATTGGAGGCAGGGCCTGTGTTTACATTGCTATCGTACAGCATGCCCGCACGTAATTTGCCGCTTACTTGAAGGCGTTGATTTTTCTTTTTCCACTGTTCGGTAATGTCGGCATGTTGTGTGCTGCTGCCTGAGGTATCTTTGGCCAATTCCATAACGGCACGTTGGCCATCGTTTTGCTGTTGTAAGGCTGTGGCTAGTTCCTGTAGGAGTACAGGCTCTGTGGGGTACTTGGCCAGCAAGCGTTCATAAGCCATGACGGCTTGCCCAGCTTTGCCGTGGCGCAGTGCAGCTCGCGCATAGCCAAGGTTTATAAGATCGTCTTGCGGCTCTGCACGCAAAAGCTTGCCGTAGGCGGCATAGGCAGCAGCAATAGAACCTTGTTCTAGTAATTGGGCAGCCTGAGCCTTACTTTGATGTATACTGCTGTGCGTGGCAGGCGGGGTAACGGTTTTACGTATTTCTTGGGCCATAGCCTCTTGCCCGCCACAAAGCAGACAAAGCGAAAGAAGGAGTAGGCAAAAGTTTTTTGACATGAGGTGTTCCGCGAGTATTCTCCAGCCATGGCGCATTATAGGCATGGCATAGGGAGAGGTTATAGTCTAATGAGAGACCTCTACACAATTATTTTCAAATATAGTTTTGTGTCTAAATTTTGAAAATTTGTTCGAAGTGTAAAACAACGTGTGCAGAGGTAAAGACACAAAAACCAATCACTTAACGGCGAAGCAAAGCTACGCCTATTCTTGATTTTTGGTCGCATTGACTGTCGTCAACGCTCCATGAGACCCTACGTAATGAATTGCGCAGAGGTCTTAATGATGTGTCACTGTAGAATATATTAACCGGCTTGTAAAGATTGTAATAGCTTATAAAAATTATACTATGCCTTGCTTTGTAGGCGGTATAGTCCTACAGCTATAGCAGCATAAGGCGCGTTGACAAAGGTTCTTGTACTGCTTATTTCTAACGCATGATTTAGCGTTGCCGTATTTTTAGAAAATATTTTCTTTTTCATATTCTACACGGGATTATCTTCATGCAAGTTCAGCTTTGGGGCGTGCGCGGTTCTTTAGGGAGTGGTTGCAGCTCTTCCATGCGCTATGGGTGCAATACCTCTTGTTACACCGTGGAGGCGCCGCAGTCTCCCTATATTATTTTAGATGCCGGTTCTGGCATTCGAGCCTTTGGCAGCGCCATTGCCAAGGCACCGCGTGTAAAAAAGTGCGTGATTTTTTTAACTCATGGTCACTGGGACCATGTGGCAGGTTTGCCTTTTTTTGAGCCCTTATATTTGAATGATTGGGATATTACCATTTATGCCCCTGAGGCCATAGGCGCATTGGAACCGCAAGCGTTTGTACAGCGTCTTTTTAATACCTCATTTTTCCCTGTGCCGTGGGAGCGCTTAAACTCTAAACCTAAGATATTGCCCTTGCATGAGGGGCAAGTGGTGGCTGTGGAAGGAGGTGTGCATGTTTCTGCGCATAAGGCCAGCCACGGCGGGCATGAAACGCAAGGGCTCTTTGCGGCGGCGTACCGTGTGGAGCATGAAGGCCATGCGGTATTTTATAGTGGCGACCATGAACTGGGAGAAAATCCGCAAGAGCTGGATTTGTCCTCTTCCTTTTTTACAGGCTTGCGCCATGCTGATGTGGCCATTTTAGATGCGCAATATACGCTGGAAAATTATAAAAAGCATGTGGGGTGGGGGCATTCTGCCATGGAGCAATGGCCGCCCATTTTGCGCAAGCTAGGGGTAAAAACCTTTGTGCCCACGCATTACGCGCCAAGTTCTTCCGATGCCATGCTAGACACCATGTGCAGTAAACTCTTGGTGCAATTTCCTGAGCTGGAAACCTCCATGCGCATGGCTTATGAAGGGCTTATCTTTACCTTCCCGCAAGCAAGTAGCCATGTGAATGATTGCGCTCCGGGGGCGTGTAATTGTGAAAATTGCACCTTTTCCACGGAGTTATCGCATACTCCGGATTTAAGCTCCGTCCTTGATAGCTTGCTCATGCGCGCCAGACAGTTGAGCAAGGCCGATGCCGGCACCATTTATTTGGTAGAAGATGACGAGCTTGTGTTTTCCTATTCGCATAATGATACGCTTTTTACCCATTCACAAGCGGCGCGGCAGCAATATTTAACGGCACGCTTGCCCATGACGCCGCACTCCATTGCCGGCTATGTGGCTTGCCACGGCACTGTGTTAAACATTCCCAATGTGCGCTGCATACCGGAAGGCATGCCCTATGCCTTTAATGATTCTTTTGACAAAAAAACAGGCTATTCCACTGTATCCATTTGTGCCTTGCCTTTATTTTCGCAGAAAAAAAAGCTTTTGGGCGTTATGCAAATTATTAACTGCATGCATGAAAATGAGCCTGTGCCTTTTTCTTTTTCCATGGAGTCGGCCCTACGTGAAATTTGCTTCATTGGAGCTCAAGCCATTGAGCAGTCCTTGGTGACTAAGGATATGCTTTTACGCATACTAGAAACGGCTCGCTTGCGAGACCCCGACGAAACGGGCCCGCATGTGGTGCGCGTGGGGGCCATGGCGGCGGAATTATATCATCATTGGGCAGAAAAAAATGGTGTGGATATTGTTGAAATAGCAAGTATAAAAGCAAGTTTACGCTTGGCGTCCATGCTGCATGATGTGGGCAAGGTGGGCATTTCTGACCGTATTCTTAAAAAGCCTGGTGCTTTTACGGATGAAGAGCGTAAAATTATGCAAACCCATTGCGCCATAGGGGCTGCTATTTTTAAAGATGTAACGCGCACCCTAGACAGACTTTCGGCCAGCATTGCCTTACATCACCATCAGCGTTGGGATGGCACAGGGTATACGGGTGATGATGCACCCCCTCTTTCCGGAAAGGATATTCCCTTTGAGGCGCGTATAACGTCCATTGTGGATGTGTTTGATGCCTTGGTGTCGGAGCGTTGCTACAAGCCGCCCTTACCTTTTGAGGAGGCGGTGCGTATTATCCAAAGGGATGCCGGAGCTGCTTTTGATCCGGAAATGGTGCAATGTTTCATGGAAATTTTAGACACCATTCAGGCCATTCAGGAAAAATATCAAGAAGAGCCCGCGTAGCTTTTTCTGTTTAGTTTTTTTCTGTATAGCTCCATACGCCGTCCCATTGTTGTGGCGGTGCGGCTAAAAGCAAGGCAGAGCGTTGCGTGTATACCTTGTACAATAAGGTGTGCGGAAAGGCTTCATGTAAGTGCTGAAATATGTCATGGGCTTTTTGAAAATAGCCGCTTACATAGTGTTGCCTGCCTTCTAAAAATTGTTGTAGCTCTTCTTCCATGCTTGCCTTGTGACTTTGGGCAAGGGGCAAGCAAATTTCCACAGGTTGTTGTTTGCCTTTTACGCGAATGGCGTCAAGAGGAAGAAAATAAGGAACGCTTTCCGCAAGGGGAGCGTTTTTTTCTTGGGCATAGCTTTGGCAAAGCTGTGCTGTTTCTGCTGAGGTGAGAATGGGCACACCGTACACCGCGCAAAGGCTTTCAAGCCTTGCGGTAATGTTTACGCTATCGCCTATACAAGTATAATCCAAAAGCTCTGCGCTGCCCATATTGCCCACAAAAACCTTACCTGTATGTATGCCTATGCCTGTGCTAAAGGAGATATCAAGCTCTTTTTGTAAGGTTATATTCAGTTCTGCGAGGGCGTTTTGCATGGCTAAAGCGCTGTTGACGGCGCGTAGGGGGTGTTGCTGCACAGGCAGGGGCGCGTTCCAAAAAGCCATGACAGAATCGCCGATGAATTTGTCCACCGTGCCTTCGTTGGCATGAATAATGGCGGTGATGGGAGTGAAATAGCGGTTCAGTGCATGAACCACTTCATGCGGCTTAAGACGCTCCGATAGCGAGGTAAAACCCCTAATGTCCGTAAAAAGCAAGGTGACTGTGCGCTCTTCACCTGCCAATACGGCTTCGCCTTTTTCCACAATGCGTTCCACCATATGCGGGGCAATATAGCGGGTAAATGCCGTACGTAGGGTGCGCTTTTGCTTTGCTTCTTGCCAAAAGCGTACAGCCAGTAACAACACAGCTTGCGAAAAAATAATAAGTAAGACGTATAAAGGAGAAAGGTATATACCGTCATTAAATGCGTCCCATGTGCCAAAAAGGATGAGGCAGGTAAGCGCCACAAGCACAGGCATATAGGCCGATGCCGCCACCATGGCAAAAATAAGCGCCCCTACAATGCCTACACTTACCATGGCTGTTTTTTGGATTTTGGCATGGGAGGGAGGTATTTGTATAAAGCGCTGACTTAAAATAGCATCTATAACGGTGGCATGTATTTCTGCACCGGAGTAAATGGCGTCAAAGGGGGTGGGGCGAATATCTAAAAGGCCGGGGGCTGAGGTGCCCACAATAAAAACGCGATGTTGCAGTTTTTCAACAGGAATTTTTTTTTGCAAAATATCCACAGCGCTAAAGGTAGGATAATAATGGCGTGGCCCGCGAAAGGGAATCATAAAGTAGCCGTTGGGGTTTACTGGTATGGTATATGTGCCCATTTTCAAGGAGCTAAGCCCCAAGGGGCCGCTGTTTAGCCCTATACTTTGCAGGCCCATGGCACGCATGAGCGTGCGCACCGATAAGGATAAGAAAATACGATCATCCACTTGCGTTAATAAGGGCACGGAGCGGCTAATGCCGTCGGGGTCCGGCTCGGCATTGAGAGAGGCTAAAGGCGCCTTAGCGCGTAATGCAGCCAAAGGAAGGGTGACCCCTTGCCCTTTGGGTATGAAAGACGTGGCTGGTAAGCTATTTGGCGGGTTGTTCATCCATACCCCATCGGGGGGAGGCATATCTTGAGGAAGAGGGCTTACTTTGCCTTTAAATTGCGTAAAAGAACCTAATACCACAGGGCTTTGCGCTATGCTAGCCGCTAAAATGCTGTCATTATCATACATATGGGCGGGAATGCCCTGCAAGGGTAAGGGGATATTGTAATGCTGCTCAAAGGATTTTTGCACGTGGGTAAGGGAAGTATTATCCGGCTCGGAAAAAATAATATCAAGCCCAATGGCTGCGGCGCCGGCCTCGGTAAGATTATCCACTAACTTTGCCACCACATGACGTGGCCAAGGCCATTGGCCCACGGCGGCAAGGCTGGCATCGTCAATATCAATGAGTGCTGGCGCAGGGGAAGGCGTGCCGCCGCCATGAGCACGCAAGAAGATATCGTATATATTTCTATCGGCTTGTTGCAAAAGTGTAGGTTGCACCATGTATAGGGCAAAAAAAAGACTAAGTATGCCAAGGCCAAGGCCAAGGCGCAGACCCCTTTCGCGAAAGGTACGAGATGTTTTGCCTTTTATATCCAATATGCCCATGAATAGTCCTTTACATACATAAAAACCCATGTGGCTGTGCTTTGGCACAGCTTTATTGCGGTTAAAGTCTCACGGAGCATGGAGGCCAGTCAATGTAAAAAAAGCGTAGCAAGCATGGCCTGAGGCACCTTATACTTAGGCGCTAAAATGTGTAAAAAATACGTATAATAAATTATGTGTTAAGAACTTCATGCCTTTTTACACAGTTTTTACACAAATTTGTGGTGGGATTTCCTGCGGCATGCTGAGCGCGAAATTGTATATAATTTTCCTTTTGCCAAATATGCAGGGCGTTTTCTTCATTCACATTGCCAAAGAGGCATGTGCTATCTTGCGCCTTTTGTGAGGGTACTTGTAAATACACACAAGGGGAAATGCTACCTTGAGCACTTATGTATAAGCTTTTTTGAATGTTTTCACGGCAAGCGCGGGCCATATGGGGGCTTGGTAAGGCATAGTGTACGTCTATATGATACTCTTGAGCTTCGGCCTGCACCTTTTGTAAAAGAGCATGGGCTTTGGCTAAAAGAGCCTTTTGTTCAGGTGTGTCTTTGGCCGTGAGGGCTAAGGCCGCTTGGGCTGCATCGGGGGCGTAATCTAAGGTGCTAATGATGGCGGCGTGCATGCCAAGTTTGTGTAAAAGCTTGGGTAGAGCAAGCACAGCTTCAAGGCGATCTGCCAATAAAAGGTAGGCCAAGTGAATTTCTAGATGTACGGCCATATGTTTTTTGCGCAGCTCTTGAAGCAATAAAATTTTTTCGCATACGGTATCAAAATCAGCCCCCACGCGTACGCTATTGCTGATGGCGTCCGTGCCTGCCAAAGAAAAAGCCAGAATATCTATGCCGCTATCTATTATCTTTTTGCAGGTTTTTTCGTGCAAATGCAGGGCGCAAGATGTGGAGGATACAAGGCAGCCGGCTTTACGCGCAAAGGCCACAAAATCAAAGAAATGCGGGTGTAAGAAGGGTTCTCCCCATCCTTGCAAATGCACGCGCGTGCTTTGTTTAAGCAAGGGCCACAAATTAGCAAAGGTATGGGCTTGCATATGCTGGCCTTGCCATGTGTGGGCATCAGTGGTGTGTGGGCAGTATGTGCATTTTGCGGCGCATTGGGAGGTTATTTCCACTTGTAAACAGTCTAGTGGGCGCACTTGTGGTTTAAAGAGCTCTTTTATCATTTCTCCTATGCCGGCTTCCCGCAGCTCCTTATGGTGTAAAATGTCGCAGGGCTGTGCATAGTTTTGGTGTTGTGGCGATATGGGAAAGGTAAGTGGCATGGGTATTCCTTAAGAGAAAAGGCGGGCAAGCCAATGAGAAGGTTTTTTAGTTTTTTGTACGTCTGCAACGCGCCATGAGCTTTGTACCAGAGGGAGCAAAGGCTGTGCGCCCCATTTTTCTTTAAAAAAGCGTATGCCACTGTGTATGCCAAGGCCAAGATTGCATGAGCCATAGCCACGCTGTGCAGCCTCTTGTAATAAGGCCATAAGAAGAGCCTCGGCGGTGCCGGGTGTGGCCTTAGGGTGGCGAAAGGCAAACATGTAAAAAGCCGTGTGCAGTGAGGTGAAGTCTGCCACGGTGCAGCCCATAAGGGCGCCGCTGTGCACGTCATAGGCAGAAAATAAGCGCGCTTGCGCTACGTTGCGACAATACATTCCCACACGTTGAAAAATACTGCTCATTTCTTTACTGAGCCCTTGGCGGCTTACATAGTGGAGCATAAGTTCTTGGTGGGCCCCTGTCCATGCGTGCTCGCCTTGGCTTTGCTCTATGCGTAGGTGCGCTAAAGCACGGCGACACATGGAAAGCACATGGGGCAAGTTTTTTTCTTCTAGGGGCAGGGGTAAAAAATAATAGGCATCGTTATAGCAGGTTGTTTCATGCGGCGTACAATGAGGGTGCAAGGGAGGACGCAGGGGGGCAAGCACGGTAATATGCTCTATGTGCGGGCTTTGCTGCAAGTGCTGTATGCACAGATGTAGTTGGGCTTCATGGTCGGGTGCCAAGGAGAAGGCATGGGCAGGCCAAGATGAGCAATCGTAGGCCACAAGGGTGGCATGCCCTGCGTTTTCATGCACAAGAAAGTTACCCACGCTATAACTTGTGGCTGCGCTAACGGCCTGTACATAGGGTATAAGTTGTTCCGGCACCAAGGCTTGTAAGCTGTATTGCTGCGCATGCATGGCAGATAAAGGGGTATGAAGGGGGCTGTGCTGCGGCATAGTTATATACGGCCTTGTTTTTTTATTTTATGGCGCAGGGCATGGCGCCATGTGGGCTGCACTTGTGTAAGGGTAAAGCCATCTTCTTGCAGCATGGGGCGTAAATTGAGCATATGCGCCGTACCCACAAAAACCGCCGCGCGCCCTTGCTCTAAAAATGGCCGCATGCGCCGGCGAAAGCGCTCGTCTCGTTTATTGATAATGGTATGCGTGCGGGTGGGAAACTCGGCACTGGTGCCCATAAGGCGCAATAAATCTCCCTGCAAGTACGCTTGTACATTTTTACGTATCATGGAGGGCCACGTGTGGCAGTTTTGAAAATACCGTATGACACGCTGCGGCGGCACCGCATTTAATGAGGCCAACTGCTCTTCTAAGCTTTCCATGGCCACCACATTTTTTCCCATTTCATGGGCTAGATGCCATGCTTCCAAGTCCACCGACTGTTGCCACCCTTTACGCTCTAAAAAGCTTGTCCAAAGGGTGAAAAGAGCCGTCCATGGGCGGGTGTGGGCTAAGTACCACCGCACATCCACACGGCGTTTTGCCTGCATATTGAGTAGACGCGCCCAAAAACCTTCGGGCCCGCGTACCATGCGCTCCAAAGCGCGTATTTCGCTTTCTGTCAGTAAGGGTAAGAGCGGCTGTTGCTCAGGGGTAAGTGTTTTACCTTGTAAGCTTACTTCTTGTAGGCTTTGTGCATCCAAGGGGCCTTCAAAAAGCACCGTATCCACTTGGTCAAAAAGTTTACGAAAATCTCGCTCAAAGGAATAGCAAAAAAAGTGTGCTGAGCCGCCAATCCACGAAATAGCATCGCCTTTTTGCACACGCCATAGCATGGCATGGGGGCGCTGTTCCGGTAGGGAGGCTAAAATCTGCCTTTTGGATAGCCCGCTTAAAAGATGTATGTTTTGTATGGCTTGGCTGGCGCCTTCCTTGTTAATGGCGCCGGAAGGCTGAGCCGCAGGGGCCGCGCCAAGGGCTGTAAGAAAAAGCCTTTGCACATCCTTGGTGAGGTTTTCTGCGTGCGGGGCTTCCATCCATGAGGCACGCATATAGGGTATGGTGGGCACGCCGCCCCATTTACGCTTAAAGCGGGAAATACCTTCATGCACGCCTAAGCCCAAGTGAATGAAGGTCTTCTTTTCCTCGCGGGCCATATGCAGCATATGGGCAAAAAGAGCATCCACGGCATGGGGTATGTAATGGGTGCGAGAGTGCGCCCCCAGCACATAGGCGCAAAAGGTGGCGGGGGCAAAGTCTAATAATAAGGTGGCGGTGAGGTGCCCCTCATGTGTATATGCGTTGAGCAGACGTAAATGGGTGTGCGGCGTTCCAAGTACGCTGGGGGTGGCGAGGAAGAGGCGACGTACCATGTTATGCATGGGGGCGGGGTTAGACGCGGGCTTAGAGCCTGCGCTGCTACCCAAGGGGGTTGCATCATGCCCTTGCCTGCCTAAAAATTCCGTCCAAAGGCGACGATGCTCCAAGGTAAAGTCTTGTCCCACATCAATACGTATGCGCTCATGGGCTTTGGCTATGGGCCTGCGTAACTTGTGTGGCACAGGGGCGTGCGCATCTAAGGTATAAAAAACATCTTTTTCTTGCACATGGGGCAGAAGTTCGGAGGGGAAATCTGGCCCTATGGCATAGCATTGTGTGGCGCCGGTGCGCGCCACGGCGGCATTTTTGGCTTGCAAAAAGTTTGGTGCTTGCAAAAAGTTTGGCGCTTGTAAAAAATTTTGCGCTGTGGGGGTGGCCTTGTCACTGTGTTTAGGCAATAGCGGATAGCCTATGATGGTAAGCCAATCTTGCGCGCTGTAGCATAGGTAACCATCTTGCATAAAGGCCTGCCCTTGCGACACTTCGCGCATAAAGTGCAAGGAGTGTTCGGGCACGCTGGCGCGTAGGTAAAGGTCATCAGTGTCGAGCATACTTTTCTCCACAAGTTTGTGCATACGAAAATCTGAGACTACTGGGAATTTGATTATTTATAGTATAAAAAATTAGAGTTTGTGCAAAGAGAAAAATTCACAAAGTGGCATTTTTCCTCTGTCTAGGATGGATAAAACGTGTTTTCGTTATGTGCAGGACAAAAATATTTGTATAGAGTTTTCTACTCAGAAAAACATCCAAAGAGAGTGTTACTTGCGTTTTACATGGGCTTTTTGCTCATGGGCAAAAAGATGCCAGCTTCTGTGCCAGCGCAAGAGATGGAGTGCTAGCCCTTAAAGCTTTTCTTTTATATCAAGCCCCGACTGCTCGGGGCTTTTTTGTCCCCTTTAACACTTGGCAAAGAGGGGCTTCCTGTGTATTGTCGTGCTTTGTGTAAAATAAGAGGACTGTATGGAAAGACTGCCTTGGCCAGAATATTTCATGCGCATCGCTTATATGGTGGCAGAGCGCAGTACATGTGCACGCCGTAAGGTGGGCGCTGTTGCCGTGCGGGATAATCGCATCCTTGCTACAGGCTATAATGGCGCGCCTGCGGGCATGCGGCACTGTCTTGATATAGGGTGCTTGCGTCAGCAAATGGCCATTCCTTCTGGGGAGCGTCACGAAATTTGCCGCGCCATCCATGCAGAACAAAATATTATTGTGCAAGCAGCCACTCACGGTGTGCAGCTTGATGGAGCCGATATTTATTGTACTACCTTTCCTTGCGGTATTTGTGCAAAGTTGTTGATTAATTGTGGTATAAAGTCCATATTTTATGTGGAGTATTACCCCGATGAACTGGCTGTGCAAATGCTTCGTGAGGCAAATATTATGTGTATGCAAATGGAGCGCCCCAAGGAGTAGTTTATGGAAGAAGTAACTTTTGCCAACGCCATGCGTCATGCTGCAACCCTTGCTTTGCAAGGGCGTGCGCTAGTATATCCTAACCCCACAGTGGGTGCGGTGCTTGTGCGTGACGGTGCCATTGTGGCCGAAGGGTGGCATAAAGTTTACGGCGGGCCCCATGCTGAGGTGGTATGTTTACAAGATGCTGCAGAAAAAGGCGTTGATGCTAGTCAGTGCACTTTAGTGGTAACTCTTGAGCCTTGCCACCATCACGGTAAAACGCCTCCTTGCACGGAAGCCATTGTAAAGGCCGGCATTAAACATGTGGTTTTTGGCATGCGCGACCCCAACGAAAAAGCCGCCGGCGGCGCTGCTTATCTTGCCTCTCAAGGTATTAAGGTAGAAGAAGGCGTGGAAGCGCAGCTGTGCCAAGATCTTTTGGCGGATTTTCTTTGCTGGCGAGAGAAAAAGCGCCCCTATGTATTGCTCAAGCTTGCTTCTACTTTAGATGGGCGCATAGCTACACGTTCTGGGCATTCGCAATGGGTGAGCAGCCAAGGTTCGCGTAATAGGGTGCAGCTTATGCGCAGAAAGCTTGCGCAAGTGGGCGGAGCCATTATGATTGGCGGAGGTACCTTTCGAGTGGATAATCCGCGCCTTACTGTGCGCTATCCCGAAGGTGAAGACGGCCCGCAACCCCTTGCTTGTATTGTCACTTCTCGTTTACCTGTGGTAAGTCTTGATAATACTTTATTGCAAACACGCCCTAAGGACGCCATATTCTTTTCCACTCCTGCTGGGGCGGCTTCT
Organism: uncultured Desulfovibrionaceae bacterium; assembly: GCA_964371505.1. GTDB lineage: Bacteria > Desulfobacterota > Desulfovibrionia > Desulfovibrionales > Desulfovibrionaceae > CAYJAD01. Next base: position 30,898 of record CAYJNG010000001.1, read on the forward strand.
CCCACAGCTAAAGCCCTAGAAGAAATGGGCGCCAGAGTGTGGTCACAGGCGCCGCAAAGCGGGGCTGTGCGTTTGCCGCAATTGGATATTTTGCTTGAGCGTCTTTTTACGGAATTAAATTGTCCTTATGTACTGTGCGAAGGCGGCGGAAAGCTTGCTTTAAGCCTGCTTGAGCTTGGCCTTGTGGATGAGTTTCACCTGCACCTTGCCCCCTGCATTTTGGGGGATAATGAAGCCAAACCTCTTTTTGACGGTAAGAGCCCCATGAATATGTCTGAAGCGCTTTCCTTACGCATTAGCGATTATGAAATGCATGGCGAAGATATTCATATAGTATTGAGACCCAAATAATGTTTACAGGACTTATTCAAGGGCAGGGCACCATTACTGCCATACAAGCTCAAGGTGCTGATAAGCGCCTTTCTTTACGCACGCACTTTGTGCTGGACGCTTTGGAAATGGGCGAATCCATAGCCGTGAACGGCGTTTGTTTAACGGTAGAAAGTGGGAGTAGTCATTCCTTTACAGCCTTTGTATCTGCTGAATCCCTCACGCATACTAATATAGGCCTTTTATCGCAGGGTGATGTGGTAAATCTGGAGCGAGCTTTGGCCGTGGGCCAGCGTCTTGGCGGTCATATAGTGAGCGGGCATGTGGATTGTGTGGCCACCGTGGCAGATATTAGCCTTGTGGGGCAGTCGCGCTGCATACGTTTGCACTTTCCGCAGCAGTATAGCCCAGAAATTATTTCCAAGGGCTCTGTCACCTTGGACGGTATTAGCCTTACCGTAAACGCATGTGGCCCTGACTTTTTGGAAGTAAATGTTATTCCAGAAACATGGTCTGTTACCACTGTGGGTGCGTGGAAGGTGGGAGCAAAGGTAAACCTAGAAACGGATATTATCGGTAAATATGTGCGGCATATGCTTAGTCCTTTTGTTACTACGGGGCAAGGCGTAACGCAAAAGCAAAGTGCCATTACCGAAAGTTTATTACAGCAACACGGATTTTTATAAAATCGCATTATTGTAAGGAAATATATTATGCCATTGTGTACCATAGAAGAGGCCATTGAGGATATTCGCCAAGGTAAAATGATTATCTTGGTGGATGATGAAGACCGTGAAAATGAAGGCGATCTTACCATTGCTGCAGAGCATGTGACACCAGAAGTTATTAATTTTATGGCTAAATACGGCCGTGGTCTCATTTGTTTACCGCTAAGCGCTGAGCGCTGCGACCACTTGAACCTTGGGCTTATGACACAGCGTAATGGCTCAAAATTTGGTACCAATTTTACCGTATCCATTGAAGCGCGTCATGGTGTGACCACCGGTATTTCTGCCAGTGATAGAGCCACCACCATTTTAGCTGCCGTGGCCGATGATGTGCGCCCCGAAGATATTGTAACCCCTGGGCATATTTTCCCTTTACGCGCCCGCCCCGGCGGCGTGCTTGTGCGCGCAGGACAAACCGAAGGCAGTGTGGATCTTTCCGTATTGGCCGGTTGCAAAGATGCAGCGGTTATTTGCGAAATTATGAATGACGATGGCGAGATGATGCGTCTGCCGGAGTTGGAAGTTTTTGCTGCAGAGCATGGATTAAAAATTGCTGCAGTGAAGGATCTTATTCGTTATCGCATGCGCCGCGGGCAGGTTTCTGTTCGCCGTGTGGGTGAGGCGCATTTGCCCTCTGTTCATGGGGACTTTACCATAGTAGCCTATGAAAATGATGTGGATAGCAGTGAGCATGTGGCCATTGTGAAGGGAGATATTTCCGGCACAGACCCTGTGCTTGTGCGTGTCCATAGTGAGTGCCTAACCGGCGATGCTTTAGGCTCCATACGTTGCGATTGCCGCGGGCAGCTGGCTGCTGCTTTACAGCGCATAGAAAAAGAAGGTCGCGGTGTGGTCTTATACATGCGTCAGGAAGGGCGTGGCATTGGTCTTGCCAATAAAATTCGCGCTTATGCTTTGCAAGATCAAGGCTATGACACTGTAGAAGCCAATGAAAAGCTTGGTTTTGCGCCGGACTTGCGTGATTACGGCACCGGAGCGCAAATATTAGTAGATTTAGGCATTGGTAAAATGCGCATGATGACCAATAATCCTAAGAAGATTGTAGGATTAGAAGGTTATGGTATTGAAATTGTGGAGCGCGTGCCCATTGAAACTAAAGCTTGTGCTTGCAATACGGGATATTTGCAAACCAAGAAGGAAAAGATGGGGCATTTGCTTTCTGAACTTTGTGAAGATTGTGCAGAGAAAGTAGGCGACGCATAGCTATAAGCTTTTATGGCTTGGTCGTATGTACCTTGTACTGTAAATAGTGCTGCCTGCGCGTATTCCATACGCACAGGCAGAAAATTATGCGGTATGAAAAGAAGTAATGCCACAGTCAAAAAATCATCTTAACAAAGTAAAATAAACATATACTATAAAAATTTCGGAGGAATATATGTCAAAAATTCGCACCGTAGAGGGCATGTTGGATGCCAAGGGTTTAAAGTTTACCATCATTGCCACACGTTTTAACGACTTTATTGTGGATCGTTTGGTGGGTGGTGCCGTGGATTATTTAGTACGTCATGGTTGTTCTGAAAAGGATATTACCATTGTGCGCATTCCCGGTGCTTTTGAAATGCCTGTGGTGTGCAAAAAAATTGCCGCCAAGAAAGATTGTGACGGTATTTTGGCTTTGGGCGCTGTTATTCGTGGTGGCACCCCGCATTTTGATTTTGTAGCCAACGAAGCCACCAAGGGTCTTGCCCAAGTGTCTTTGGAATCAGGTATTCCCGTAGGCTTTGGTCTTTTAACCACTGATAACCTAGAGCAAGCCATAGAGCGCGCCGGCACCAAAGCTGGAAATAAGGGCGTTGAAGCCGCCGCTGCCGTGCTTGAGACTGTTCGTGTGTTGGAGCACATTTAGATGGCCAAAAAAAATTCACGCCGCAGCGAGCGCAGCTTTGCTTTTCAGGTACTATACAGCCTTTCTTTTTCGCCTGCGCACAGTTTAGAAGGCGTGCGTTCTGCTTTTCGTAAGTCTCCGGACTTTGTAGAAAAAGAAGACGCGCTTGAGGCTGTTCAAGGTTTTGCATGGGAGCTTGTTTCCGGCATTTGGAGCCATGAAAAAGAATTGGATGAGCTCATTGCCAAGTATTCGCACAATTGGCGTGTGAACCGCATGGGGCGTATTGAGCTTACCATCTTACGTATGGGCATGTTTGAAATGCTGTTTAGAGAAGATATCCCCGCCAAGGTGGCTATTAACGAGGCTTTGGAACTTTCTCGCCAGTACGGTGAAGAAAGCGCCAGATCTTTTTTAAATGGTATTTTGGATGCCGCGGCTAAGGCCTTGGAAAGCGGCGAAATTACAAAACGATAATACAGTGGTCATGCGCTCTTGTGGCGCTGTGACTGAGAAGAGTTTTAAGGAAATTCCATGACGCAGGATAAATATACACCGGGTAGCATTGAAGTAAAATGGCAAGCCCACTGGGACAAAGAACAAACTTTTGCCGTATCGCACACTTCGCCCAAGCCTAAATACTATGTGCTGGAAATGTTGCCCTATCCTTCCGGTAATATTCATATGGGCCATGTGCGTAACTACTCCATTGGAGATGTGGTAGCGCGTTTTAAGCGCATGCAAGGTTTTAATGTATTGCACCCCATGGGTTGGGATGCTTTGGGCCTGCCTGCAGAAAATGCCGCCATTAAAAACAATACGCATCCTGCCGCATGGACTTTTTCTAACATTGATAATATGCGTAAGCAGTTACGTCGCCTTGGCTATTCTTATGACTGGAATAGAGAGGTGGCCACCTGCGTGCCGGAGTATTATCGTTGGGAGCAGCTATTCTTTTTGAAAATGCTGGAAAAAGACCTTATTTATCGTAAAAAAGCGCCGCAAAACTGGTGTCCAGATTGTCATACCGTGCTTGCCAATGAGCAAGTTATTGACGGTCTTTGCTGGCGCTGTGATTCTGTGGTGGAGCAAAAAGAACTTACTCAGTGGTTTGTACGTATTACAGCCTATGCAGAAGAACTTTTGGCTGATTTAGACAAATTGCATAAAGGCTGGCCTGAGCGCGTTATTGCCATGCAAAATAACTGGATTGGCAAATCCCACGGGGCAGAAATTACTTTCCCCTTGGAAAATGCGCTCACCGTGGATGGCAAAGAGTATAAGGGTATTGATGTCTTTACCACTCGTCCAGATACAGTCTTTGGCGTAAGCTTTATGACGCTTGCCCCTGAGCACCCCTTGGTGGAGCAGCTCATAGCTGGTAAGCCGCAAGAGGCTGAGGTGCGCGCCTTTGTGGAGCGTATCCGCAATATGGATCGTATAGACAGGCAAGCTGAAACGTTAGAAAAAGAAGGCATTGCCACCGGTGCCTATTGCACGCACCCCTTTACTGGTAAGCAAGTGCCCATCTGGTTAGGAAATTTTGTTTTGGCAGATTATGGTACCGGCGCCGTTATGGGCGTACCAGCGCATGATCAACGTGATTTTGAATTTGCCAAAAAATATGGCTTGAGTTTTATTCCCGTTATTCAGCCTGAAGGCGTGGCTACGCTTGATGTGGCGAGCATGACTGAAGCCTGGACAGGCGCTGGCGTCATGTTTAATTCCGGTGAATTTGACGGCACAGACAATGAAGAAGGTAAAAAAGCTGTGGCCAGCGCTTTGGAAGATAAGGTTCTTGGCAAAGCTACAGTGCAATACCGCCTGCGCGATTGGAATATTTCTCGTCAGCGTTATTGGGGTGCCCCCATACCCATTATCTTCTGTGAAGCGTGCGGTGTGGTGCCAGAAAAGGAAGAAAATCTGCCTGTGGTATTGCCGCTGGATGTGAAAACGCAAGAAGACGGACGCTCTCCCTTGCCTGATGCGGCTTCCTTCTACGCCTGCACCTGCCCTCAGTGTGGCGGTGAGGCCCGTCGCGAGACGGACACCATGGATACCTTTGTGGAGTCTTCTTGGTATTTTGCTCGTTATGCCGATGCGCGCAACGATAAAGCGCCTTTTGATAAGGATATTATTAAGCATTGGATGCCGGTGGACCAATATATTGGTGGCGTTGAGCATGCTATTTTGCACTTGTTGTACTCACGCTTTTATACCAAAGCCTTGCGCGATTTAGGTTTTTATCCGGATGATATGGATGAGCCATTTACCAACCTGCTTACGCAAGGTATGGTGCTTATGGATGGTTCTAAAATGTCTAAATCTAAGGGCAATGTAGTTGACCCTACGCAGATGATAGAAAAATACGGCGCTGATACCGTGCGCTTGTTCTGCCTTTTTGCAGCGCCACCAGAGCGTGATTTTGACTGGTCGGAAAGCGGCATTGACGGCTCATCGCGTTTCTTAAATCGTGTTTGGCGTTTGTTTGCCGATGAGCGTGCGTATTTATTGCCTATGACGTCTTGCTCCAGCACGGCACAAGATGCTGCCAGCGCAGAAAATAGTGCCGCTGCTAAGGAGTTGCGCCGCAAAGAGCACCTCACAGTGAAGAAGGTGCAAAGCGATATAGAAAATAAATATCAGTTTAACACTGCCATTTCTGCTGTTATGGAACTGGTTAATGCCATGTATTTGTCTCGTGAAGCCTTGCGAGACGAAGCAGGGCGTAAGGTCTTTTCTTCAGCCATGGGCACGGTTATCACCTTATTATGTCCCTTCACGCCGCATATGAGCGAGGAGCTATGGCAAGACCTTGGGCATGTGGGTGAAGTTTGTGACATGGCTTGGCCCACATGGCAGGCTGAAGCCACAGAGCAAGATGTCATAACCCTTGTGGTACAGATTAACGGTAAATTACGTGGTAAGCTAGAAGTGCCAGCGCAAACCTCTAAAGAAGAGGCAGAAAAACTGGCCCTTGCCGATGCACAAGTGCAAAAGCATCTGAGTGGCTTAACAGTACGTAAAGTTATCGTAGTTCCGCAAAAACTGGTAAATATTGTAGCAAGTTAGAAAGTATTGAGTTTGTATGCGGGGGAGGAAATTCTTTTTGCTAGTGTCAAAAAGGTTTTCTTTCTCCGCATCTGCGTTGCTTTTAAAGTACACTTTGTTTGTGCAGAGCTGCTAGAGCATTTTTGACATACCCATAACATACGTTAGTATAAACCCATAGCCATTCTCTTACATAATTAGGTTCGCCATGTCACGACCGGGATTTTTCTTTTGCATTTGCCCCGATGCTGGGCTTATGAAGCGACAAATAGACCAATTGCAGCAGGATTTTCCGGCGCATTTGGAGCAAGGCGCTCAAGGTGGTGGCATGCTGGGCGGCGATTTATTGGGCGGTCAAGGCGTAAGTGATGGCCCAGCCCCATGGGAGCGCCATGTTTATTGGGGCGATGAGGATTTACCTCAAGCTTTTTGGGAGCATCTCATGCTTCAAGGTTTATTTTCTAAGCCACGCCTTATTATTTTACGCAATGCGCAAAACATTTCTGCCGCTCGCTGGAAAGAGCTTTCTGCAGCACTTTCCAACCCTAATCCCCTTACATGGTTGATTCTTTGCCTCGAGGGCCCTTGGGATAAAGGGCAACCTAAGCTTCCTGCCCATGTGGTTAAACAAAAGTCCTTGGGTTTTGCTGACAAAAAAGGTTGGATTTGGCGTCATTCTGGGCTTGATATTCAAGGGATTAAAAAGTATATTCAAGGAAAGGCGCAAACCTTAAGCCTCACCTTTGACCCTCATGCCCTCGATGTTCTTTGCGCCAGCGTACCGCCAGACGCCACAGCCATTGATAGTGAGTTGGAAAAACTTCAACTTGCAGCAGAGGATGGGCGTGTTCAGATGTCCATGGTGGGGTCGGGCTCGTATATACCGGAATCAAATATTTTCTCTTTTATGAATCAGATTTACGCAGGGAATATGAGTGCAGCTTGGCGTGAGATATATCGCAGCCAGCACGATATGGACGCCTTATTATTCCCATTTTTAGCCTTACTGTCTCGCGATGCCAAAACACTTTGGCAGATTTTGGCAGGTGAAAGTCCACGTATGCATCCTGCAGCTGCAAAGGAGAAGGAGTCCTGCGCAAGACGACTTGGTTTCACAGGCATTGCAGAGGTTTTTGCTTGTATAGTACGTGCAGAGCTTGCCATTAAAAGTGGTGAGCGCAACGTAGAGCAAACCTTAGAAGCCCTTGTGGCAGAGCTCACATTGCTTTTTAGCCCAAAAAGGCAGAACATACGTTAGCTTTTATGCGGCGTATATACCGGTGGCAAAATTTTTGGCTTTTTATCTTCTACCCCTTGCGTTTGGCGTAAGACTGTTTAGTTATGACTAGAAAGAGTACAAAAGATGATTTTCACGCTGGGCACAGGCAGCGCATTAAAGGGCGTTTTTTGCAAGACCCGCAGCGAGTGGAAGATTATGAGCTTTTGGAAATCCTTTTAGGCTATGCGCTAGTGCGCAAAGATACAAAGCCACTTGCTAAGCAGCTTTTACAATACTTTGGCTCCCTTTCGGGCGTACTTGCAGCAAGACAAGAAGAATTAGTTCAATTTACAGGATTTGGCGTAGGAACTTGGACCTTATGGCAAGTTATACGCGAATGTATGGCGCGCACCGCGGTGGCACCTCTTATGCAAAGAGAAGTGCTTGCCTCGCCTGAAGCCATAGCAAGAGCAGCAAAAGAACGCTTTGTGGGTAAAACCATAGAAGAATGCTGGATTGCTTTGGTAGATGCTGGTACTCGCTGTTTAGGGTGGGAAAGGCTTATGCAGGGCGGTATTTCGTCCATTCCCATTACACCAAGAGATATTATAGCTAAAGTTTTGGAGCGAAAAGCTCATGGCTTTATCTTGGTGCACAATCATCCAAGTGGTAATGCCAAACCTTCTCGAGCAGATTTGATTCTCACAGAGCAGCTACGGCAATTGAGCCCACCCATGGGCATAACTTTTATTGAACATATTATTATTACAGAAAAAGAGTGTCGTAGTATTTTATCTGGATATACATTTTAGTGAGCGAGAGCTTCCTCTACGATATTTGAGGAGTGAATATTATGTCAGACGAAAATAAAGATATAAATATAAATGCAGAGGCTGAGCTTGATGATGAAAGCTCTGTGTTTAATGAAGATGAAAGCGTAGGCTTTAGGGAAGATCCTGAAGGGCAAAATGATGCTTCGCATGAGCATGATGATGAGCATGACGATGAGCATGACGAGCAATTTGCTGAGCAATCCCCCTTCCCTGATGTTATGCCTGTTCTGGCCGTGCGCGATGTAGTTGTTTTTAACTACATGATTTTGCCGCTGTTCATTGGGCGGGATAAATCCGTGCAGGCCATGGAAGCCACCCTTGATAGGGACAGGTATCTTTTTGTGTGCACGCAAAAAGATGAAAATAATGAAGATCCAACTTCGGAAGATTTGTACACCGTTGGCTCTATAGTCAATGTGATGCGTATGCTTAAAATGCCTGATGGGCGCATCAAAGTGCTGGTGCAAGGCGTAAGCCGCGCAAGAATAAAGCGTTTTACCCAAGAAGATCCCTTCCTTGAGGCTGAAGTAGAAGCCATTGAAGAAGTGAGCGTGGATAGTACACCTGAAGTGGAAGCCATGTTGCGCTCAGCACGCGATCAAAGCGAAAAAATACTGACACTACGCGGTATTTCTAGCTCAGACGTAGTAAATATGCTGCAAAATGTGGATGACCCAGGTCACCTTGCTGATCTTATCGCAGCTAATTTGCGCATGAAGATTGAAGACGCTCAAGCCATTTTGGAAGAGGAAAATCCTGTTTTACGTCTGGAGCTTGTAAATAATCAGCTCAATAAAGAAGTAGAAGTGGCTACCATGCAGGCGCGTATTCAGTCTTCTGCTCGTGAAGGCATGGATAAAGCACAAAAAGATTATTATTTGCGTGAGCAGATGAAAGCCATTCGTCAAGAACTTGGCGATGGGCAGGCCGACCAAGAAGAAGAAATTGACGATCTTGGCAAGGCCATTGCTAAAGCGGGTATGCCTAAGGATGTGCGTAAAGAAGCAGATAAGCAATTGCGCCGTCTTGGTTCTATGCATTCTGACTCTTCCGAAGCTAACGTGGTGCGTACGTATTTAGAATGGCTTGTGGAGCTTCCATGGAAGAAAACCACGCGCGATAGCCTAGATATTAAAAATGCTTCGGACACGTTAAATGAAGATCACTACGCCCTTGAAAAGGTAAAAGATCGTATTTTAGAATATTTGTCCGTGCGTAAGCTCAACCCCAATTCTAAAGGCCCCATTCTTTGCTTTGTGGGCCCTCCAGGAACAGGAAAAACCTCCCTTGGGCGCTCCATTGCACGCGCTCTTGGGCGTAAGTTCCAGCGTTTATCGCTTGGTGGCATGCGCGATGAGGCAGAAATTCGTGGGCATAGACGCACGTATATTGGCGCCATGCCAGGGCGTATTATTCAGGCTTTGAAGCAGGCAGGTACCAAAAACCCTGTTATTGTGCTTGATGAATTAGATAAGCTTGGTACAGATTTTAGGGGCGATCCTTCTTCTGCCTTGCTTGAGGTGCTTGACCCAGAGCAAAATAGCACCTTTAGCGATCACTATTTAAATGTACCCTTTGACTTATCAAAGATTATGTTTTTGTGTACGGCCAATAATTTAGATACTATTCCTGCGCCATTACGCGATAGAATGGAAATTATTACCTTGCCCGGCTATACCGTGCATGAGAAAAAATCCATTGCAGAAATTCACCTTTTGCCAAAGATGATTAAAGAAAATGGCCTAAAAGTGAAAGATGTAACCATTGCTGATAAAGCTGTGGAGCGCGTTATTAAAGAATATACTCGTGAGGCGGGCTTACGTAATCTTGAGCGTGAGCTTGGTACCATTTGCCGTAAGCTTGCTCGTAAAAGAGCTGAAGGTGAGGAAGGCGCTTTTGATGTCTCTGAGGCGCAAGTGCCTACGCTTTTGGGTGTGCCACGCTTTGTGGAAGATGATACCGAAAAGCAATTGCCTCCCGGTTCTGCTCTTGGCCTTGCTTGGACACCCTTTGGCGGCGATGTGCTTAACATCGAAGTATCGCTTATGAAAGGTAAGGGCGCGCTCTTACTCACAGGACAATTGGGTGATGTGATGAAGGAAAGTGCTCAAGCCGGCCTTTCTTACACGCGTAGCCGCGCTGTGGAATTGGGCATCGATGTGGACTTTGCACGTAAGCACGATATTCATATTCACGTACCTGCTGGTGCTACGCCTAAGGATGGCCCTTCAGCGGGGATTACCTTATGCTCAGCGCTTATTTCTGCTCTTACAGAAAAAAGCTTGGCGCCGCATTTATGCATGACAGGGGAAATAACCCTGCGTGGTAGAGTGCTGCCTGTGGGTGGAATTAAAGAAAAAATTCTTGCTGCTGTGGCACGAGACCTTAAGCATGTGATTATTCCTAAGCAAAATGTGAAGGACCTTGAAGATGTGCCCAAGGATTTGCTGGCAAAAATCAGTGTGCACCCTGTGGCGCATATTGATGAAGTCCTCCCCATAGCCTTTGGGACAAAGCAATAGTTAGTTAAACACGAAAGCCCCTACGAGATTGTAGGGGCTTTTTTTAATTACTAGTAAAAAAATAGTGTTTTTTCTAAATAATGTGATTTATATATCCAAAATATCCCCAAAATGTCCTGTGGTGTAAATTATTTTTTTCACAAACTGCGTAAAAATGTTGCACTTTTGCAACCATGTATAAATAGGGGTGTAGGTACAGTGAAATACGCTAAAAAAGCAGGTCTTGGCGTGTTTTTTTATGGGTTTTTCGCTATTTTTGAAATCAGTGTTCCATGAGATTTTTTTCTCAAAATTTCTAACTCCGCTTGACCTAGGCTAATATAGATGTAAAGACTAAGTATGTGAAAATTTGCTTTAGGAGTGTTTATGACAGCAGTGAATGATGAAAAGCAAGGTGTGGTGGCACAAGTATCCAAGGTATTACCGGGCATGATACTTTTTATTACTGTAGCTTTGGTTGCTTGGTACATTACTCCCATTTTAACGTCCTTACATCCCATGATTAAGAACATGAATATTAGCAACTTTATTGTTGCTATTATTTTAGGTATGGCCATTTTGAATATTTTTGGCGTACCTGAGGTTTGTAAGCCGGGGCTACAGTTCTCAACCATTTTGACAAAAACAGGCATTGTGGTCATGGGCTGTAAATACTCCTTTGCGGGGCTTTTAAAAACCGGTACAGAAGCCATTGTCATTATAGCCGTGTTTCTTTTTGTTTCGGCTTTTGTGCTTATGTGGATAGGGAAAAAGCTTAAAATGTCTCCCTCCCTTAGTGCCTGTTTGGCGGCGGGTCTGTCTGTATGCGGTGTTTCTGCCTGTGTGGCCATTGCCCCTGCTGTACGCGCCAAAAACGAAGATATGGCCTATACCATTGCTGTAGTGCTCATGTTTGGCCTTCTGGCTTTACTAGTGTTTCCATTTGTGGGGCAGTGGTTTGAGCTTTCAGCCAATCAATTTGGTGCCTTTGTGGGTGTGGGTGTTATTAACTCAGCCCAAGTGCTTGCAGCTGGTTTTGCCTATAGCCAAGATGCAGGCGTGGTAGCCGGTGTGTATAACATTGGGCGCGTTATCTTCTTGCCCTTTATTGTGTTAAGCCTTGCCATTATGGTGGCTACACAAGATGCTGAAGTGCAGTCTCAAATGCAAGGCAGCAGCAAAATGAAGATGATTATAGATAAATTCCCCGTTTTCGTGGTGGGCTTTTTAGCTATTGTTACTTTAAACACCTTAGGTTTCTTAGAAACAGCAGAAGTAAAAATGGCAAGTACTTTTATGGATTGGTGTTTCTTACTTGGTTTCTCCAGCATAGGGCTTACCACGCGCCTTTCCGATATTAAGGCTGCTGGCCTTTCCGGAGCTGCGGTGGGCTTTGTAGTAGCAGGCCTTAAGGCTGTATTGGCCCTATGGGTTGTATTGTACTTCTTGCAATAAGAAAGATTTAGGAGAATATCATGTGGAACAAAATATCCAAGAGCAGACGCCAAGACATCATCGTTATCATCTTCGGTGTGACTTTAGTGCTAGTGGCCAAGGTGCTTGTATAATTTTTTCTGGGCATAAAGAGGCGCCGCTTGAGCCGGAAGATGTGCAGGCTTTTTTGGCTTTGCACAAAAAAGATGCCGCTCATGTGGAACTTTTTTACCATATACCAAGTAGTCTAACGCATTATGGTAAAGTGGACTCCTTAGTAACAGCTGGAGCCATGGCAGACTTTGTGGAATATGTGCAAAAGCAAGAGGTGGAAGAAGCTAAAGCTTTTTTTGCTGCACTTGCAGCTCATGTGCCCAAGGCCTTGGAAGAAATATATATTGTGCGTGAACCCAAAGACTGGGAAAAAGCTTTGAAGGTTTTGGGAAAAGCGTATGCGAAGATAGGGCAGTTTGCCCCCATAGCAGGGCTATGTGATTGATACGATACCGGGGGTAAGGCAACTTACCTCCGGTTTTTTCATAAAAAACGCGCCTCGAAATAAATTTCAAGGCGCGTATAAAGTGCAAAAAAGTCGCTATTTTCCGATGCTACTTAGGCATCTTCACCTAGTAAGCGTTTGCATATGTCTTGTGCGGCTTTGCGGCCTGCACCCATGGCAAGAATAACCGTAGCAGCGCCGGTTACAATGTCGCCACCGGCATATACATTAGGTATGGAAGTTTCGCCAGTTTCTTCATTGGTGACAATATAACCCCATTTATTCAGTTCAAGGCCAGGGGTGGCTTCGAGCAAAATGGGGTTGGATTGGGTACCAAGGGCAATGATGGCTAAATCTGTAGGTAAGTCGTACACATCGCCTTCAATGGGTTCTGGTCTGCAGCGACCGGAAGCATCGGGCTCGCCCAATTTCATGCGCTGCAAGGTAACGGACGTAAGAGTCAACTTGTCATCACCATTAAATTGCACAGGCGATGCTAACAGCTCTAATTGAATGCCTTCTTCCTCAGCGTGGTGGATTTCTTCCAAACGTGCAGGCATTTCGGCCTTGGTGCGACGGTACACAATGTGTACGCTTTCGGCGCCCATGCGCATGGCGGTACGTGCTGCGTCCATGGCCACGTTACCAGCGCCAAATACGGTGACGTTTTTGCCAGGGTACGTGGGGGTGTCTTGCTCAGGGAAGAGATACGCACGGCCAAGGTTGGCACGAGTTAAATATTCGTTGGCGGAGAACACGCCCACATAGTTTTCACCGGGAATGTTTAAGAACATGGGTAAACCGGCTCCAACGCCTATGAATACAGCATTATAGCCTTCGTCCAAGAGGTCTTGCACGGTAATGGTGCGACCACCCACCCAGTTAAGCTTAAAATCCACACCGGTAAGGCGCAGGCCATTAAGCTCTGTGGCTACCACATCTTTGGGTAAACGGAAGGAAGGAATACCGTAAACAAGCACGCCACCGGGCTCATGTAGGGCTTCATATACATCTACTTTAATGCCCTTGGAAGCAATGTACCCTGCTGCTGTTAAGGAGGCAGGGCCAGAACCTAGGCAAGCAACCTTTAGGTGCTCATGGGGCAAGGCGCAAGCATTGGTGCCTGTTACCTGCTCGCACGCTGTGGTGGCAATATAGGTATCAGCCACGTAGCGCTCAAGGCGACCAATGGCAATGGGCTCTCCTTTAGCATTGAGTACGCATTTGCCTTCACATTGTACTTCTTGCGGACAAACGCGACCACATACAGCGGGTAGGCTATTAGTGCTTTTGATAATGCGGTAAGCAGAATCCATATCACCGCGAGCCACGGCAGCGATGAATTGCGGAATGGGTACTTCCACAGGACAGCCGCTAACGCATTTGGGCTTTTTGCATTGAATACAGCGCTGGGCTTCTGCCATAGCCATTTCACGCGTATAGCCTGTGGCTACTTCTTCAAAATTGCGCGCACGAATGTCTGCAGGTAAGCAGGGCATGGGGATACGCGGTGCAATGGGCTTTTTGGGGGCTTTTTTAGGAGTATTATTTTCCATGGCAATTACACCTATAATGGTCAAAAGAAGTTTTTTCTTGTTCGGCAAAGGCAGCAAGGCGGCGACGTAATTCAGCAAAATCTACTTGATGTCCGTCAAACTCTGGGCCGTCGGCACAGGCAAATTTTGTTTTGCCACCAACGGTAACGCGGCAAGCACCGCACATGCCTATACCGTCCACCATGATGGAGTTAAGGCTCACAGTGGTGGGGGTGTTAAAAGGTTTTGTGGTGGCGGCAACGGCGCTCATCATAGGCACGGGCCCTACAGCAACCACTTCAAAAATATCTTTATCTTTTTCTAATCTATCGAGGAGCAAGTCAGTTACTAAGCCTTGGTGGCCTTGGCTGCCGTCATCGGTGGAAATGAGTAATTCATCCACAAAAGAAGAGAGTTCTTTTTCAAAAAGGAGTAAATCCTTGCTGCGAGCGCCAATGATGCCAATAACTTTATTGCCGGCTCGGTGATGGCCTTTAGCAATGTGGTGCATGGCTGCAATGCCGGTTCCGCCGCCAACGCAAACAACAGTGCCCTTTTTTTCAATGTGTGTGGGCTTACCAAGGGGGCCGCAAAGGTCAAGAATGGTGTCGCCGGCTTTATAGGATTCAAGCAAGGCTGTGCTCTTACCAAGTACAATGTACACAATGGTAATGGTGCCGGCTTCGGCGTCGGCGTCAGCAATGGTAAGGGGAATGCGCTCGCCGCCTTCGTGAAGGCGAAGCATGACAAAATGCCCAGGTTGGGCTTTTTTTGCCACATGCGGGGCATCCAAAACAAGCTTACTTGTGGTGCCCGGTATGAGGGATTCTTTGACAAGAATGGGAACTGGCATGGAAACAACTCCTTTTGATGCTGTTTGCTTGTACACAAGGTGCAAGCGTCTGTGGGGAGACTCCCTTTAACTAAGCCAACATCGTACACAACCATGTTGGCAAAAATTCCCAGTAACTTTATCTGAATTTTTAGATGTTGGCAAGCAAAGACAGATAAAAAATACTTCTAATACACCGCATTGTGGGCGAGTTTTTCCTATGTAACAGGAAGTTGTTTGTCAGTATAAAGCAGCCGTTTATGGCTTGGCTAAGGTGTGAAAAATTTTTTGTGTGAGAGCATAGGAGCTTGCATGTTATGCTACACTAACATATAATGATGCATTAATTTTTTTGGGAGATAATTATGTCTAACATTGCACTTCTTTTTCCCGGTCAGGGCGCGCAAGAGCTTGGCATGGGCCGACGCCTTGCGGAGCATTCTTCCGATGCCATGGACTTGTGGAAAAAGGCTGAAAATATAAGTGGTTTACCCTTACGAGAAATTTATTGGGAAGGCGATGACGCCGCCATGAGCGATACCCGCGCGTTGCAGCCAGCCTTAACGGTGGTGAACCTTGCCTTGTGGCAGGCTTTGGTGGGGCGTTTTTCCCCTACCTGCACAGCCGGTCATAGCCTTGGGGAATACGCTTCCTTGGCAGCAGCCAAAGCTTTGAGCTTTGAAAAGGTGCTCGAACTTACAGCCTTACGTGGTCGCCTCATGGCAGAGGCAGATCCTAACGGCGTGGGCGCCATGGCTGCTATTTTGAAGCTGGAGCAAGCAAAAGTACAAGAGCTTGCCCTTGCCATTGCTGATGAAAGCGGTGAAATGTTGCGCATTGCCAATTATAACACGCCGGGGCAATTTGTGCTAAGCGGTACCAAAACCACCATTGAATTGGCTTTAGCTCGTGTGAAAGAGATAAAGGGCCGCGGCATTGCTCTTAAGGTAAGCGGCGCTTTTCATAGTCCGCTCATGGCAGAAGCTGCCGAAGAGTTGGCACCTGTACTGCGTAAGGCAGATTGGTCTAAGCCTATTATGCCTGTGTACTGCAATGTGCATGGTAAGGCTGTAAAGGATGCTGAAGTGTTGCGTGAATGCATGATTGCGCAAATGACGTCTTCTGTGCAGTGGATAGATACAGTGCAACAGCAATGGAACGACGGCACACGTGCGTTCTTAGAAGTGGGGCCCAAGGCTGTGCTTTCTAAGATGGTGGCGCCTTGCCTTGCGCCTATCACCGAGGAAAAAGCTTCCACAGCGTGCTTGACAGATTTTGATCAAGAAGCGCAGTGGGCATAATTTTTACTGGAATGCCCGCAAATATTACCATAATAGGGTAGATACCAAAGAGTTTTTGAGGAAAATATGGACGCTACACTGATTGTACGTAAAGCCTTGCAAGATATAGTGCAAGATATGGGGCTTACCTTCCCCGAAAAGGTAACCATTGAACCACCAAGAGATACCAAGCATGGCGGCGACCTAGCGGCCAACGTGGCCATGATGTTAGCAAAGGAAGCTAAAATGGCCCCGCGCGCTTTGGCTGAAAGCCTCGCGGAAAAATTGGGCGCCATGCCATTTATAGCCCTTGTGGAAGTGGCAGGCCCAGGCTTTTTAAATGTGACGCTTAAGGCAGAATTTTGGCAAGAATTCCTCTTACATATGGAAGCACAAGGCCCTGCCTTTGGCGGCAATGTGGTGGATGAAAAAATAAAAACGCAAGTGGAATACGTATCCGCCAACCCCACAGGCCCCTTGCATATAGGCCATGGTCGCGGCGCTGCGGTGGGCGATAGTGTGGCAAGAATTTTGCGCTTTGCAGGTCATGAGGTTGCCACTGAGTATTACATTAACGATGCCGGTAATCAAATGCGTTTGCTGGGGTATTCTGTATGGTTGCGCGCAAGAGAAATTAAAGGCTTACCTGTGGAGTGGCCTGAGTCTTACTATAAAGGCTCGTACATTATAGATATTGCACATGAAGTGCTAGCTCAAGATGCAGATCTTTTGCAAAAAGATGATACTGTGGCCCAAGATATTTGCTACGAATATGCCATGAATAGTATTATGGATGGCATTAAGCAAGATTTACAAGATTTTCGTGTGGGCCATGATGTGTGGTTTTCGGAGAAATCCTTGGTGGAGCGCGGCGCTGTGGATGCGGCCTTTGCTGCCCTTAAAGAAGCCGGCCTCTCCTATGAAAAAGACGATGCTTTGTGGTTTGCCACGGAAAGCCTTGGCGATGATAAAGACAGAGTACTGCGTAAGTCTGATGGTTCTTTAACCTATTTTGCTTCAGACATTGCGTATCATCATCATAAATTTGAACGCGGCTTTGACTATCTTATAGATGTGTGGGGCGCGGATCACCATGGCTATATTCCGCGTATGCGCGCAGCCATTAGCGCCATTGGGCGTGAGCAAAGCTCTTTTGATGTGGTGCTCATTCAATTGGTAAACTTGCTTGAAAATGGCAAGCCTGTGAGCATGTCCACCCGTGCGGGCACTTTTGAAACTTTGGCCGATGTGGTTGCTGAAGTGGGCGTGGATGCAGCACGCTTCATGTTCCTATCACGCAAAAGTGACAGCCCGCTGGACTTTGACCTTGAGCTTGTAAAGCAACGCAGCATGGATAATCCTGTGTATTATGTGCAATATGCCCATGCTAGAATATGTGCTTTATTGCGCCGCTGTGAAGAAAGAGGCATGACTTTAACCACTAAAACCGCTATGGCAGATGTGGCGCCCTTAATCCATGCCGATGACCTTGCGCTCATTCGTAATGTGGCACGCTTTCCCCATGTGGTTAAGCTTGCTGCCAATAATTTAGGGCCGCATTACATTAGTCATTATCTTTCTGAACTTGCAGCAGCTTTGCATAGCTATTATGGCAAGCATCACATTTTGCAAGAAGAAGATGTGGCCCTTGCCACGGCACGTATGGCTTTATTGCGTACGGCAGGAAATGTGCTTGCCACTGGTTTAGACTTATTGGGCGTTTCTGCGCCTGAAGCCATGTAATGGTATAAAACATAGAGAAAACCATGACACAGAATACAAAGAATACAGAACAAGCGCCTGCTAAACCTTCCATGAAAGATTTTAGCGTCACGCTGGGTTTTTCTTCTTTAATGACAGCGCTTACGGCACTTGTGGGTTGTGTGGTGGTGGCTTTTATGATGGGTGTTATTGTGGGGCGTGATGATACTGCACGCCCCACTTTAGCGCAAATTGTGGCAGAAAAAGAAGCGGCTAAAGCAGCGGAACAAGCCGATGCCCAAGCCGATACTCAGGGTTCTGGCTCAGCTTCGGGGCAACAGTCTGACCAAGACGCAGGGCAGGTTCTATCACCTTTAGAGCCGGCAAGGGCGCATAAAACTGTTATGTCTGCTGAAGAACTGAGATATGCTACGGAGTTGAAAGGTAAAGTGGCTGGAGCTGCAAAAGCACCGTCAAAACCTACTGCTGGAGCCAAGCCTGAAGCTACGCAAAATGCTGCCGCACAAAGTACGCCTTCTTCAACCACGGCTCCCACTGGGGCTTCCACAACGCCAGCCAACGTAACTACTACAGCCACCACAACTTCCTCTGGCACGCAGGCTCCCTCTGCGTCCAACGCCACGGCTTTGTATGATTACGTGTATCAAGTGGCTTCCTTAAAAAGTGAAGAGTCGGTAGATGTGCTACGCGCGCAGCTAGAGGGTGAAGGCTTGCGTACTCGCATGGTGAAAAGCGGCGATTACCTTATGGTGCAAGTGCTTATGCGCGGCACCACGCAGCAAGCCAAAGCTTTGCAAGACCTTATGGTGCAGTTAAAGCTGGGCGCACCGGTACAACAACAAAAGAAGGCTGTGGAATAAAAATATGCTGACTTCTCTATGCGCGAAAGTGGGGGCAGCCTCTCTTAGTATTGTAGCCACCATGGGCTCTTTGTTTTTATTTCTGCTCATGTCTTGTAAGCAAGCCTTTTCTACGCCGCATCTTTTTTCTAAATTTCGCCAACAGCTTTACATCATAGGCTCCATGTCGCTTTTTCTTATACTTCTCATAGGGGTATTTTGCGGTATGGTGTTGGGTTTGCAAGGGTACTATACCCTTATAAAATTTGGCTCCACAGGCATGCTTGGGGCGGGGGTTGCCTTAACGCTTATTCGAGAGCTTGGCCCCGTGCTTACGGCTATAATGCTTACAGGGCGCGCCGGTTCAGCCATGACGGCAGAAATTGGCGTCATGCGTATTTCGGATCAAGTGGACGCCTTGGAGGTGATGGATATTCACCCCATGGGGTATTTGGCCACGCCGCGCCTCTTGGCTGGGCTTGTGGCCTTTCCTTTCTTAACAGCCGTGTTTAACGTGGTGGGTATTCTTGGTGGCTATTTAACCGGTGTGCTTATGCTTGGCATTAATGAAGGGGCGTACTTTTATCAGATTGAAAGCGCCGTGTCTTTGTCTGATGTTATGGGCGGTTTTATAAAGGCCATTACCTTTGGTATTATTGTTATTACTGTGTGTTGTCACCAAGGCTATTATGCCCATTTGCGCCGTGACAGTGTAGGGCCTGCAGCTGTGGGCAATGCGACTACTTCGGCGGTGGTTTTGGCCTCCAGTCTTATTCTTGTGGCAGACTATGTGCTCACGTCCTTATTATTGTAGGTGAAACATGCAAGATACCACCATCACATTAGAAAATTGCACCATAGGTTATGATGACCATGTGGTTGTACGCGGTATAAATGCCCATTTGCCGCAAGGTAAAATTTCTGTCATCCTTGGCGGTTCCGGCAGTGGAAAATCGACGCTCTTGCGCCATCTGGTGGGCTTGTCGCGCCCCAGTGCAGGAAAGGTTTTGTTAGGTTCTACAGATTTTTTTGCTTTGCCCGATAAAGAGTTTCGGCGCATGCGCCGGCGCATGGGCATGCTTTTTCAAGACGGCGCATTGCTTGGGGCACTAAATCTTTTGGATAATGTGTCTTTGCCTTTGCACGAGCATACAAATTTATCGCAAGATTGCATTCATAAAGCTGCATTACGTACCTTGCGATTGGTGGGCTTAGAGGAATTTGCGCAATTTTACCCCAGCCAACTTTCCGGCGGCATGCGCAAAAGGGCTGGCCTTGCCCGCGCTATCATTACCGATCCACCCGTGTTGTTTTGTGATGAACCCACATCGGGCTTAGATCCCATTACCGCAGCGCAAATGGATCAATTACTCTTGGATATGAAAAAAGCTTTTCCGCGCATGACCATGGTGGTGGTAAGCCATGACCTCGCCAGTATTGAACGCATAGCTGACCATGCACTGGTGTTGCACGCAGGGGAGCTTGCCTTTTGCGGGCCATGGGAAGAGCTTAAAAAGGCTCAAGACAGTTATATACAAGATTTTCTTTTGCGCAGAGCAGAGCCTTTGGCGCAAGGGCATTTCGAAGAGCAAGACCCTGCCGTACAAGCGGCTTTGCAAGCTTGGATGCAGGAATAAGAAGTAAGAAAAGAGGGTATGATGAAAACATCTCGTGAAATAAATGTGGGCATTTTTGTCTTGTTGGGCTTGCTGTGTATTGGCTATCTCACCATAAAATTAGGCAAAATGGAAGTTATAGGCGGTGATGGCTATACAGTGGAAGCGCATTTTTCTTCTGTATCCGGATTGCGCGTAGGTGCCAGCATTGAAATTGCCGGTGTAGGCGTAGGCCGAGTGTCTTCCATTGGCCTTGATGCAGAACGTGGTCAAGCTGTGGTGACATTGTATGTGAATAATGGTATCAAGCTTACGGAAGATACTATTGCTTCGGTAAAAACTAGCGGACTTATTGGAGATAAATATATTAGCCTTGCTCCTGGCGGTTCTGATGTGTATTTGGAGCCAGGAGATGCCATTGTGGATACGGAATCTGCGGTGGATTTAGAATCTATTATAGGAAAATTCGCCTTTGGAGGTGTGTAATGCGTCGTTCTTTATTTTCGTCTTTAGCATTGTTAGCAGTACTTATTATGTGTCTTCCTGTGGTGGCCACCGGCTCTACCAATCCTGCCGATGCACAAACAAGTTTACAAACGTCGGTGAGCCGCATTTTAGGCTTCATTCAATCTCCGGGCTATGCTAACCCTGCAACTCGTCAAAGTTTAAACGCTTCCATTGAAAAGGAAGTGTATGCTATTTTTGATTTTGATGAGTTTTCCATGCGCACCGTGGGCGCCTTTTGGAAGCAATTTAGCCCAAAGCAAAAGCAAGACTTCACCAAGGCTTTTTCTGACTTGCTTTTTGCAACCTATCTTGGCCGCATAGAAGGCTATAATGGGGAAAAGGTGCTGTATGATGGCTTTGTTAGCGGGAATAACGGTAAGCGCGTGGAAGTGCGCACTGTAATAAATTTAAAGGGTAATACTAAAATTCCTTTAAATTATCGCATGCTTCCAAAAAATGGTAAATGGGTTGTGTATGATGTACTTGTGGAAGGTGTGAGCCTTGTGAAGAATTATCGCACGCAATTTAATGACGCTTTACAAAGCGGTTCCCCTGAGGCGCTTATTGCACGCGTGAAGGAAAGAGCCGCTGCCATGAAGAGTGCTTCCCATGCAAAATAAAAGCTTACGACTCATACTGGCCTTGTGGCTATTTTTGGGCACGGTGGGGGCAGGGCAAGTTTTTGCGGCTTCCATGGTGCATTCGGCAGGGCAGGCCGGCTATAAGCAAGGCACTTTGCAACAATCAGCCGTGGTGCAAGAGTTAGAAGGGGGCTTTGGCGGCGATCTTGATGATTATGATGTGATTCCCATTCAAGGTATTGCCGATCCTCTGGAGCCATGGAATAGGTTTTGGTTTGGCTTTAATGATATTTTTTATATGCATATAGCCAACCCTGTATATAGTGCCTATGACTATGTCATGCCGGATCAAGTGCAAGGTGGATTAAGTAATTTTTTTAACAACTTGCTTTTCCCTGTGCGCTTTGTCAATGCGCTGTTGCAAGGTAAGGTGCAGCTGGCAGGGGTAGAATTTGGCCGGTTTATGATCAATACCACCGTGGGTATGGCTGGTTTTATTGATGTGGCTGCGCGCCATAAAACCGTGGTGCCCTATACGCGCGATGGGGAGGATTTTGGCCAAACTTTGGGAGCTTGGGGCGTTGGACAAGGTTTTTATGTGGTGTGGCCCATTCTGGGGCCAAGCTCAGCCCGTGGTTCTGTAGGAACCGCAGTGGATTTTTTCATAGATCCTACCTTCTTTTTAGACCCCACCTATATTTCTACAGGGGTGCGTGCCGGCCTTGAGTTTAATGATTTAAACAGCGTGCTTGCTTTGTATGGGGATGCTAAGTCGGTGGCGGTGGACCCTTATGTGGCCATGCGCGAAGCCTATGCGGCCTATCGCAAACAGCAAATTTTTCATTAATAGACAGTTGAAAAAATATTCTAAGGATAGGCTTTAGGGCCTATCCTTTTTTTGTGTAAAAATGTTTGCAAAAGTAAGCTTAGATTAGCCTTGTATAGACGGGGCTACTTGCTTTTATGTTGGAAAGACTTATAGTTCCTTGTGACATTTTATCAAAAGGAGATAGTATGTTTTTTTCATATACACATAAAACTTTAGCCTCATTGTGCATGGGAGTATGTATGCTTGGAACCTCATTGGGGCATGCCAGTGCCAATAGCGTTAGCGCAGCACAGGCAGATAAAAAAGGCGAAGCGCAAGCGCAAGCTTTATTGCAAGACTCAAGGCATATAACGAAGCTAAAAAACGGCCTCACAGTGCTGGTTATAGAAGATGAGCGCTTTCCCCTTGTTTCCACACGTCTGTATGTGAAGGCAGGCTCTGCGTACGAAACACCGCAAGATGCAGGCATTAGCCATGTGCTAGAGCATATGGTGTTTAAAGGCACACAAAAAAGACCTAAGGGCGCCATTTCTCAAGAAGTAGAAGCTGCCGGCGGCTATTTAAATGCTGCCACCTCCTTTGACTATACAGTCTATCAAACAGACTTACCTGCAAAGCATTGGGCTTTAAGCCTTGATATAGTCAAAGATATGGCCTTTTATCCTACCTTAGACGCGGCGGAGTTAGAGTCGGAAAAGCAGGTTATTTTATCAGAGTTGCAGCGCGGCAATGATAACCCTGCGCAAAGAATTTTTAAAGAGCTACACACCAATGCTTTAAAGGGCACGCCTTATGATCATCCCATCATAGGGTACGAAGACACCATTAAGGCTGTAACACCGGCCTCCATGCGCGCTTATATTGCTAAATATTACCAACCACAAAACATGCTTTTGGTGGTGGTAGGTAATGTGCAGGCCAAAGATGTGCTTGAGGAAAGTCAAAAGCTTTTTGGGCAGTTGAAAAACACCTCACTGCTGCATCCTGTACAAGCCATTGATGCTCAAAAACTTAACTCTGCGCAGATAAATATACAAGAAGGTCAGTGGAATAAGGTTTACTTGGGCATGGCTTTACCTGTACCTGGTTCTGCTGATGTGCGTAGCGTTCCCCTTGATATATTGACCATGGTCATGGGCGGCGATGCTACTTCTTATTTATATAAAAAATACAAATACGAAAAGCAGCTTGTGGATAGTATTTCTGTGTCCAATTACGGCTTTGAGCGAGTGGGGCTTGTGTATTTTACCGTACAGCTTGATGCGGAAAATGTGGAAGCCTTTTGGAAAGAGTTTATGGCGGATATGGCTTCCCTGAAGGCCACAGCTTTTACTGAAAAGGATATTGCACGCGCGCAGTTGCGCCTTGAAGATAGTACCCATAGAGCTAAAGAAACGTTATCCGGCCTGGCCTCTTGGAAGGGCTATTCTGAGCTTTTCCTTGATGGTGAACAAGGGGAGAGGAACATGCTTGCGGTTATTGCAGATGTAAACCAAGAGCAATTGCAAGAAGCCCTAAATACATGGTTTACGCCGCAGCGTTTAAGCGTGGCTGTGCTTGCCCCTACAGGGACTAAGCTTCCGGACTTGCAGGCCGTGTTACAAAAAGAATGGCCTGCCCCCAAGCAAGAAAATGTAGGCCTTGCTGCCAAGGCCACAGGCAAAAAGCAAGTGGTGGACCTTGGTGATGGACGCCAAGTGGTGCTTATTCCAGATGCTACCATGCCCTATACGGCTGTGGATTTTTATATGACAGGGGGCAATAGTTTAAGCGGTAAGCGCCAAGGGCTTGCGGCTTTAACGGCTTCTGTTTTAACGGCGGGCACCAAGAGCATGACTTCTCCGCAAATAGACACCTTCCTTGCGGAGCGTGTTTCCTCCATGGGGGCAGGAAGTGGGCGCCAAGTATTTTGGTTTTCCATGAAGCAGCCCACACGTTTTAATGCCGATATGTTTGGCCTTATGAAGGACGTGCTAACTGAGCCGGCCTTTAGCGTCGAAGAAGTGGAAAGAGAGAAAAATAATCAAATGGCTGCCATTGCCTCGCGAGATGATCAACCTTTAGGCTTGGCTTTTTCTAAAATGGCACCTTTTCTTTTTGGGGAAGAGCATCCGTACGGCTTTAAAAACTTAGGCGATGCAGCCACTGTAAAAGCCTATACCCAGCAAGATATTGTGGACTTTTGGAAAAATCAATCACAGCAGCCTTGGGTTTTGTCTGTGGCAGGAGATTTTGATACGGAAGCCGTATTAGCCTTTGCACGTTCCTTGCCCAAGCCCAGTGTGGCTACGCAAGAAGTTGCGGCTCCCACTTGGGGCACAGAAAAGGCCTTAACGGTAGCTGTGCCCGGTCGTGAGCAGGCGCATCATATGCTTGTTTTTAAAACAGTGCCCAATAGCCATGAAGATGCGGCAGCCTTAGAGTTGTTACAATTGGCTCTTGCTGGACAAAGCGGTATTCTTTTTAATGAATTGCGCGACAAACAAGGCCTTGGGTATTCGGTAACAGCGCAAAAATCCTTTTTCCCCACCACAGGCTATATGCTCTTTTATATAGGCACAGAGCCAGATAAAGTGCAGCAAGCCCATGAAGGCTTTAAAGGGGTGGTGCATGATTTGCAAAAGAATCTTTTGCCTGAAGCCTTGCTGCAAAGGGCTAAAAATCAAATGGAAGGGGATTTTTACCGTGATGCACAAAGTTTGAAATCTCGCTCCGGTGAGGCCGCCGTGCGTGCCATCTTGGGGCAAGATGTGGACTTTAGAAAGCACTTTATTGAAAAGGCCAAAAAGGTGAGCCCAGAAGATGTGCGCCGTGTGGCCCAAAAGTATTTGGACTGGGATAATGCCTATGTGGTGGATGTCACCCCATAGAGCATAGCAAGGGCGCTGTTGCGCGTATTGCGTTATGCAAAGCCTCTTTGTGCACATCTTGCGCGAAGGGGCTTTTTCTTTAGGTAAGAGAGTGCGTTTTTATGTATGTAGGGATTTTAGGCAAAAGTGGAGATGGCATAGCTTATGGGCTTTATCCCCATGGGCTAAAAAGGGCTGTAAAATTTCAAGTGCGCTGCTTTTGTGGCCTAACTTTGCCAAGAGCAAGGCCTTGGCGTAGAAGGGAAATTCTAAATCCTGTAAGCTAATATTTTTTCCTTGCTTTTGTTTTTGTACAACAAGTTGTAAGGATTTTTCATTGGCGGTGAATTGCTCTTCTGCTTCTTTACGAGGCATAACATCATCTCGTAAAAAATGGAGAACAGCTTGCTCATGCAGTTTTTCTTCTTCTTGCAATAAGGCACGCGCATTACTTTTAGCCAGATTATGCTCGTAGGAAAGGAATAGCCCTAGCATTTTAGGAATATGTAAGAAAGGATAGCGCTGCGACATGCGTAACCACATGTCATAATCTCCGGCTATGGTGAAGCTCTCGTCAAAATAACCTACCTCTTCATGCACGGAGCGCCGCCACATGGGTTGCGGGCCGGCTAAGCAGGCATACATAAGGCGCACATGGCTGTATGCTGGCTGCACAAGCCTGCCAAGCAGCGGGGCTGCATCAAAGGTGGCGTTTTCTTGCGCTGTAACGCGGCAATTGGCATAGGCAAGGGCCACATGGGGGTTGAGATCTAAAGCTGTAGCAAGGGTTTCAAGGGCGTGTGGGGCGTGCCTATCATCGGCATTGGCATTGGTAATGTAAGAGCCGCGGGCCATGTGTAAAGCTCTATTCCATGAGGCATACAAGGTTTCGCGTTGTGCTGTGCGGTAGTAAAGAATATTATCGTATTTTTTGGTGTATTCTTCGATGATACTACGCTCATTTTGCGGTGAACAAGCGTCTATGATGATGATTTCTGTTTGTGCAAAGATGCTTTGCCCTAGCAAATCTTCTAAACAGCCGCGTATAAATCGCTCGGCATTATAGAGCGAAACTAGGGCAGTGACTTTATAAGGGCTAGCGTGTGACATGCTGTGCTTTGTGTTGAGGTTGTATTACGGCATGTTTTTGCATGGTTAAAAAAGGGGGAAAAGATTTCTCTTTTCCCCCAAACAAACCGCAGTTTGTTACTTCATGATATTTTGAGCTTCTCTTTCTTTAAACTCTTTCACAGTGGCAAGTACCACAGGGCTGAGCATAAGAATGGCAATCAAGTTGGGGATGGCCATACAAGCATTTAAGGTGTCAGAAAGAAGCCATACGGTTTCTAACTTGGCTACGGCGCCAATGGGCACTACCAAGGTAAAGATGATGCGGAAAGGCTTTAGGGCTGCATCACCAAAGAGGTAAATAACGCAACGCTCACTGTATACGCACCAGCCAAGAATGGTGGTGAAAGCAAAAAGCGCTAAAGAGATGGTAACGATTACGCCGCCAGCACCTGTAGGCAAGATGCCATCAAGTACAGAGTTAAAGGCAGCTGTTGTTAAGGCAGCGCCGTTAACAGTACCGGGGCCATTATCCAAGAGGCCGGAAGCTAAAATGGCAAAGCCGGTCATGGAGCAGATGATAATGGTATCAATAAAGGTGCCGAGCATACCGATGAGAGCTTGGTTTACAGGCTCTTTGGTGGTGGCTGTGGCGTGAGCAATAGGGGCAGAACCAAGGCCGGCTTCGTTAGAGAAAACACCGCGGGCCACACCAAAGCGAATGGTCATCCAAATGGAGGCACCAAAGGCAGCAGAAGGTGTGAAGGCTTCTTCGATAATCATACCAAAGATATGGGGAATCATATCCACTTTAACGATGATAACTAGTAAGGAGGCAGCCACGTAAAAAAGAGCCATGATGGGAACAACTTTACCAGCCACAGCACCAATACGCTTTACACCACCAATGAGCACGGCACCTACAAACACGGTGAGGGCAGCGGCTGTTACGTAAGGATCTATGCTAAAGGTGGCTTCTACAGCGCCAGCAATGGAGTTGGTTTGGGTCATGTTGCCGATACCAAAACCAGCGATGGCACCAAAGATAGCAAAGGCGGTGCCCATCCAAGCCCACTTGGGCCCAAGACCGTTTTTGATATAGTACATGGGGCCACCCACCACGTTACCTTCGGGGGTTACCTCACGAAAACGTACGGCAAGAAGTACTTCAGAAAATTTAGTGGCCATACCTACCATGGCGGTACACCACATCCAGAAAATGGCGCCGGGGCCACCCACAAAGATAGCTGTGGCAACACCGGCAATGTTACCGGTACCTACTGTGGCAGAAAGGGCTGTCATAAGCGCATTAAAAGGAGACAATTCACCATCGGCGCTATCGTCTTGCTTTCTATGTGTCCAGAGTTTTTTAAAGCCATCGGGAATACGCATGAAGGTTAAAAAACGTAAGCCAAAGGTGAGGAACACACCTGTGCCGAGTAACAGAACAAGCATGAGCGGGCCCCATACTACGCCGTTGACGGCATTTAAAATGTCTGTAACAAATTTAATAAAAGCTTCCATATAATCTCCTCTGCTAGATTTAGGTATCACGTTAAGCATTGTGCTATTATAAAAAATGCCCCCAGTATGTGTATACGGTATGCTATTTTATCACAAAGATAAATATTTTTTTGGTATATTGGCAAAAAAAGACTTTTTTCACGAAGTGTGTGGGCTATTTTACTAAAAAGTAGAACGTGGCACGGTGTATATTTGCAAGCGTGTGTGCAACACAGTCCTTATTGTTCAGCCTCTTTCGCGTCACATTGTTCCATAAGTATGCGGGGAATGGGCCGCGCATTTTGCATAAGCTTTTGTTGTAATTGCTGGGCTTTTTCTTGCCACTGGGCTTGTTTGCGTAATTGGCAAAGCCACTCAAAAGCTGAGTAATCAAAATGTTTGTGGCTTTCTTGAAAATTTCTTTCTAGCCAAAGTTCAATAATATCCAGTCGGCATTGTACTAATATGCGGCAAACGTTGTGTTTATCACGCAAGTTACAAATGCCAAAGAGTAGCTGAGCTTGTAAGGGCAGATGCTTTGTAAGAACAGGGGATTCTGCTTTTTTTAAGCATTCATAGGCAAAATAATGGCAAGAGGCTCGATTGTTTTTGCGCTTCTGTAGCCAAGAGAGTAACTGCGCCAGCGCAGCATCACCATTGGTGCAATGTACCAAAATTTCTAACCAATTTTCAAAGCGCGTTTGCGGCTCTTCCATGCCTGGCAGGTCTTCGTCGTGGGCGATGCTTTCCTTCAGGGCCAGCACAGATTCTTTATAGCTTCCCTTTTTGTTTTGTGCTGCCAGGGGTAAAGGCGGGGAGCTTTTTTGCTCCATGTCTTCAGAGCTGTCTATACGATATAAAAATTCTTTCACTGCTTTTTCATACAAGGTTATATCTTGTGCGTGACGCTCATAAAAAAGATCTTTGCAGTGAGTGCTTAGGCCCCATTCTTCTTGGGCTGAAACATTTTTTACCGTAATTTTTTGTTGCGCCAAGGCAGGTATGCTTTGTGATAAGAGTTTTATGGATTTTGCAAAATACTCTTGTAAACCAAAGAAAACATAACGGGAGAAGAGGTTTTCTTCTGCTAAAGCGGCGTTGCCATGTCCCAAATAATGTATAAGCATATTGGGCTTAAATTCCAGCAAGATTTTTTCTTCTGAGCGCATGTAAAAAGGATCAAAAGGAGTAAGCCATCGAAAAAATCGTATGAGGGATTGCGCGAGTGTCCAAGGGTGGCGTAAAATGGTGATATAAAAATACGGCGTGTTTTCTGGGAGATAATGCTCAAGACCGCTGACGCCGTGCCCATGGTAGAATTGTCTGTCCATGGGCACGGCGTTAAAGTCAAAAATGCTGTGGTGCACATCGCAGGCATGCGGATAGCACCCGCGCAGCATATGCGTGAGGCTAAGCCCGCCGCACTTGGGGATATGGTTATAAAAAAGCACAGCATCTCGGCTTATGTTTGGCTCCAAAAGCGTATGCCGTGCAACGTAGGTTATTTCTTGTGCCATACTAAGACTCTTGCAAGGTATGGTGCAAAGTAATAAGTAATGCAGCGCGGTGTAAGAACATTCTTTGCGCTTGTAAATCGGCTTCAGCCTTGGCATACTTGGCCTTGGGCTCTGTGGCTACAATGCGTACCTCAGGCAAAGCATAGGCAAGATTTGCTTCTGTTAAAGCAAGGCCCTTTTCCCAAATAAAGTTATCGCTTACAGGGTAAATGGGTATGGGCTTGGCAGGGGTTTTGGCCGTGGTCATGGCTTCTAAGCTTTCGTCCATATAGATGATATGTGCTTCGTCAAGGGCAAGGCGTGGCTCACGCGTCATAAATATTTTTGCCCCTGCCTTTAAGGCCATGTCGGTGCTGCTATGGTCTGGGTCGCTCCAAGTGGGGATGCCCATGAAAAGCTCATAAGGGGTGTAAATGGCTGCTTCCATAAGGGACTGCGCCACAGGGCTTACGCCCCCAAGCCAACATATGCGCCATGAATCGAGATTTTGGGTAAGGCTTACAGTAAAGGCCGCTTCAGCTAAGCCGGCCCACGGGCAAGCGCACTCGGCAAGGCCGTTGAACCAAGCCCCTTGAGCTTGTCTTGTTAGGATAAGTAATTGCGTTTCGTTAAAGCCACAGGTGATATTGAGGGTATTAGCGCCGTCATAAGCTTGTGCGGCGGCTTCTAAAGCTTCGCTGTCCATGTGGGTGCAGTCATGCTCAGTATAGGGCAAGCCTTGTTCTTGCAACAATTGTAAAAAGGCTTGCTTATCCTGCTCATTTTTTGGGCCTACCCATAGGTGCAAGGGCGTTTTTTGAATCTCAGCACGCAAAGTTTGCAAATGTTCCTCGTTGGCATCGGTAACATTTTGTAAAAGTTGCCAAAAAGTGTTTTGACCAAGGTCAAGAAGGCGTAAAAATTTTTTTTGCATGTGAGCTCCTTAGAGTAGTCGTATTGGCGTGCAAACTAAGGTTGGAACCTGCCAAATATTTTGCACAGCTTTGTACACTTGGGTAAGTGAACTCCATACAATTACCTTAGACTAGCCCTTGGGCGCAAGATGCCAAGGCAAAAAAAATGTATTTAACGAAAGGAAAAGGCATGAAGATTGCCCCAAAAAAAATTCACCATGGGTGGCAAAGGCAATATAGAGAGCGTTGTGCGCCGCGCCAAGGAGAGCGTGTTTTTCAGATAGTGCGCGGAGAAAGTGATTTACGCATTCTTGTGGGCGGAGGGCAAGAGGAGCAAACGCAGCAAGAGCTAGCCGCACACATGTGTCAAACGCTAGAGCGTTTGCGGGCAGATGTGAGCTCTTGGGCGAGGGTGTATCCTGAGTTTCGTACCTCCCTAGCGCCCCTACCCCTGCCAGAGAATGCACCGCAGGTAATACAGCGCATGTATGCCGGTGCGGCTTTGGCTGCTGTGGGGCCTTTTGCCGCCGTGGCAGGCACCATTTCGCAGATGCTTGTGGAGGCTCACAAAGAGCAATTTTCTGATATTATAGTGGAAAACGGTGGTGATGTGTACATGCATTCTTCCAAGGAGCGCGTGGTAGCTCTTTTGGCTCAGCCGCAAAGCGTAGAAAACGCAGAAGACAGTGCGCATGACGGTACCGCTTATCTTGGCTTGCGCTTTACGGAGCAAGATTTTCCTCTGGCTTTATGCGCTTCTTCTGCCACCATTGGTCATTCTTTAAGCCTTGGCAGGGGTGAACTTGCAGTGGTGCGAGCGCGTGATGGTGCCTTGGCAGATGCTGTGGCTACCGCCATGGGGAATAGGCTTAAGGGTGCTTCTTCGGTGCAGCAGGCACTGGATTTTGGCCAAAGTATTGAAGGTGTGGAGGGGCTTTTTGTGCAATGTGATGACGCATTGGGGCTTTGGGGCGCCATGGAATTGGTGGCGCTGTAGTCTTTTTATTTTTTCTTCAACGCTAAGTGTACGGTATACTGTATATAGTTTTGTGAAAAGAGTCACGTAGGCAGCAAAAAAATAATGTTTGGTTTTTATGTAAAATGTGCTAATGTTTTTTGGTAGGTTTATTTGTTTTCACATTAAAACTATCCTTATTTGGGAGGAAAGATGAAAAAGTTTTTTACGCTTCTTTGTGTCTTAATGCTCTCTTTAGCCGGTGCCGTAGTGGCTTTTGCTGGCGAAATTAAAGTGGGCCTTATGTGTCCGCTTACTGGTAAATGGGCCTCTGAAGGGCAGGATATGAAAAATGTTGTATCCATGCTCGTGGACGAAGTAAATGCTAAAGGCGGCATTAACGGCGATACCATTAAGCTCATCGTAGAAGATGATGCCGGTGATCCACGTAACGCAGCGCTTGCTTCGCAAAAGCTTGCTTCTGCAGGTGTAGTGGCTGTTATTGGTACCTACGGCTCTGCTGTTACTGAAGCTTCTCAAAATATCTTAAATGAATCCGAAATTGTACAAGTGGCCACAGGTGCTACCTCTGTACGTCTTACAGAAAAAGGTTATAAAAACTTTTTCCGCACATGTCCGCGTGACGATGCTCAAGGTATTGCCGCGGCCAGCACTATTTTAAAAAATGGCTACAAATCTGTAGCTTTATTGCACGATAATTCTTCTTATGCCAAGGGCTTTGCTGAAGAAGTAAAGGCTATTTTGGATGAGAAGGGAGTGAAAGTTGTTTTTTATGACGCTTTGAGTCCCGGTGAGCGCGACTATAACGCTATTTTAACCAAATTGCGTTCCGCTAAGCCTGAAGCTGTGTTCTTTACCGGTTACTATCCTGAAGCCGGCATGCTTTTACGCCAAAAAAGTGAAATGGGCTGGGATGTACCTTTCCTTGGTGGCGATGCTTCCAATCACCAAGACCTTGTAAAAATTGCCGGTAATGCTGCCGCCAATAATTACATCTTCATTAGCCCTCCATTACCACAGGATTTGGATTCTCAAGAAGCTACTAAGTTCTTGCAGGATTATAAGGCAAAATACAATGCTATCCCTCTTTCTGTATACTCCATCTTAGCAGGCGATGCGTTTAAAGCGCTTGTGGCTGCTTTTGAAGCCGGTAAAAAAGAATCTGCAGATATTATGGCTTTCTTGCCCACGCTTAAGGGCCTTCCTGGTTTCTCCGGTGAAATTGGCTTTAATGCCAAGGGTGACCGTGTAGGCGACTTCTACCGCACCTATGTTGTGGATGATAAGGGTAACTTTGTTTTACAGCCCATTAAATAATTGAAGTAAATGTGGAGAAGGGCTTAGGCCTTTCTCAGTACATAAGCCCGCATTGCGTAGCTCGCATTGCGGGCTTTTTTATGGGTAGGAGCCTATAGTAAAACCCCTGAGGGATAGCCATGATATGCGGGCGCTAGCTTTTATGACATCATGATTTGGGGCATGTTAAGTGTAAGTGCAGGTGTTAATTATGAGGGCTTATAGAGTAGGGAGGGGCTGCAGGTAAGCACTGCCCCTAGTGAGGTAAGAATTAGCTACTGTTAGCTTAGCAAGGCAGGAAAAGATATGGGATATGCGAGCAGGTTAGTCAAATTTGGTGCCACCATGGGGTAAAAATTTAATGGTGTCGCGATTGTTTCTTTCGGCTTCCATGGTAACGGGCACATCATTATAGTAAAGGGCGCCTGTCATAATGTCATTATCCTTAGCAACTTGACCGTAATGGGCCAAAGCGGGGATGTTATCTACCAGTACAGGGGTTACATGCCAAATAACAAACCAAATGCCAAGGCATAAACCAACTAATTGACACAGGCCCTTGGTGAAAGATTTTTGCTGTTCCATGATGCGTTCTCTTTTTTAGAAAAAAGGGGCCGACAAGCGGCCCCTAGATGTACGGTATTAGATTCTTGCTGTAATTTCAGGGAATACAACATAGAACATAATGTAAGCCATGGTAAGGGTAAGGAGCAAGTTAAAGCTCTGACCGCAAACATAGAGGATAACCGGCTTGCCGCCCTTGAAGTAGTGCGTAAGCTCGCGGAAGTTGGTAGCAAGACCAATGGCCGCAAAGGAGAGGTTAAAGCACCAACCACGTAAGGGTGAGGTTAAGCTCTTAATGGTACCTGCAGTGAGTAGGCCTTGGCTCATGTCAGAACCAAGCTCGCTGGAGATGTAGGAACAGATAATGGAAGCGGCAAGGAAGCCCAAAACGAATTTGGGGAAACGGTGCCAAATTTCCATGAGGCCCACTTGGGTGCCTTCTTGGCGCTCTACTCTGGTTACCCAGTATACAGCTACACCAAAGGCTGTCACACCAATGAGTACGTTTTGAATCATCTTAATGGTGGCTGCCACATACATGGCTTTTTCGCCCAAGAATGCACCAGCAGCGGCCACGGCGCCGGTGGAGTCTACAGTACCGCCAATCCATGCGCCGCCAAGTACGGCAGGAAGGCCCATGGCATTAATAACAGCCGGCATGACAATCATCATAATAGCTGTAAAGAGTAAGGATATACCCACAGCAAGGGTGAGTTCTTCTTTTTTAGCGCGACATGCTGCGGCTGTGGCAATGGCAGCTGAGGTTCCGCACACGGACATGTCGGCAGAAATGGTGATGTTGAGGGTCTTGGAAGGTATTTTAAGCACTTTTTGACCGAAAATATAGGTGCTAATCAATACAATGGGTGTTACTACCCATGCTACGAAAAGGCCGGGAATACCAATGGCGATGATTTTGTCCATAAGGATTTCAGCGCCAAGCAATACAAGACCTGTCTTAATGTAGTATTCCACCTGTAAAGCAGGTTTTACCCAATTGGGGGTGCCCACGGTATTGGCTATAAGCATGCCAAGAATAATGGCCCAAGCTTCTGTACCAATGCCATAATAGCGCATATTGCTTTGACCACCCATCATAAGAGCTAAGGTGGTAAAGATAAATAGACCCACAAAACCCATGAGGAATTGCGTTACATTTTGGCCCATGGCGGCAATGCCTATGGCAAAAATAAGGCCTAAAGCTACCATCATTACAGGTAATGTTGGTAAAATATTAAAGGGTTTTACCTTTGCCTTTGAAGCAGCTTTAGCCGCATTGCGCTCGGTGCCGCGCCATTCTGTAACTTTTTTATCGGCTTCAGCATTGAGGGTAGCGTCTTTAAATTGTGCGTTGGCAGCCAGGGTTTCCGCTGCTATGGCTGCGGCTTTGGCTTCATCAGCTATGGCTCTAGCCTTATCTGCAGCAGGCTTTGCCTTGGCATTGATAGCGTCGGCGGTGGCTTGGTCCATGGTAAAGGCCGCTAAGGGATTGTTGGACCAACGGGCAGGGCCTTTCATATAAGATTTTAAGCTGTCTCCAAATTCAGAAGAGACAAATTTTACTTTTTTGCTGGCTTGGGCATCATACCAAGCTACGGTTTTAAAGGGCGCGCGTGCGGCCTCTTTAGCCATTATTTCTTCACCTTGAGTGATTTTTTCGAGGGCCTTAGCTTTGTTTTCTGCTGGGAAAGAAAAAACGTAAAGGTAGAGACCTAAGAACATAAAAGCAAGACCAAGCCATATGGCCCAATAATCTTCTTTTTTCCATAAATCAGACCATGATGATTGCGCTCTATCGACGACGATATCACTGTTTTGTTGAGCCATACTTCCTCCATTTTAAAAAGCGTAAACTGCGGGGCCTTGCTTGAAATATTTGCAAGGAACACTCGTACACATTTATGCACGTCTCTAGCTTTTTTGGCAAGTGTTTTTTGGCACAAAAAGGCCAGCATAGCCCACCGTTTTGCTAGAGTCGTTACTTTTTTCATATGAAGTTGTGTGTGTTACGAGATTGCACTTTTTTGCACCAAGTGCCTTGCAAGCAAAAAGAGCCACAATGGCTGGGCAAACTCCACACATGGAAATTTTGTGCTGGCTAACTACGTGAGCCAGTTCAAAAGGGTCCAATTGTATTAAGGCTTTAAGTGCCATGGCATCCAGCTCTAGGGTGCGTTCATGGCTTGAAAAATGATGCATGTCAGAAGAGACGACAATGCTTATATCTTGCCCTTGTTCTCTATAATCATTAATGATTTTAGCAAGGGTGTTGCCGGCTAGGCGTAATTGAGTAAAATCATGATTTCCCACGCAAATGGGCACCATGTGAAAATTTGGAACATGAACTTGTAAAAAGGGCATGAGCACTTCTAAGGAGTGTTCATGCGTATGTGCTTGTGTGTCAGCCTCAAAACCTGCGCCGCTTTGGAGCAGGCTTTGAGCTACGTTTGTAGCTATGGGAATATCTCCCAAAGGGCTTTGCCAAGGGCCTTCAGCCCATACGGCAAATCCCGTGCTGCTGCTCCCTTTACCGGTGTGGTTAGGCCCAAGAATCAAAAGTGTTTTGGGGAGCTGCACCTGACTTAAGGTTTGTGCAATTATATGCCCGCAATAAAAGTGACCAGCGTGAGGCAAGAGCACCATATCTACTGGATAAGGGGCGTGCTGGTTTTGCTTAGAACTGAGCAAATACTCCTGCTTAGCATGTCGCATTTGCTCTTGCACATAAGCTAAGAGAGAGTCGCCATTGGCATCGTAAAAGGAACCTGCCACGTGGGGTTTTCTAGCGTGCATACAGTACCCTCATAAATATATTATACGAACCAAATGTAGACTAACAAAAAGAAAAATATTTTTCAATAGATAATATGCATTTCATGCGCTTAGCGTAAACTGTTCATCCATGCATAAAAAAATCCCTAAAGAACCACTTCCGTAGTGCTTTAGGGATTTTGTAGGTAAAAGTAGCAAGCGAATTTTAGGTAAAAGTCGTGCTTACCCTCTATTATGTTAAGCTAAGCCATTAACGGCCAGGATAAATGGGCATATCCTTGGGGGCTTTTACGGTGACAGAGCGTTTTACAACACTTTGCCCCTTGGCAGGTACAGTTATGTCCCAAACAAGGGTCTCGTTGGGGCCTTTGCTGGCTGTGGGTTGATCTGTGTACTGCACGGTCATGGCCTTATCGGAAAGCTGCGTTTCTGGCTCTTCAAGGCGTACTTGCACTGCTTGAGCGCGTTTATTGATAACGGTATAGGTCCAATTCCATGTGAAGATGCGCTCTTTGTTAATGATGCCATCTTCATCGCTTTTGCGCAGAGCCTTTTTCACATCGACATAGACTAAGGGATCTACGCCAAAGAAAAATTGCATTTGCTCATCCTTCACCACAAGGGGGCTTTCACCCACAGGCACATTATCTAAAAGATAGGTGGCTTGCCCCATGGGGAGGAAAGGCGATATTAAGGCATGCTTGGCGCTGAGCCATACTTTAGTACCATTGTAGCCTGAGGGGCGTGCAATGCGCTCTAGAGGGGCTTTTAATGTTTCCTCTTGCAACACAAGGGTAGTTTGCCCTTGGGGAATGCGTATTTTTTTGTTCAGCGTCCATGTGGCTACAGCGCTATCTGGATTAAAAGCGCCCATGCTTTCATCCATGCTGGCACTTTTGCTCAGCATCATACCATTAGCGGGCATATTATACGTGCGCGCTTGTTTTTCTACTTTGCTTACTACCCACGGTTGCACGGCAGGGGGCGCTTGTTCATTGCCTTGCATGGTGCTGAATTCAACTTCTGTATTGTTCCAGTCCATGGCACTTTTTTGCGTGATGCGTGCCATGAGTTTGAAGTTCACCGTATTGGCCTTACTGTCGGCGCTGATGGTGTACATGGGTTGCCACTGGCTATCGTTTAAGGTGTAGGAATAGGTCAAGCGTAGGGCGCTGCCTATGGCTTTTTTGCTTTCGATGGCAATGGTAAGTTTTTTGCTTGCCTGTACAGCCTTGCCCAAGGAAGCCAAATGATTTTTTGTAAGCTCCATTTCTTTATTCACTTCTTCTATGCGTAAAGAGAGCTTGTTTAATTGGGGTAAAGCCTTGGCCATAGCGGCTTGAGCTTCAGCAGGTTTGAGCAATAAAGCCGGTTCGTACAGGGCATTATATTGTGCGTGTAAGCCGTTTAGCGTGGCTTGCAAGGAGGCTAACATCTTTTCCGTTTGTAAGCGCTCAGCCTCGTGCGCACTGTGTGTGGTTAGCGGGAGCCCTTGTTGTTCTTGCCAAGCCACAAGGCTGGCATCGCCGTCAGGAAAATGCAATTGCACTTGTGTGGCGTTGGCAGGTAAAGCCAAGAATAGGGTTTTTTGCCCTGCCATATCAACGATGTTTACGCTATTTTGCGCAAAGGCACGCGCATTGCTTTGATTCAGCACCACTTTATAAGGCACGGCAAATGCCAAGGCACGCGGGCTTAAAGCGCTGGTTAGCTTTGCATTTTCTGGTGCCTTAGTGGGGGCAGGTGCTGCCAAGGCAGACGTACTTAAGGCTAAAGCGCAAGCACATAAGGCGCTGCAAAAAGTTTTTTTAGAAATAGACATATTTTTTCCTGTATCGTTAAATAATTTTATGACCATTCAACCAATGCGCTATGACGCGACCCGGTAAGCTGTGACCTTTAAAAGGGGTGTTGCAGCTTTTAGAGAAAATGGTTTCTTCGCTAACTTCCCATGTTTTACTGGGGTCAAAGAGGAAAAAATTGGCCGGATCGTCCGGAGCAAAACAGTTGAGTGGCAGGTTAAAGATTTCTGCAGGGCGTGTGCTCCATAAGCGTTGCACGTCTGCAGCGTTTAAGACGCCTTCTTGCACCAGCTTCCACGTAAGAGAAAGCGCTAAGTCTAGCCCTGTGAAACCATTGGGGGCTTCATCTAAGGCGCAGTCTTTTTCATGGGCAGCATGAGGGGCATGGTCAGTAATTAAAATATCAATGGTGCCATCCTTTACGGCAGCGCGTAAGGCTTCACGGTCTTTAGGTGTGCGTAAGGGCGGATTTACCTTGGCATTGGTGCCATAATTTTCTAGTGCTGTATCATCAAGTAAAAGGTAATGAGGGCAGGTTTCTGCTGTTACTTTTACGCCACGCTCCTTGGCCCAGCGCAATAAATCTACGACAGACTTACAAGAAACGTGCGCAATATGTACAGGCAGGTTTAAGTATTCTGCCAATAAAATATCACGCGCAGCCTGCATGGCTTCACCCACGTCTGGTTGACCTTTTACGCCAATGCGCCCGCTGGTAATGCCTTCATTCATATGGGCACCCTTGGCAAGTGAGGCGTCTTCACAGTGGTCAATGACGATTAAATTTAAATCGGAGGCATATTCCATAATACGGCGCATAAGCTCCGTATTTTCCATGGAATGCCCATCATTGGAGATGGCCACGCATCCGGCTTCTTGTAATTCTGCCAAAGGAGCCATTTCTTTACCCATAAGTCCGGTGGTGGCGGCGCCTACAGGGTAGACAAAAGGCCCATGGGGGAAAGCTTTTTTGCCTTGTTCAATGATGTATCGCGTCACAGCGGCATTATCGTTAACCGGTTTGGTGTTGGCCATGCACATAACAGCGCCAAAGCCGCCATGGGCGGCTGCTGCAAGGCCCGAGGCCACATCTTCTTTGTATTCAAAGCCAGGCTCGCGCAAATGCACGTGGGCGTCTATGAAGGAAGGAAACAGTAACAGACCATCGGCGTCAAAAACTTCAGCCTCAGCGGGAATGGGTTTACCGTGGGGCATCATGGTACGGATACGACCATTTTCCACATGCACGTCCACACGGGCGCCTAAGTAGTCAGCATTTTTTATGCATAATAAGGAAGACATGATAACTCCTTAATCTTTATTTCTTTGGGCTAATAAATATAAAACTGCCATGCGCGTAGCCACGCCGGCGCTTACTTGATCTAAAACCAAGCTGCTGGGCGCATCAGCCACCAAGGCGGAAATTTCTAAGCCGCGGTTCATGGGGCCTGGGTGTAATACCTTGGCTGTGGGCTTAGCTAAATTTACAATGTCGGGGGTGAGGCAATAGCGGCGAGAGTATTCAGCCAATGAGGGTAAAAGTCCGGCTTCTTGGCGTTCCAATTGTAAGCGCAAACACATGATGGCATCACAATCTTGCACGGCTTTGCGCACATCATTATAAATTTCTACAGGCCATGTATGAATGCCGGCAGGTAACAGGGTACGCGGTGCGCATACACGCACTTTAACGCCCAGCATGGTAAGCAAATGTATGTTGGAGCGAGCCACACGGCTGTGAGCCACGTCGCCTAAGATGCAGAGAGTTTTTCCGGCAAAGTCGTTACCCCATGTGGTACGTAAGGAGTAGCAATCAAGCAAGGCTTGCGTGGGGTGTGCATGCCAGCCATCGCCACCGTTAACAATGCCGCAGGGCAATAGTTCGCCAAGAAATTGCGCTGCGCCGCTGCTGGAGTGGCGAATAACAATAACGTCGGGGTTCATGGCTTGTAAGGTAAGGCCCGTATCCTTAAGGCTTTCCCCTTTTTTGATGCTGGAGCCGCTCTTACCCAAAGCAAAGGTATCGGCGGACAGGCGCTTGCCGGCCACGTCAAAGGAGGTTTTTGTGCGGGTGCTGTCTTCAGAGAAAAAAAGGATAATGCTTTTTCCCTTAAGTGTGGGCACTTTTTTTACAGGTCTTTGGTTGATTTCTTGAAAATTGGCAGCTAGGTCCAAGATGTGATGTACATCTTCACAGGAAAGCTGTGTCACATCCAACAGGTCTTTATGCATCCATTGATAGGTATTTTCACTCATAATTGTATCGTTGCTGTTGAGGGTTAGTACTGTATGTAAGGAAACACAGTGGTAAAGCTTTTGATTGCAGCTTTACTTAAAATATTTATTTAACCAATTGCGCAAAGTTGTACGGTCTCTTTGCTTATTGAGGCCCAAGGTTTTTTCTATGCCGTATTTTGACAAAGCACCCACGTAAAGGGCGTATGTTTTATCAATATGGCGGCAAATGGGTACCAAATGCGGAGCAAGGCCCGCGACACCATGTTTTTTGGGTAAAAAAGCTATGGTATCCCCTTTTTTAAGGGTCACGGCAGGGCTGTGTAAAAAAGCGCCTGTGGTGCCCGGTAAGAGCTGTATATTTTTTTGAAGCTGTATGGCTCGCGATACTGTCTTACTCTTTATGGGGATAAAGTTAAAATAGGTTTTTAAAAAATCGGTCACAAAAGGGTTTTTCTTCTGCACTTTAACATAGTCTTTGCAAATATATTCAGCGTGTGAATGTTCGCTTAACGAAGACTGTAAGGCGTTTTTTTCATTCACATGCAATGCCAAAATCTCATACCATCCCGAGCAGTTTTTATCTCCCTTTATGGTACGATTGCCTATTATGCCTCCTAAAATGGCCCCTTTATTTTTTTTCTTGGCGGCGCTTTCGTTAAGCACGTAATGCACCTTGTACTTGGTGCTAGCCCCTTGGCGCACGCGTACGCCATTGCCTTTAAGTGTAAAATATCTATAGGAGGCTTTGGCATTTTGCAATACGGAGCTCATGGCCTTGTAGTCAAGAGTGTAGGCCATACGCTCCAAATACCCTCTATGAGATTTGGTAGGTGTAAAAATGCCTTTAGCAAGCTTTCCTGACTGATCGCTGACTTTGGCCTGCGCAGCTACTGCGCTGAAAGTTACGCCCAGTAGCCATACAAGAAGGAGGGTGTAGTAAAAATAATGCGTATTGCATGCTTTTATATCACGCATTTATTACCTCCTTCGCGAGTTTTTTGCGTCGTTGCGCTGGTGGAGTAGGGCCCTATGAAGGCTGTATTAAGCAAAAAAAATTCCCCACAAGGAGGAAAAAGTAACATAGGCAAGGCACTGGTCAAAACTTTCTTTGAGCGTACAGATGTTTGAATGGTCATGCTTGCCTCGTATGTTGGTATGTGTCATCAGCCTATTTTGAAAACAATCAGCCGCACACTGCAAATTTTCTGTAAGGGGGGAGGAGCCTTGTATAAAAAGTCTCCTCCCGTAATCCCCGTATTTATATGTCTTCGTTATAGAGTAAGCGTCTAATGCGAACTTCGCGCAATTGTTTGCGTGTCATCAGCATCATTTTTTCTTGGCGCAAATTGTGTATATCTTGTGCATAGAAAACGCCATTTAGAGGGTCTTCTGCGGCAAGCAATGTGCGCAAAGCAGCGTCATTTTCACTCAGCATCGTTTCTATGGTCGCTATCTCCGCTTCCAATTCTTTCTTGGTCTGCGGCAATAATGCGTCGTCTGACAGGTTTGTCATGCGTATTCTCC
>CAYJNG010000002.1:0-56133 GCA_964371505.1 uncultured Desulfovibrionaceae bacterium
GCCAGAAATAAACGTATGGAATACGTTTTCTGGCAAAATTTAGACATATGAAATGTTTTTTTCAGCTGTCGACTACGCAAGACATGCCTCTGGCATGGCTTGCCGCCACGTAAAATAAGCCGTCACTTGCTTACGGCGTCCCCGAAAGGGGTATTTGGAGTGAGCGTGCCTTTCTTAAAAAACGAGTGGAAACACGTTTTTAAGCATCTACTACTTAGATAAACTGACAAGTGGGAGAGCAAATATACGGCTGTGGGTAGTACAAAAAAGCCTTTCAGGCTTCTTATTACTACAGAATTTTTTTAGTCATAATGCCCCTTGCAGGAAACAATAATTATGGTTTCGTCTTGTGCTTGATACACAATGCGATTGACCGCATCAATGCGTCTGCTCCAATAGCCACTGAGGTTGTCTTTGAGGGCTTCGGGTTTACCAATGTCCTCAAAGGGACTACGTTTCATATCTTTAATAAGCGCATTGATTCTTTTGAGTGTTTTCTTGTCTTGCGTTTACCAATAACAATAATCATCCCAACTTTCATTGGTTCATAAAAGCTGCATAGCTAGTCCTCAATGAGGTCGTGAGATAGGAGCTTGGCTTTACCCGATTCAAGGTCATGAATACGCCTTTCCAGTACCGCCATATTTTTTTCAGAATAAAAGGGGTCAATAGCTACGTCAAAAGGAATACGTCCTTCCCGCGTGACCTTTTTGGCAAAAATAGTGAAGGCTGTGGACATATTAAGCCCTAACTCTTTGCAAGTTCGCTCCATATTTTTTTTGAGATTTTCATCCATGCGAAAATTTACCATAACTTGCGACATTGTACTGCTCCTTGTTTCCTATACGGAATATTCATTGTAAAGCGTTTGTCAAGCAAAAGCTTTACAGTGTAATTTTAATAAATGGCATTACACTTACAATCAACTGAGGTGAAATGAGAGTATGGTAGGGAAAAAGAGAGGGTGAAACCACAAAAAAGCTAAGCCCCACAAAGCTTTATAGACTTTGCGGGGCTTAGTAAGAATGAAATTTGGTAGCTAGGAGAAGACTTGAACTTCCGACACCACGGGTATGAACCGTGTGCTCTGACCAACTGAGCTACCTAGCCTTGTGGGTAGTTTTCGCTACCAACGAGAGATGCTTTTATCCAATGTCGAGGGTTTTGGCAAGCTTTTTTTTACAAAAAAAGCATTATTTTTTTATTCCATTTAGGCAACCATAAAATACCATACCAGTGGCGCCATGATGAGCCTATAAATGGCAAATGGAATCAATGTGATACGTGAAAGCAAGGACACAAAGCCCTTAATGGCTAAAAGTGCTGCAATAAATGATGCCACAATGCCAAGGGCAAAAAAAGGTATGTCTGCGCTACTTAAAATGCTCCAACTTTTGAGTAAGTCGTAGCCTGTGGCGGCCACCATGATGGGGACTGCGGCCACAAAGGAATATTCCGCCGACAGCTGCCTTCCCGCGCCTAAAAGCATACCGCCCATGATGGTGGAAGCTGAGCGTGAAAAACCTGGCCAAAGGGCTAGGCATTGAAAGCAGCCAATGCCAAAGGCTTCTTTAGGGCCTATATCATCAAGGCTTACGTACTTAATGGCGGGCGTGGGTCTGCGCTCCACAATAATCATAAATAAAGCGCCCACCACCAAGGCCATGAGCACTGTGGTAGGTGTAAAGAGGTAGGCTTTAATATAGGAGTGGAGGAGTAGCCCCATGACACAAGCGGGCAAGCAGGTAAGTAGTAATAAGCCTATGCCTCGCAAGCCGCTAAAGCGTACTTCTTTGTCTTTGGGCGGAAAGAGCAAGCCCCAAAAGCGTGACCAATACAATACCACCACAGCCATGATGGCGCCTAGTTGAATAATCACTTGAAAGGTAGCTGCTTTTTCACCGGTGAAGTGAAGCATTTCTCCGGCTAAAATGAGGTGCCCTGTGGAGGATACAGGTAAAAATTCTGTAAGGCCTTCTACTATGCTTAAAATAATTGCTATATACCAATTTTCCATTGTCTTATGTGGTGTTTAGGGGGTTTAATTGTGATGCGTTATGTGTAAAGTGCCGTCTTTACAAAAAAAGACTTCCCCACTATTGTTTAGAAAAGGAGGGTGTATGACACAACTTATTCCGCATTCTGACTTATTACAGCGCGCCGTAGTGTATGTGGCCGAAATGGTGAAAGAACACCCAAAGAGTCCTCTTGCTGACATTATAGACCAAGCGGGTATGCGATTTAATCTAACGCCGCTGGATACTGAAGCCTTGCAACGTCTTTTTTCTAAGGATACTGAGACGCCTTTACACTCTTTATAAAATACCATGGCGGCAAAAGCTTTGTGACGGAAGGATTTTTGTCGCCTATGGTTTTTTTGAAGGGTGGGGTCTGGGGAGGGAAACTTTTTTTTTCTAAAAAAGTTTTCCTCCCCAGAGGAATCTCCATAATTACGTTAATTACGCTTTAGCAATGCTTTCTTTTAAAGCAGCTAAAGCAGCGTCAATACCATTGGCATTGCTGCCGCCTGCTTGGGCAAGATCTGGCCTGCCGCCGCCGGAACCG
This sequence comes from uncultured Desulfovibrionaceae bacterium, assembly GCA_964371505.1. Classification (GTDB taxonomy): domain Bacteria; phylum Desulfobacterota; class Desulfovibrionia; order Desulfovibrionales; family Desulfovibrionaceae; genus CAYJAD01. The sequence continues at coordinate 2,566 of CAYJNG010000002.1, forward strand.
CCCACATGGCTTGCCACTTCTTTAATGAGGCTTGGGGCAGTAAATTTATTATGTAAATCCTTAGACACATAGATGAGCATATGCACCTTGGTAGTGTCTTCCACGCTTTCAGTGCCCACAAGGCAGGCCACGCCAGAAGGCAACTTAGAGCGCACATCATCCATAAGGTCGCGTAGAGCCTTCACGGTAATGTTGCCCACAGCAGCGCCAAGGGTTGCGATACCGGCTATGTCTTCACAGGCGCTCATAAGGTCTTTCCCTTGACCGGAAGCCGCTTGTTGCGCTTGTTTTTCCAATTCCTTGCGTAATTTTTTGGTATCAGCCTGCAGGGCGTCTAAGCGCGTGGGAATATCTTGTGCTTTGCACTTAAGGCTTGCGCTTATGCTGGTCAGTGTTTGGCGTTGCTCTTGCATGAGGGCAAGGGCATTCCAGCCTGTAACAGCCTCAATACGGCGTACACCGGCGGCAATGCCGGATTCGGAAATGATGCTAAAGAAGCCCGCTTGGCCTGTGCTATCAAGGTGCGTACCGCCGCATAATTCAATGGATTCTTTGCACTCTTGGCAAGAACCGATGCTAAGCACACGCACTTCATCGCCGTATTTTTCACCAAAAAGTGCCATGGCGCCGGCTTTTAAGGCGTCTTCTTGCGCCATCACTTCCGCACTTACGGGGTGGTTAGCTAAGATAGCGCGGTTGACGTCACGTTCCACAGCCATGAGTTCCTCAGGGGTGAGGCCTGCAATGTGTGAAAAGTCAAAACGCAAGCGATCGGGCGCCACCAAGGAGCCGGCCTGTTGTACATGCTCACCCAAGATGCGGCGTAAAGAAGCGTGCAAAAGGTGCGTGCAAGTGTGGTTGCGCGCAGAAGCTAAGCGGTCATTTTCTGTAACGCTAAGTTCCACTTCATGGTCAAGAAGTAAAGAGCCTTCTTCCACTGTGACGCAATGCACGGTAAGGTCATTGAAGGGCTTTAAGGTATCCGTCACCTTTGCTGTGGCGGCAGGCTCACCCGTGGCTACAAGGGTACCAAGATCACCCATTTGACCGCCGGACGCCCCATAGAAAGGCGTGCGCGCCGTCACCACAAAGCCGCTTTGTCCAGCTTCAAGGTTGTCTATGCTTAAGCCTTCGCTATCGAGCATGGCAATGATGCGGGACTGAGCCACAAGCTCGGTGTAGCCCACAAATTCAGAGTGCAAACCTTCGGCATGCATGGGGGCAAAGGCTGCGCCAGCGTCTTGACCACCACCGCCCAAAAGGCCGGCATTTTTTTGTGCGGCGCGGGCTCTGGCTTTTTGCTCTGCCATGCAGGTGTTAAAACCGTCTTCGTCTGCTTTAAAGCCGCGTTTTTCCACAATGTCATTGACAATATCAAGGGGGAAGCCGTAGGTATCGTATAGCTTAAAGCAGAGCTCGCCAGAAATGCATGTGTCTTTGCTAGAACTAAGGCGACTTAACTCTTCTTCAAGCAGGCGTAAGCCTTTGTCTAAGGTGAGAGAGAAGCGTTCTTCTTCTTCACGTACCACGCGGTTGATAAAATCGGCACTGGAAGCAAGTTCCGGATAATCTTCACCCATTATTTCAGCAACTTTATAAGCAGTTTTGTGCAAGAAAGGCTCGGTTAAGCCCATGAGCGTGCCAAAACGCAAAGCGCGGCGTAAGAGGCGGCGCAGCACATAACCACGCCCTTCATTGGAAGGCAAGGTGCCATCCGCAATGAGGAAAGCCGCAGAGCGGCTGTGGTCGGCAATAACGCGTAAAGCCGTGTCCACATCATTGGTGTCCGGGTCGCTAAAGGCATAGCTCACGCCGGCAAGGCTTGCTGCGTATTGAATAATATCTTGGAATAAATCACAGTCAAAGTTGGAGAATTTACCTTGGCATACGGCAGAAATACGCTCAAGCCCCATGCCAGTATCAATGGATGGGTGGGGGAGCGTGGTGCGTGTGCCGTCGGCGGCTTGCTCATATTGCATGAAAACAAGGTTCCATATTTCAAGGAAGCGGTCACAGTCGCATTGGCCTATGCCGCACTGAGGGCCGCAGGCACGGTCTGCGCCTTGGTCCACAAAAATTTCTGAACAAGGGCCGCAAGGGCCTGTGTCGCCCATGCTCCAAAAGTTGTCTTTTTCACCAAGGCGGAAAATACGCTCAGGGCTTACTCCGGCTACCTTTTGCCATAAACCATGGGCTTCATCATCGTCTTTATACACGGTAACGTACAGGCGTGATTTATCCAGCTTGAGGTCTTCGGTGATGAAGTTCCAGGCAAAACGGATGGCATCTTCTTTAAAATAGTCGCCAAAAGAGAAGTTGCCAAGCATTTCAAAAAAAGTGTGGTGGCGCGCTGTGCGGCCTACGTTTTCAAGGTCATTATGCTTTCCGGAAACGCGTAAGCATTTTTGCGCTGTGGTGGCTCGCACATAAGAGCGCTTTTCTTCACCTAAAAAAAGCGATTTAAATTGCACCATGCCTGAGTTGGCAAAGAGCAATGTGGGGTCATTACGCGGAATGAGCGGCGAAGAAGGCACAATTTCGTGTTGAAATTTGGCAAAGTACTCTAAAAAACGACGGCGTATTTCTTTAGCTGTAAGCATGCTTATTTTCCTTATTCGTCAAAGGTATCAAGAGATTCGTCCATATCGGCTGCGGGTACAAAGTCATGATCGCCCATGCCAAGATGCGCCGCCACTTTGGCTTCAATGGCATTGCGCAATTCTATGTTTTCATCTAGCAAAGCGCGTACCTTTTCACGGCCTTGCCCTAACTTTTCTGAACCAAAGGCAAACCAAGAGCCGCTTTGTTCCACTATTTTAGCTTCAATGCCAAGGTCTAGCAGCTCACCAGCGCGGGAAATACCTTGCCCATAAATGATGTCAAATATGCATTCGCGGAAAGGCGGTGCCATTTTGTTCTTGGTAACTTTTACACGCGTTTTGGATCCAAAGGCTTCGTCTTTATCCTTAAGAGTTTGAATACGACGAATATCAAGACGTACGGAAGAGTAGAACTTCAGCGCATTACCACCGGTGGTGGTTTCTGGGCTGCCGTAACCGGTAACGCCAATCTTCATACGAATTTGGTTAATGAAGATAATGGAGGTACGTGATTTGTGAATGGTACCGGTAAGCTTACGCATGGCGTGCGACATGAGGCGAGCGTGGCCGCCCACTTGTGTTTCGCCCATGGTGCCGTCAAGTTCTGCCTGCGGGATAAGCGCTGCCACGGAGTCGATAATAACAAGATCCACAGCGCCGGAACGTACTAACATATCTGCAATGTCAAGGGCTTGCTCGCCGTAATCCGGCTGAGAGATGAGCAATTCATCGCAATTTACACCAAGGCGCTTGGCGTAAGACATATCCAATGCATGTTCTGCATCCACAAAGGCGCATGTGCCGCCAAGGCGTTGACATTCTGCAATAATATGTAAAGTTAAGGTGGTTTTACCGGAGGATTCAGGGCCGTAAATTTCTGTTACACGACCACGCGGAATGCCGCCCACACCCAAGGCTAAGTCTAACCCTATGGATCCTGTTGGAATGATAGGGGTATTTATGTGGGCCTCGTCAGAAAGCTTCATAACGGCGCCTTTGCCGTATTTGCGTTCGATGCCGCTAATGGCAGTATTTAACGCCGATAAACGAGCATCTTCTTGGGATGTGGTAGGTTTTTTGGCCATGATTTACTCCAAATATAAAATGTGGCAATGCCGTAAGCAGGGCAGCCATAAAAAATAAACTAAAACAAGCGCACAAATCTAGCAGATGGGGGCACGGTGCGCAAGTCTTTGTTAAGAAGAATTCCTAGCAAAAGGGAAAAGAATCTGTTTATGGCGTGTGCGAGCAAATATTGTTCATTTAGGTGCATAAAAAATGCATGGTTGCAAGGGGAAAAGTTTTATGCTTACTTTTATACGTCATATTGTATATATTGTTTTTCTATGCTATTAGGTAAGAAAATATAAAAAAATGCCCATTTAACTCTTGCCCTTGGCGTCGCTTGGCCTTATGTATGTGCCCATGAAAAACACATACGATGCCATAGCGCTTTTTTCCGGAGGCTTAGATAGCATTTTAGCTGTAAAAGTACTCGAAGAACAAGGGCTTAAAGTAAAATGCCTTCATTTTGTAACTCCTTTTTTTGGAAAGCCAGACTTACTACATAAATGGAGCAAAACCTACGGGCTGGATATTACAGCTGTGGATATAGGGCCAGATTTTGTACAACTTTTGCGCCAGCGCCCAGAACACGGCTTTGGTAAATTACTAAATCCCTGTGTGGATTGTAAAATATTGCTTATGCGCAAGGCGCTTGAGCTTATGGAAAAATACGGAGCCTCTTGCGTTGTTTCTGGTGAAGTGTTGGGCCAGCGCCCCATGTCGCAAAGGCGTGATACACTTAATGTGATACGACGTGACAGCGGCCTTAAAGATTTACTTTTGCGCCCCCTTTCGGCCAAATTGCTCGAGCCCAGTGCGGCGGAAAAGTCTGGTCTAGTGGATAGGGAGCTTTTGCATAATATATCAGGCCGCGGGCGTAAAAGACAGCTTGAATTGGCAGCTAAATACGGTATAGTGGATATTCCCACCCCTGCAGGTGGCTGCATGTTGGCAGAGCAAGAAAATGCCAGTCGGTACTGGATGGTGCTTACACGCGTAGCGCAACCCACAGCAGAGGATTTTACCTTGGCTCATACAGGGCGCCAGTACTGGAGCGAGGAAGGACGCGGCACACGTTGGCTGTGCATAGGGCGTAATGCCGGGAGTAATGCGCGTTTACAAGAGCTTGTTCGCCCAGAAGATTACGTGTTTAGATTACGAGATTTTGCCGGCCCATTGGCAGTGGGCCGATACATGGGCGGCTGGGATGCTGCTACTTTGCAAGATGCGGCGGCTTTTGTGGCTACTTACTCGCCTAAAGCGGTAAAGGCAGCGCAGGCCGGTGAAGAAGTGGTGGTTATGCTTCGTCAAGGCGCTCAAGGGGCCAAAGAGCAAGGTATACAAGTAAAACCGCTTCGTGAAACGCCTCTTAAGTGGCAAGAGCCTTTGTGGAAAGATGCCAAAGAGGCCAAGCGGGATGAAATTCGCGCCGAAGAGGCCAAGCGTGAGGAAACTCGTGCCAAAGAGGCATAAACGTAAAGGCGCATAAGGCGTAAATGCGCATAAGCAAGAAAAAATCTTTCTAAACAGAGAAGGAAAAAAAGCGGAAAAGGCTTTACACGCCTTTAGGAAATATGTATGTTCGCGTGATTGTGGTGACGTTGTCGCCATAGTTAATGAGTTTCTATGATTCTAGCATGTTATGATTTGTGGAGGATTTTATGGAACAAAAAGATATAGATTATTTTCGCGATAAGTTAGCACAAATGTTGGAAGAAGCCCAAAGAAAGGGTGATACCACCATTGAAGAGCTTACCGATAGCAATGAAGTGTTTGCAGATCCGGCCGATAGGGCCACTGCGGAGTCTGACCGAGCCTTTACTTTACGTATTCGCGATCGTGAGCGCCGCCTTATTCGTAAAATTCAGTCAGCTATGCAGCGCATTGAAGACGGAACTTTTGGTGAGTGCGATGATTGCGGTGAAGACATAGGCGTACCACGCTTGAACGCTCGCCCCATGACCAAGCTTTGTATTGCTTGTAAAAGTAAGCAAGAAGAAGATGAGCATTTGCGCGGTGACTAATTAACATAAGGGGGATGCTCATATCCCCCTTTTTTTTATCTTTATAATTTGCCACGAGGTCCACAGTGGACGTTCATGTTTTTAGGCGCTTTTGTGATGCGCTCAGCCCCTTGCTTTTGGGGGCACGTCTTGAAAAAATCCAATCCCCTCTAGAAAATGTTTTTGTGCTCACCTTTTATGCCAAGCAAAAAAAACAACATCTTGTTTTGAAAACAGGGCGGCGTGATGCCTTTTGCTATTTAGCTAAAGAACGCCCCGTTACTGATGCTCCCCCTTCGGCCATGGTTATGCGTTGGCGTAAGTACTGCTCAGGCAGGCGCATTGTGTCTTGCTCGGCAGATTGGATAGGGCGTCGTATTCTATTGCTTTTTCACACACATAATCCGGATTTGGCAGGGGAGCTCCCTCCGCAAACATGGCTTGTGCTTGATTTGCGCGAAGGCCCGCAGCTTTTTTTGGGTAAAAGCCCTTCTTTAGATTTTACCGAAGCCGATGTTTCTTGGCCAAGCCCTGAACACCTTGATGATGCTTGCGATAATTGGCGGCAGTGGCCTGTGCTTAGTCCGGCATTGCGGCGCTTTTTACCGCAATTGGATGGGCTTGATAGACAAGCCTTGCTCATGGATTTGGAGGCTGGCGGCGGCGATCTTTTTGTGTACGAGCATGTGAAGACCTTGGAGCACGCCGCAGAAAATAATGCGCCCGTTGGGCCAAGTATTAGCGCATGGCCGCTGAGCTTTGGTATGTACAGTGACATGCAAGAGCATGTTTTTGAAGATGCTTTGGAAGCCACATCTCGTGTAGGGGATGCTTTAGTACTTGGTGCAGGTGCGGAAAAAATCCGCCACAAAGCAGCTTTACCGCATCAGCGTGAAGCGGCTCGGCTTGAGCGCTTATTGGCAAAGCTTGTGGAAGATGAACAGCGTTTACGTAATATGGCAAAAGCGCAAGAGCTTGGGCTTGTATTGCAAAGTGAACTTTGGAAATACCCCGCCACGGCAAAACTCAGTAGTATAGAGACGGATAACCCAGAATATCCGCGTATTATGCTGGATGCAAAATTGAGCATACGTGATAATATGCAAGCGCTTTTTCATAAAGCAGGTAGAGGGCGGCGTGGTCTTGAGTATTTGCAAAAAAGGCGAGCAGAGCTAGAAGGGCAACTTAGCGCTGCACAAAGCCGCGCTGAGGTGGTGGAGGCCGGCGCCCATGACCTTGGCAAGGCAGACAAGGTAAAGAAAGGGCAAAAGCTTGCAAGTCAAAACTTTACGGCTCTTCCTACCTTACCCAAGGGTGTGCAAGCTTTTAAAAGCTCGGACGGTTTTATTATTTTGCGCGGTAAAGACGCCAAGGGCAATGGGGCAGTTTTGCGCGCAGCTGCAGCCAAGGATATTTGGTTGCACGTGGAAGGTGGCCCCGGCTCACATTGCGTTATACGGCGTCATTTTTCTGGTCAAGAAATACCTGAAAGCACTTTTTTGGAAGCAGCAAGCCTTGCGGCAGTGAAAAGCTGGCAAAAGGATAGCCCCACAGCGCAGATTTTAAGTGCTGAAGTGCGCCATGTGAAGCCCATGCGCGGAGCTGCGCTAGGTACTGTGCGCATTGATAAGGTGCTCAAAAGTTTTCGAGTGGATATTGATGGACAGGTAGAGCAGCGCTTGAGCATTTAGCTCTATTTGTTCATGGCATGGTTTTTTAGTTTATTGTAATTTTGAGGAGAATATGTTTACACAGCCCCCCTATAGTACGTCGTCGTGTACATCCTATATACAGGTAAAGGCTTTACAAGATAATTATACCACGCTTTGTTCGCGCATTCCTGCTACGGCGCAAGGTATGGCCATTATAAAAAATGATGCCTATGGGCATGGACTTTTGCCTGTGGCCAAGGCTCTTGATGCTGTGGGCGCTCCTTGCTTTGGCGTGGGTACTGCTGATGAGGGTAGAGCCTTGCGAGAAGCTGGTTTTACCCAAGAAATTCTTATTCTTTTGGGTGCTTGCACCCCTGAAGAAATGGCTCTTTGCGCGCAATATAAACTTACAGTGCACATTCATAGCCGCCCTTCTTTAGATTTGGCTGTACGCACAGCTTCTGCGGATACTCCTTTGCGTGTGGCCATTAAATGCGAAACAGGCATGGCGCGTTTAGGCTTTTTGCCAGAAGATATGCCCCATGTGCTGGAAGTTTTGCAAAAGGCCCCCCATGTGCAAGCGGTGATGGTCTCTACGCATATTTCCTGCGCAGATATGCCGGAAAAAGAGTCCATGGTACGTGCGCAAATGCACACTTTTGCGCGTATGACGCAAGAGCTTGTGGCGGCCTATCCGCACATACAGCGCTCTTTGTGTAACTCTGCGGCCTCACTGGCTTATGCAGATTTGGCAGCCGAGCTTGGCGCCACTGTGTACCGTTTTGGCATTGCTTTATATGGTGGGAATCCCTTTAGTGGTACGCCATGGCAGGCCAAGGGGCAAGGTCTGCGTGAGGGCATGCGTATAGGAGCCCGTATTTTACATGTGTATGACGCCAAAGCTGGCCAAAGCATAGGCTATGGTGCCAGCTATGTGGCAGAAAAAGATATGCGCATTGCTGTGGTGGGTATTGGCTATGCCGATGGCTTTACCCGCGGACTTTCTAGCCCTTCGCAAGCGCGTGTAAGCGTGCATGGTAAGCCTGCCAAAGTGTGTGGACGAGTGTGCATGGGCGCCATTATGGTGGATGTTTCTGGCATAGCACAAGCGCAAGAAGGGGACATGGCCTGGGTTGTGGATGCTTCCCTGAGTGATGGGGCTTTTTCCATGCAGGCTCTTGCTGAGGCGTGGGGCACTATTCCTTATGAATGTTTTTGTCTTTTAGGAAAAAATACCCGTATTTACGAATAGTTTTATGTAGCGGGAAAAGTATGCTCATCTGTTAAGCAAGGCTTTTCCCGCTTGTATACTGGCGTAGTATTTTTTTATTTTGCAAGGCCACCGCCTACGCCGCCGCCCACAATAATCTGACCTTTGGCGCTTACGTCTACCTCGCGCCCGCCGCAAGCCACCATAGCCATGCATAGCATGATGAGCAGGCTAAGGGGTAGGATTTTAGGCATGTTTATCCCCTGTACAACCGGTAAGTTTTTCGCCTTTGTTTGCATCACTTTGGCGCACAGCAAGTTCTTGCACCATGCGTGAGCCTGCTGCCACGTCACGCGTGACCCATACATTACCACCAATAATGGCGCCTTTACCAATGGTGACGCGGCCCAAAATGGTGGCGCCGGCATAGACTGTTACATCATCTTCTAAAATGGGGTGGCGCGCTATACCCTTGGTCAATGTGCCGTCGGCATCCTTAGGGAAGGATAAGGCGCCTAAGGTTACGCCTTGGTATAAGCGGCAATGGCGCCCAATAATGCATGTTTCACCAATAACCACGCCTGTGCCATGGTCTATGAAAAAATCCTCACCAATGGTGGCGCCGGGGTGAATATCTATGCCCGTGCGCGAATGGGACATTTCAGAGATTATACGAGGTATTACCGGAACACCTAATTTATATAATTCGTGCGCTATGCGGTGATGCGTCATGGCCAGCATGGAAGGGTAACAAAAAATGGTTTCTCCAGCACTGGTGGCGGCGGGGTCGCCTTCATAAGCTGCTTGTGCATCAGAGGCTAGCACACGGCGTATTTCCGGCAATTTTTGCATAAAAGCCATGGCTGCCTCTAGGGAGCCGCGTTTACAAAACTTGCACTCACTATCCTTGCCAGCGCAAGCAAAGCAGGCGCCGCTGCGAATTTGCTCCGCTAAAATATGATATACCGAGTCTAAATTAGCTGCCACATGGTAGCGCAAAGAATCTAAGCGTACCTGCGATGAACCAAAAAAACCTGGAAAAAGTATGGCTTGTAAACGCTGGATGAATTCTTCCAAACGCGCAATGGAAGGCATGGGCGCATTGTGCGCTGGTTTATGCCATACCGAAGCTAGAGACTCTTGCGTGCACAAAGCGTTTACCACATTGTCCAAAGGGGAAATATGCAGCGCAACTAAATCTTTTGTGGTCATATATATCCTCGAAAATATTTTTTAGGCATTTTTGACATGTCCCCCTTTTTCAAAAGCTTTATGTGATGGTGTAGTATACGCTTAAGCGTAGCCTGACCGGCATAAAAAAAGCCTGTATGGGGCACGCGTAAAGATATAACGTAAAAAAAGAGAAAAAAAAAGCACTGTCTTTGCCCTGTCATACCACGGCTATTTTTTGTGAAAAAGAAAACCACCAGCTAGGCCGGTGGTTTTAAGTTTTTACAAAGTATGCAAAGAGAGCTTTCCATCTCTTTCGCAAACATGATGTTTAGCTTTAAGATGTGATACGTGGCCATTTTCTTGCAAAAAGGCAATGACGCTTTCTGTGATTTTCTGCAAGGCAGAGCAGCAAGGTACTTCCATGCGTAGCACTTCAAGAGATTGGGGGGGATTTTCCACAAAAATATGTATGAGTTTTTGGGCAATGCTGTCGTGGTCTTCAAATTTAGGACAGCAGCTGATTTTAATTTTCTGGCCAAAGTCGGTGTGAAAATCTTTGTATACAGCAGGCCCGCAATCGGCAATCAAGGCAAGGTTTGCCTTGTGCAAAAAGGGAGATGAGCTGGGAATGATACGCAGCTTTAACGGCCAAGGAGCTGTGGTGCTTTGCGGTGTTGTACGTAAAGAAGCACAAAGCGAGGTGGTTTCTGCCTCTTCTTTTTTGGGTGGCATGCGCAGAATAAGCTCTCTTTTTTGCGTGGCTGTATGGTCTACACAAAAGGTGCCGTGTTTTTTGCGTAAGGTATTTACGGCTTCTTCGTCAAAAGGAAGAGCCTCACGCTCAATAATACGTAAAGCATTTTGGGGGCAACCTTGTATGCAGGCGCCTAGACCATCACACAGCACATCGGAAATGACCTTTGCTTTGCCGTCTACAATAACAAGGGCATGCTCGGCACAATCTAAAATACATTGACCACAACCGTTACAAAGCTCTTCATTTATTTCTAGAATACTACGTGATACTTTCATAAAGGGTATGCTCTCTACAGGCATTGCGTCATAAAGCGCAACAGTGAAAAGGTTTTATTTTGATAAGCTAGTCTATGATATAAAGCCGTAGTTGTCTACTGAGAATATACTAGTGATGTGCTAGGAATATGTGCCAAAAGACGTGAAACAGGCGCATGCTAGAAGCACATAAAGGCACTGGACAAAAGATGTTGTATGCAGCATTATAAGACGAATTTTGCTCAGGAAGCAATATACTTTATGGGAGAAAAGAAAATGAAAAAACTATCCATGGTATCTGTTTTTATTTTTGCTCTTTGTGTAGCTAGTGCCAGCGAAGCTTTTGCACGCTCCATGACAGTGGTAAATAAAAGCGGTGCAGAGGTGACAGCGCTTAATATTTCTAAAGACAATGGGGATAACGTGAGCAACTTGCTGAAAAAGCCCTTGGCCAATGGCAAGAGCATTACCGTAAGTCTTGATAGTGGCAATACCGGTTGGAATGTACTTGCCATTGACGGTAAAAATGAAGCGCATGTGGGCGAAGGCTTAAGCTTTGCCGGTAAATCTCGCATTATTATTGGTGGCGGAACTATTAAATTGCAGTAGGTGCATTTTTTATGCATGTCAGAGCCCCAAAATGGGGCTCTCAGACTAATGACAAACCCTATAATTTAAAAGTCTACTTATTTTTTTCGATGAAAACCTCCAAAAATATATTTTACCGCTTTAAAATGCAGGGAAAAAAGCCATTTTTTCGTAAATTTCAATTGCGTAAAAACCTTGATTACAACGACAAGGTGTGGCCGCAATTAAAGTTTTTTGGAAAGGGGGTCTGGGGAAAGAACTTTTTTTTCAAAAAAGGTTTTTCCCCAGTAGACTTTGTCAGCAATCTGAGAGCCCCAAAATGGGGCTCTTTTTTTGTACTATTGCTCTACATTTAAAAGTTGTAAAAAACTTGTCACAATAAGCATATCTTTTTTAAGCATACTGATCTGTTCTTCTGAGCTATAGCCATCTTGGCTATACACTTGCTCTTCTACGCGTGGTAACAGTACGTAAAGCTCTTGCCCTTCCATGTAATAACATTGAGATACTTTTACTGCTGTATCAAGATTAAGCAGAGCGTATTGAATACTTTCGGTAAGGGTTTTGCTAAGGTGTTCAGGCTCCTTAGTAAAGGTGGCGTACTGCGCGTCAAAATGCGCACTTCCTGTGGGTATTTGCTGCCAGTGGCCCGAGCCAGTAAGCAGTTGAGAGTGGGGGAAGTCACGCTTGATGATAAAAACTTTACTCAAAAAGGGTGTAGCAAGCGTGAAAAGCATACTGCGCCCCATGAAAAAATCGGGTAATTCTAGGTTATATTGCTTGTACGGCACTCCCTCGCATATGCCGGTAATATGCTCACTGCTTTTCATGTACATTTCATTGCCAAAAGCTTGTAGCTCCAGCGTGTTTTTCTCAGCAAAGCCGCCAGTGGCATCATATTGTGCTTGTGCTAAATGTTTTTCAAGGCATTGGCGTAGTGGGTCTTCAAGACCCAAGGAGGTGGTAGGGGTATCGTTTTTTTGTGTTTTGCGTAGCCAAAGTATAAACAATGCTAGTGAGAGAGGCGGTAGCGCAAGCATGAGGGCAATACTATTACATATAATGCCAGTGGTGAGCCCTGCCGCTGCAACTAAAGCGCCTTGAAGCCGTTGGCATGTTTTTTTATGTTGTGCCTCTTCTTGGAGTAATTGCACTCTATTTCCTTGTTTTAGGCGCAGAGTAGATGTGATTTTTTCACGACTTTTTTGTAGGCGTTTTAGCCATACGGTACATATGAACACCAAGAGGGTGTTTATAGATGCAACTAGCAGCAGTACTGTGGGCGAAAGGGAATGTTGAAAAAGAGTAAAATTTTGCATGTTCTTTCTTAAGTGTTGAGGGATTTTTTAAGAGGCCTTGCAAGGGCTATATTGGTAAAAGCTGCAAGGTATGCTCGTGTTGTTAAGAAGTATTTTATAAGTAAATGCCTTAGTTGTAAATATAGGCTGTTGGGCATATTCCATAAAAAAACCCGCACAAGGCGGGTTTAAAATAGAAGCGAAGGGGTCTCTTATTGGTGACAACCAGACTTGGCGCAGCCAGTCATCTTTGTCTTATAAGCTTTACCTTCTGGGCTCTTCACGTCGATACCTTTCTCTTTAATCACTTTGTTGTGACAACTGATGCAGGATTCAACTTTGCCCTTTCTTGCATGCATGGCATTGTAGTAGCTCTTTACGCCTTTTTTGCCTTTGAAGTCATCGTGACAGCCAGCGGTGCTACATTTTCTGAAGTCTTCTTTGCCATCTACAGGGTGGTGGCAAGATACACAGCTCACTTCTTTGTGGGTGCTGTGGTTGAAAACTACAGGTTTTTTGGTCGCTTGCATTTTCAAACCATCAGCAGGAACTTCTGGTTGGGCCATGGCAGGCGCAGCAAAAGCAAGGCCTAAAACAGCAACAAAAATCCAAAGTAAGTTTTTCATATAATCTCCTCACAGGTTACAATAAACTCATGCGCAACATAGAATGAAAAAATGATTTTGTCAATGCACTTCTTGCCTTGGCGTTAGTGCCCTGTAGAGTATAATGTTTTGTTTTTGTTGTTTATTTATTAACTATTTTAGTGTGTTATTATGTAGAAAACCTCTCCCACAAGGTTTTTGCAGGAGAGGTCGTACTTAGGTGATAAGAGGGTAAAATGCTAGCTTTGCGCAAACCATTTTTTCTTAAACCATAGTGATACGTGTACAAGGCCTATGAGTACAGGCACTTCTACCAAGGGCCCAATTACGGCTACAAAAGCTTCGCCAGAATTGAGACCAAAAACGGCAATGGCCACCGCAATGGCTAATTCAAAGTTATTGGAAGCGGCTGTGAAGGAAAGAGTAGCGGATTGCTCATAATTGGCGCCTGCCTTGCGGGATAAAGCAAAGGAGAGAACAAACATAAGCACAAAGTAAATAAGAAGGGGGATGGCTACCTTTACCACGTCCATGGGTAATTGTACTATATAATCGCCTTTTAAGGAGAACATGATAACAATGGTGAAAAGTAAGGCACGCAGCGCCCAAGGGCCTACTTTGGGTAAAAATACTGTTTCATACCACTCTACGCCTTTTACTTTCACACCGTATAAACGAGAAATCATGCCGGCAATGAAGGGAATACCAAGGTAAATGAAAACGCTTTCTGCCAATTGACCCATGCTGATATCTACCACTGCACCGCTATATCCGAAAAATTTGGGTAGTACAGTGATGAAAATATACGCATACACAGGGAAGAACAGCACTTGGAATACAGAGTTAAAAGCCACAAGGCCAGCGCAATATTCTCTGTCGCCGCCGGCAAGGTCATTCCATAAAATGACCATGGCGATGCAGCGGGCAAGACCAATGAGAATAAGACCCACAAAATAACTGTTGTTATCGGTGAGGAAAGCCAAGGCTAAAAGGAACATGAGCACAGGTCCAATGATCCAGTTTTGCACTAAGGAAAGGAGAAGAACTCTTTTATTGCTAAAAACTTGGCCCAATTGCTCGTACTTTACCTTGGCCAAGGGGGGGTACATCATTATAATGAGGCCAATGGCAATGGGAATATTGGTGGTGCCCACTTGGAAAAAGTTGATAGCACTTTTTACACTGGGAATAAGCCAACCAATACCTACGCCAATGCCCATGGCAAGAAAAATCCACAAGGTTAAGTAACGGTCTAAGAAAGAAAGTTTTTGTAAAGGGGATTGTGTCATGTAAAATCTCTTTATGGTGTCTTTTCAGTGTCTATTATTTATTGCAGCAACAAGCACCTGCGCCGCCAGAGCAGGTGGGGCCGCCGTCTACGCCGTCAAGCCATTCAGCCACTTCTGTTTGTGTAGGAACACGGCCAGAGCATTTAAGCACACCGTCCACCATAACGCCGGGAGTAGAAAAAACACCGGCTGCCATAATTTCTTTAAGATCTGTGATTTTGCTTACGGTGCTATTGCAGCCGCGAGCAGCCACAACGTCTTGCACCATTTTTACTAAATCATCGCAACGCGCACAACCAGTTCCAAATACTTTAATTTCCATACTATTCTCCTTTTAGTTAATGATGTGCGGGCTTAAGAAATTGAGTAGAAAGCCCACAAGGGTAAATACTATCCACAAGTAGCCAATAAAAGCAGCTTGTAGTTTGTAGGTCATAATTTGACGCAAAAGCATAAGCTCTGGCAATGAAGCCGCCACAGCGCTCATGCAAAAAGCCATGGTGGTGCCAATGGGGAGCCCTTTGAGTAAAAGACTTTCCATGATGGGCACAATGCCAGTGACGCTAGAGTATAAGGGAATACCAAGCAGTACGGCGCCGGGCACTGTCCACCATTGGTCAGAGCCAAGGTTTTGGGCAAACCAATTTTCTGGTACCATACCGTGCAAGCCTGCACCAATGCCCACACCAATGATAACCCACTTCCAAACACGCTTGAAAATGGCTTTTGTTTCGTTTAAGGCAAAGTCGTGTCGCTTGTGCACGCTCCACACTTCCTTAGGGCTATGGTCTTGGCCCTGGCCTTGCTCTTGCGCGGCAGCATTTTGCATGGCTTCTTTTACAAAAGGTTGTAACCAACGCTCAGCTTTTAATGTGTCCATAACAAAACCGCCCACAATACCGGCTGTCATGCCTACGGCCACATAGACCAATGTAAACTTCCACCCTAGCAGTGACCATAAAAGAACCACGGCTATTTCATTGATAAGCGGTGAGGTAATAAGAAAGGACATGGTGATACCAATGGGTATGCGTGACATGGTAAAACCAAGAAAAAGCGGTATGCTAGAGCAAGAGCAAAAAGGTGTTATGGAGCCAAATAGAGAAGCTAAAAAATAGCCCACACCGCGCCCTTTACCTGCTAAGTACAGACGTACTTTTTCAGTATTTAGGGCTGCACGTAAAAATGCCAATACATAGATGAGAGCCACCAAGAGCAGCAAGATTTTTACCACATCGTAGATGAAAAATTGCAAGGCAGCGCCAAAGTGCTTTTCTGTATTAAGGCCAAATATATCGCCCACAATCCAGTGTGATGCGTCTAAGATGGTCATATACAGGCCTGTCCACACAAGAGCAAGTAGGGCTAAGATGCCAAAGTACTTGGTGTTCCAAGAGGTGTTTGTGTTTTGTGCTGTATTCATGATGTGCTCTACAGTTTAAATATTGTTGAAGTGTTGATATATACTTGTAAAAAAAACCGACGTTATTTATCGAGCCTTTGAGGTAAAAGGCTTTCTTCAATATGGGCAGCAGCGCGAAACTTACGGCACGTGGCAGGGTCGCTGTCGCAACATTTTTCTGTTAAAAAGCCCACAATCTCCAGCATCAGGGGGATATTGGCTTTATAACGCATAAAACGCCCTTCGCGCTCCACTTCAGCAAGACCGCTTTGCACAATATTTTTGAGATGAAAGGAGAGATTAGTGGTGGGGATTTGCAGTATTTTAGCAATTTCGCCAGCCACTAAGCCTTGAGGAGCGCTTTTTACCAGTAAGCGGAAGATGTCTAACCGATGTTCGGAAGACAGCGCTTCAAAAAGTTTACTTGCGTGTTTTGTTTCCATAGATTGATAATTCAACATTATTTGAAATATGTCAAGAGAAGATATGAAAGTTTATTCGCGGGGTAAAGATGTATGAGGCAAGGCATGCGTACACAGCGGTGATTTTAAAATAATATGAACGCGAGGAACTGCCTAAAAAAAGTGATGGTGTGAATTTTCTATATTCACACCATCACAAAAATAAATGTATTTTTTAAGCTTATTCTTTACCCCAAAGCATTTTCCATTCAATGATTTTTTGTAAAGCGTCCATGGGGCTTAAGTGTTCTGGGTCACAATCTTTAATGATGCGCACAAGGGGATGTTCTTCAGGCTCACTGCCACCGTCTATGTGCGGTAGCTTTGGCGGTGCGTCCAGTGTTTGCTCCTTAGCAGGTAAATCCAGTCCGGGTAGGGTGCTGGCATTGATGATGGGGGAAGGGTCGCGCTTTCCTTGTTTGTGGTTTTCAGCGGATTTTTTTTCCAGTTGTGCCAGAATATCACGCGCACGTTGCACCACAGGCATGGGCACGCCGGCAAGGCGAGCCACTTCAACGCCGTAACTGCGATCAGAAGGGCCAGGCACAAGACGGTGTAAGAACAGCACTTCGCCGCCATGCTCGCAAATGGCAATATTCATGGTGAACACGGAGGGCAGTTGTGATTCTAGCGCTGTGAGTTCATGATAGTGGGTGGCAAAAAGCGTGCGGATGGTGCCTTGGCAGCGCTTAGTGAGTTCTTCCACCACGGCCCAAGCAAGGGCAAGGCCGTCATAGGTGCTGGTGCCACGTCCAATTTCATCGAGAATGACAAGGCTTTTCTTGGTGGATTGACGCAGTATGCGTGCCGTTTCCATCATTTCCACCATAAAAGTACTTTGCCCTGCGGCTAAATTGTCAGAAGCGCCCACGCGGGAGAAGATTCTGTCAATACTGCCAAGGCGCACATGGCTGGCCGGAACAAATGACCCCATATGGGCCAAAAGACAAATGATGGCCGTTTGCCGTAACACGGTGGATTTACCAGCCATGTTGGGCCCTGTGAGCAGGCAAAGGCGGCGGCGCTCATCCATGGTAAGGTCATTGGCTACAAAGTTACCGGCGCCTATGATAGCTTCTACCACAGGGTGGCGCCCTTCACGGATAAGAAGGTCTTGGCTGTCATCAAATTCCGGCGCTGTCCACTGGTTTTGACGTGCCACATGGGCAAGGGCTTGCCAATAGTCCAGCTGTGCTAAAGCATGGGCGGTGAAGAGGATGCGGCTACGCTGCGCATTAACTTTTTCACGAATGTCTTGAAAGAGTTGGTATTCAAGGTCTTTACGTTTTTGCGCTGCTTGAAGGATGTGTTCTTCCAGTTCTTTGAGGGCCGCAGTGGTAAAACGTTCAGCATTGGCAAGGGTTTGGCGGCGTACAAAATGCTCTGGCAGCTCCCCTTGCTGTGCGGCGCGTGTGAGCTCAAAATAATAGCCAAAAACACGGTTATAGCCCAATTTCAGCTTGGGTAAGCCCGTACTTTCTTGCTCTTTGGTTAGCATTTCTTGTAATTTTTGTTCACCGTGCTCTGCCAAGTCAATGAGTTCGTCTAGCTGTGCATGGTAACCAAGCTTAAAAAGGCCGCCGTCAGTAATGGTTGTGGGTGGGTTCTCCACAAAAGCTTTTTGTAGCAGTTCGTTAACGTCTTCAAGGTTGTCCCAATGTTGTAACAGGGCTGTAAGTGCCTGTGGGTGAGCTAACTCTTGTGGATTTGCTTCAGGCTCTTGCTCTTGATTGAGTAAGCTGTGCATCACGGCGGGCAGTGAGCTTAAAGAGTTGCGAAGAGCTATATAATCTCGCGGCATGGCCCTTTGTAAATGTATGCGGGTGGAGATACGCTCAAGGTCAAAAACATTTTTAAGGGCTTCACGCAAAGATCGCCGCTGTGTATGCTGTTGATATAAAAAATGAACGGCTTCTTGATGTTTGTTTATGGTGGGCACATCGCGCCAAGGGTGGCGTAAGCGTTCTTCTAAAAGGCGACCGCCCATGGGGGTGAGGGTATGGTCAAGCACGTGCCACAACGTGCCTACGCCTTTACGCCCGTTAAGGCGTACAAAAATTTCTAAATTACGCTCTGTAAGCTCATCTACCAATAAGTGCTTTTGCAACTCGAGAGGGCTAAAGGGCTGCAGGTGGCGTATGTCGCAACGTTGCACTTGCGTTAAATAGATAAGCAAGGCGCCGCAAGCACGCACCAATTCGCTTTTATTTTGTAGGCCTAAGGCTGCAAGTTCTTTTACGCTTTGAGCTTCTAATAACAGCCTTGTATTATTATTCAAGTCAAAATGGCTGCGTGCAGCCACACGTAAAACCTGCATACCTTCAAGCAAAAGACCTGCAGGGGCTTTTTCCGTATCGGGTAGCAGGAGTTCGCGCGGGGCAAGTTTTTGCACCCATTGCCAAAGCTCCGATTGCTTGGCCCCATGAATGCCGGACCATTGCCCTGTGGAGGTATCTACCCACGCTAAGGAACCGCTGATGTTTTTGCCCTTAGTATCTTGGCTGTCTATATATAATGCAGCCAAGTAATTGTGGCTTTTCGCTTGTAAATTATCGTCTTCAATGACGGTACCCGGCGTGATAACTTGTGTTACCTCGCGTTTTACAAGCCCCTTAGTGGCTTTAGGATCTTCCACTTGCTCGCAAACCGCCACATGATGCCCTTTGGCTATGAGCTGAGAGATGTAGCCCTTGGCTGCATGCCACGGTACGCCGCACATGGGTACGGGGGAGGGGCTGTCTTTATGCCGTGCCGTGAGGGTGATTTGTAGTTCTTTAGAGGCGGTTACGGCGTCATCATAAAAAAGCTCATAAAAATCTCCCATGCGGTAAAAGAGCAGGCAATTTTTATATTCTGCTTTAATGCGCAGGTATTGTTCAAACATGGGGGTAATTTTTGCAGGAGTAGGTGTGGTCACCTTTTCTGTGCTTTGCTCTTTTTCGTGGGGGAGTATGGGGGGCTGTTTCATGGTGTTGTGTGGGCTAAAAGGTCTGCGGTATGGCTATAAAAAAAGGGGGCAATATAAAAGTTGCCCCCTTCATCCGTAATTTACTATGGGCTATGAAAAATCTTCAGGAGTAGCGGTGGTAAGTCTTTGCTTAGGCTCTTCTTTCTTTTCTGCTTTCTTTTCTTCCACAACGGCTTCCGTTTCCACTACGGCTTGCTCTTCAGCGTCTTTTTTACCAAAAAGACCACCCTTGGCAGCGGGAAGTGCTTTAGCGGCGTGCTTTTCTTTTAGGGCATTTAATTCTTTTTCTAAAGCACGTACACGCCAGTTTGCCTTCATGTGGCGGGCAGAAAGGTTCATTTTATCCCACACAAGAGTTACGGTGGCTAAAAGAGCCCCCATAAGAAAGGCAGCTAAAACTAAAAAGTAAAAAGGCAAAGAAATGGACTCCATAGGATCTATGAAGAAAAAGTGTAAGCGCAGCTTCATTTCTGTAGCGAGTACGGTTTGGTTTTGGAAAAAGAACACCATACTTACAAAAAAGATGAGTGCAAAAAGCAAAACTTTTAAATAACGCATTTCAAGGCCTCCTAGCAGGTGGGAAAAGATTGTTCAAAAAGGGGTTTCAGCGCTGTATAACTGGCTTGGAGATGTTCTGGAACCATGCGCACTTCGTCCATAACAGCCATAAAAGATGAATCACCGTTCCAGCGTGGTACAAGATGAAAGTGTAAATGCTCTCGTATACCTGCTCCAGCAGCTTCACCTAAATTTAGTCCTATATTGATGCCCTGACAATTAAAGCGTTTTTGCAAAATGGCAGTGCAACGTTGAAGAAAGTCCATCATCTCTGTGCTTTCTTCGCTGGTAAGTAGCGTAAAGTCCATAATATGTCTGTACGGTGTTACCATAAGATGCCCATTATTATACGGGAATTTATTCATAATAACAAAGCAATGTTTGCCCCTGTGAAGGATAAGACGTTCAGCATCTTCGTCTGTGTGTTCTGGTAAGCAAAAAACACAGCTATCTGGCTTGGGGCCAAGAATATAGGATAGCCGCCATGGTGCCCAAAGTACCTTCATATGAGGGTGCTCCTTATGTAGTTAAGGTCTCCCGTTGTTGTACACTTTTTATGGAGTATGAGCAAGCCTTGAATAAGAGTTTACCGTCCTTACAAATTCTTTTTTCTGGGGAAAAGCTAGACCCACTGCGGTGTAAGTGTAATGCCCATGCCAAGAGCTAGCGTTTTTGCTAAAGCGCTTTGTTCTTCTTGGGTACAGGCTAATCCATCCAGATTTGCCGCTTTCACAAGGCGCATAATCTCGCCCATGAGCGGGCCTGCAGGTATGCCCATTTCCAATAAATCTTTGCCGCGAAGGTGTATTTTTTCTTGGCGCCATGTGGTGATATAACGCGAAAAGACCATGCGTAGCTCTTCAGAATGCGTGCGTGCCATCATAAAGAGCAGGGCCTCAAGGGATGCCCCTTGCAAAATTTGGCATAGTTCACTTACTTTGCCCGCATTATGATGCCAATGTTTTACCTGCGGGCGCAAGGTGCGTATGTCCTCGCGTAAGGTTAAAAGCTCTTCTTGCTGTATGCGTGGCAGGCCAAGGCGTTCTAATATGCTTTGGCTTTCATTATAATTATGGCGATGGCACAGACCTAAAAAATATAACTTCCAGCGTGCTGGTGCCACGTCAAAGTAAAGCAGGTGATACCAATCTAAAATATCTTTTAGAGCATAAAAAAGCTCTTGTGTGCGCGGAGTTAATTGCAAAAGCGGATGCAAAGCTGGTAAAATGCCGAGTTCATTTAAGCGCCAGAGGCAAGCTACAGGGTTGAACTCTTCAAAAATACTCCGCATTTCATGGTAAAGCCTTGCCCCTTGAAGCTTATCAATAAGGCGCAAAGAAAGGGTGTTTTTAACAAGATGTTCCACCTTGGGCCCCAATTTAAACCCGTAGCGCTGCTCAAAGCGTACGGCGCGCAAGCAGCGTGAAGGGTCTTCCACAAAGCTCAGGGTATGGAGCACGCGTATGCGCCTGTCGTGAATATCCCTTTGCCCGCCAAAAAAATCTACTAATTGGCCAAAAACTTTTTTACCAAGGTGAATGGCTAAGGCATTGATGGTAAAGTCGCGGCGGAAAAGGTCTAATTTTATAGAAGAAACTTCCACCGTAGGCATGGCAGCAGGGTATTCGTAGTATTCTAGCCTTGCTGTGGCAATGTCTATATGCATTTCTTGGCCCAAGGTGTTGGTATAAATCACAATGGCTGTTAAAAACTTTTGGTGCTCACGCACTCTTCCGCCCAAGTGCTTCGCCAAAGCTCTTGCGTATTCTATACCATTTCCTTCCACCACAATATCAATGTCAAAATTTTTGCGCTCTAGCAAAATATCACGCACAAAGCCGCCCACCACATAAGCTGTCATGTGCAAAGCATCGGCAATGGTACCAGCTTGTACGAGCAGTTCAAAAACCTCCTTGGGCAAGCGGTCGCGCATAAGCTTATGTAAAGAGCGAACCTTATTGCTTTTATTCATGGTGGTGGGGTGCGGGTCTGTCATAAATATATTTACAAGGTCGGTACGTGTAACCACACCTATGACCACGTCATTTTCCACAATGGGCACAAGGTATTGCCGCCCTTCCACGATGATTTCTATAAGCTCAGCAAGGCCCGCTTCGGGGGGTAGGGTACGCATATCTTGCTGCATATAGGTATCAAATTCAGCAAGTTTATGGTTTACGGCGCGCCCTGCAGTGTGTGCATCGAGCAGGCCTACGCAGCGGCGCGTGCCTTTGGCAAAAACGGGCACCATTTTTAAGTCATAATGTACTAAAAAATTGTAGGCATCATGGATGGTAATATCTTCTTCAATGCCAAGGGCCGGTGCCGTCATATAATCGCGTGCGCATTTTTCGGGGAGAGCTTGGCTGTAGACGGCATGGATAATATGCTCGCGCACTTCTTGTATGGTTTTATTACGCACAGAAGCTGAAGCCGCATACGCATGCCCACCGCCGCCAAGGCCATGACACACATCACCCACGTTAAAATCTTTACGGCGTGAACGACCCACCACGGTAATGAGATTACCCATGCGCCCCAAAGCAAAAAGGACATCAAACTTTTCCATTTCCATGAGTTTATGCGCAAGGTTGGCAAAGTCGCCCAAATAATGCTCCATGGAAACATCGGCTATGACCACAGGAATATTGCCCGCATGGTATGTGGTGCTAGACTCCAGCATGGCATGTAAGGTTTGCACATGGGCGGAGGTAAGCTCATGGGCGGCAATATCGGCAATGGCGTTAACGTCCATGCCTTTTTCCAAAAGCCATGCCGCAGCTATAAAATCTTTGGGCTTTGTGGAAGTATAGGTGAAGGAGCCCGTATCGGCATAAATGCCAAGGCCAAGAATGGTGGCCGTCTGGCAAGAAATGTTTTTCTTTTTTGCACGCAATTCACCAATGAGTAGGGTAACAGCTGCGCCCACATCATCACTCATGCATAGATCAGCTTGTATATCATCGGCGGAGGCGGGGTGATGATCCCAAATATGTACTTCCACATCAGTGCGTTGTAACAAATTTTGCACATGGGGCACACGCGCCATTTGCTTAGTATCCACCACCACAAGTCGTGTAATATTGTCCCAATCGATATCTTCTGCTTTTTGAAAATTATACATAAAAGCAGCTGTGTCGGTGTAAAATTTTTGCAAGGCTTTTTCTTGCGTGCCGGGAAAGAGCAGTACAGCGCAAGGGTAGAGGCAATGCGCCGCCACAATGGAGGCAAAAGCGTCAAAATCTGCATTGTTGTGGCAGGTAATAAGCGTGTCCGGCTTATGGTTGACAGGGCAAGGTGTCATGTCATCCAATCTGCAGGTGGGGGTATGCGGTGTTTCTTGCATCTTTAGTATCAAGCCTTGTGGGCACCTTGTCTGCTACGTGGGTGGTAACGTTGGTGCACTTCTTGTAAACGTTTACTTTGAATATGTGTATATATTTCTGTGGCGCTTATGTCGCTGTGGCCCAAGAGCATTTGCACTGTGCGCAAATCTGCCCCGCCCTCCAGTAAGTGCGTAGCAAAGGAATGGCGAAAAGTATGCGGTGAAATGGCATGGCTTATGCCTGCTTCTAGAGCATATTTTTTTACCAATTTCCAAATATATTGGCGAGTGAGTCCGCGTCCGGAGCGATTAACAAAAACAAAATCTTCTTTAGGGTTAAAAAGCTTGCGCCATTCTTGAATATAGCCTTGTAAAAAATCCATGGCTCTTTCGTGCATGGGCACAAGGCGCTCTTTAGACCCTTTACCAAAAATACGTAAAATACGTCTCTGGCTATCAATATCCAGCAAGCGCAGTTGGCACAGTTCGGTAACGCGTAAGCCAGAAGCGTATAGCAGTTCTAAAATACAGCGGTCTCGCATGCCGGCCCTATCCTGCAGGGGCGGTTTGTCCAAGAGGCTTTGCATTTCTTCTCTGGTAAGAAATTCCGGCAGCAGAGAAGGCAATTTAGGGCTTTCTAAAAGTTTGGCCGGATTTTTTTGTATGCGTCCTTGCTCCAAGAGAAAAGTAAAGAAGCCACGTAAGCTGGAAATATGTCTGGCAAGTGTGCGGCCCGTATGTCCTCGTCCACGTAGCCATGCTAGATACAAAAAAAGCTCATGCTCTTCAAATTCTCGCTGCTGAACCGCATCTTCAAGGTCGCTTTCTTGCAAAAAAACAAGGAAGTTTTTTAGGTCATGCCCATAACCTACCACCGTGTGCGGCGATAAGCCACGCTCAGCCAAGAGGCTATCAAGCCACTCTTCCATAAGCGGAGACCATAAAGGGCTAAAAGGGGCGTTATCTGCATTACTCATGCGCACATACTACCCGCTCAGCCCTCGCTGGGCAAGGGGCGCGGGCGCAGATTTTTTTTAGGGGATGAGGGGGGTATGAAGAGAGGGGAGGGAGAGATTTTTAGGGGATGTGAGTTTTTTTGGGAATGAGAGTTTTTTTGGGGGAAACTTTTGCTAGCGCCAAAAAGTTTCCCCCAAACCCCCTTCAAAACGCGCTTTCATGGCGCACGAAGTTTGCGTTTAGTATGTGCTATGTGCGCGCAATGTGAGCAGTGCATCTTTTGGGTAAGGATTTGTACGCATACGTTGTTGCCGTAAAAGTTTAGTACGGGGTAGTGCTGTGCGGCCGTAAAAAGTTTTTGCGGGAGGGGGAGCTTGCTGAAAGCAAGCGGGGGAGGGGGCTTTTTCCAAAAAGCTCCCTCCCCCTAAAAAATTAAATAGAAAATCTATATAGAAAAAATCTTATGAATCCTGCTTCTCTTTTTCTGAAGTGGGTTCAGTGGCGGAAGTTTCAATGACGCGGCCGCCATTATTTATTGATTCTAAAAAAGCGTCGCGACAATCGTAGCTACAAAAGCGGTGAATGACTTCTCCATTCTTAACGGTGATGCTGCTATCCTTATCTATATAGGTGCCGCATTGGGGGTCTTTAACCATGTCCCCCGAGGCTACTTTGCGTTCCACTTCTTCTTCGTCATTTCTTTTGTCTAATTTTTTTTTAATGTCATTGGCAAAAAGTCTATACAAAACATAGGCGCATAGAGCTAAAATTATCCATTTCCACATGGTGAACTCCTTAAATTATTTATGACTTTGTACCTATTGAGAAGATACAATTATTGATAAATTTTATCCCCATCCACACGATAGGGGAGCATGCGCAATGCTTCTTCCAGCTCCGCTAACCCAAGCAGGGTATCGTTACCCAGCACATGGCGCAAGGGAATGAGCACAAAGGCCCGCTCCAACATGCGCGGATGGGGTATGGTACAAACAGCATCGGTGTTTACTTCATGCCCAAAAAGTAAAATATCCATATCCATAACGCGCGGGCCATAGCGTAAAGCAGGTTCTGTACTGCGCGTTCTACCAAGCGTTGTTTCTATGGCAAGTAGGGCCTGCAAAAGCTTTGCGCTTGTCCACGAGGGGGCGCAGTGCAACTGCACCACTTGATTGCAAAACCATGCTTGCTCTTTAAGTCCTTGCGGCTCCGTAAAGTAAAGCGGTGAAGCCTGCACAAGGCTAACTTCTGGCAAAGCCTTAAGAGCGTCTCTGGCTGCGGCCATGTGCGCTTTGGTGTCGCCCATGTTAGAGCCTAAACAAATATAGGCAGCGGTATGCTTTACTGGTGCTGACATGCTTATTTCGCGTTAAGTCTACCGGTGATATTATCACGAATCCATTTGGGGTCTAGCCACTCAAGAGGGGTTACCTCAATGCCGCCTACCAGCATACCAAAGTGCACATGGTCGCCAAAAGCCATACCCGTGGTGCCCGTGGTACCCACAAAATCCCCTTTTTTCACTGCATCATCTTTGTTTACCAAGATGTCTGTAAGGTGTGAATATAAGGACATAAGGCCAAGTCCATGGTCTATGACCACAAGATTTCCATAAATGCCAAGATCACCCACAAAGATAACTTTGCCGGCATTGGCAGCGGGGATTTTCGCTTGCTTTACCGAGGCTAGATCATAACCAAGGTGCCACTGATTATCTATGGGTTCCCCGTTGTACACATAGGTGCGGTATTCACCATAACCAGCGCGAGAAGCACCGCGCGGTAAGCTCATAAAAGACCCTTCCCATAAGGTTTCATTGCCTGTTTGCGGGCCTAAGTGGCGTAAAAACTGCGTATTGGCAAAGCGAATATCGCTATTAATAATGAGGAAACGCTCCAAAGGCGTTGAGGCGTCGGGAGCAAGCTCAAGCAGCTTTTGACTTACCCTGTCAAGGAAAGCGTCTGTAATCTTAATGGTATCTTCTTTAAACTTTCTCTCTTGCTTGTTCACACGCAAAGAATTTTTCGTGGTATTTCCCGCAAGGTCTTTGGCTAGAACTTCTGGGGTAAAGTCTTCCATTTTCATACCGTGAGGAAAGGCAAAATAGGCTATATAGCTATTGTCGGGCTGTCTAAAGCCCTGAAAGAGCTGCTCACCCACTTGCACACCTGTGGAGAGAACTTCTTCATTAACAGTATAACGTATTACACCAGTACCGCCGCGACGTACGTTGGGGGGAAGGGTTTTTACGCCAATGCGCGGGGGCTTATTATCAAGACGCACAGGAAAAACTTGTATGGTGCTGTTGCCAAGGCCAAAGGCAGCGAGGGAAGCGTCCTTGGCTTTGAGCTCAAGCTCAATATCCCCTTCGGGAATGGGCGCGTTTTTAAAGCTAAAGGTAGTGGACACATTCTCGGTGTAGGGGTCAAAGTGTTTAGAAAAAACAGGTATGCTTTGGTTGCCACTGCGCACAAAAACTTCCACAGAGCGCACCTTGGAAGGGTCGCTTAGATGTAAAGTAAGTTCTGAAGCTTGAGATATGGCGCCGGTATTGGGTGTAAGTTCCATGGTGGGGCCGTTTCTGTCTTGAAAGAAAATATAGCCGCCATAGCCAATGCCGCCTAAGAAGGTTAAAAAGAGTGTTGTAGAAAAAAGTTTTTTTATTTTCATGGTATACCTATGTGTTTTGCAAGTAAATGTACGTGTGCTTATGAGAGCACGGTGTGAGCTTTATACAATGTCTTGGGGCCATTGTCATTATAGAATGTACAAATATTTTTTACTTAATGCTATTATGTGTAGATTTTTAGCTGTGTTTGTGCACTAAGGCTAACCATTTGGAAAATATCTATTCCCTAGGTATGTAGGATGCTACTTCGGCTTTTATGTTGACTTAGCAAAAGAAATTTGTTCTTAAGGTGAGATGAATTTCAACAGTGCTCCATATGCAGCATGACATGAAGGAAGTATGCGTCAATCCCCCACACAAAGAATAGACCCTCGAATTTTACGTGCTTCTATGGTGCGTAATCTTCAAGAAAATTCTGGAATTACAGATAAAAATGTGCTTGCTGCCATGAATGCCGTACCAAGGCATGACTTTGTGCAAGAAGCCTTTCGTATGCAGGCCTATGAGGACAGACCTTTGCCCATTGGCTATGGTCAAACCATCTCGCAGCCTTCCACCGTGGCCTTGATGACGCAGCTTTTACGTGTGGAGAAAGGAATGCGTGTGCTAGAAATTGGCACCGGTTCTGGCTATCAAGCGGCGGTGCTGGCTTATCTTGGTTGCCGCGTATATACGGTGGAGCGTATTCCCGAACTCTTTACGGCCACACGCACATTGCTTTTGCAACAGATGCAATTTAAAAATATTTATATGAAACGGGATGATGGCACCCTTGGTATGGAAGAAGCGGCGCCTTTTGACCGTATTTTAGTGACAGCCGGTGGGCCGGAAATTCCTAAACCTCTTGTGCGACAATTGGATGAGGGGGGCATTATGCTTATTCCTGTGGGCGAGCAAAAGCGCTCACAAAGGCTTATGCAGGCGCGTAGAGAAAATGGCACTGTTCTTGTAAAAGATGTGGGTAGTGCTGTGTTTGTAGATTTAGTGGGCAGCCACGGCTGGTAGCCCGCGTTTATATTATTTGGGGGGGATAGTATGTCTTCGTGTTCTTCGTGTTCTTCTGGCGGTGGTAAAAAAGTAAATGCCACCATGGCTTTACAAGATACCCTTATTACCTCAACGCTGGGTAAAATTCGCCATAAGCTTTTTATTATGAGTGGCAAAGGCGGCGTGGGTAAAAGCTCCGTAACGGTAAATACAGCAGCTGCTTTAGCGGCGCGCGGCTTTAAAGTGGGTATTTTAGATGTGGATATTCACGGCCCAAGCGTGCCCAACCTTCTTGGCTTAAGTGCTGGCATTGAAATGGATGAAAGTGGCTCGCTTATGCTTCCTGCTGCCTACAATGATAATTTGTGCGTCATATCCATGGATTCTTTGCTTAAAGAAAAAGATAGTGCCATTTTATGGCGCGGGCCTAAAAAAACTGCAGCCATACGTCAATTTGTTTCCGATGTGGCTTGGGGTGATTTAGACTTTTTACTCATTGATTCCCCTCCTGGCACTGGCGATGAACACATGACCATTTTACAAACAATCCCCGATGCTTTGTGTGTAGTGGTAACAACGCCGCAAGAAATTTCCTTGGCCGATGTGCGTAAAGCTTTAAACTTTTTACAGCATGCCAAGGCCAACGTACTTGGCGTTGTGGAAAATATGAGCGGCCTTTTTTGCCCGCATTGCCATGAAGCCATTCATTTGTTCAAAAAGGGTGGCGGTAAAGAATTGGCTGAGCGCTACGGTTTGAAATTTTTGGGTGATATTCCTTTAGATCCCGCCACGGTGGTAGCTGCAGATAGTGGCGTTCCTGTGGTGTTTTTAGAAGAAGAAACTCCGGCTAAGCGCGGCTTCCTTGCTTTGGCTGATGCCATTGCTGATGCTTCTCATAATAGCTTAGAAGCTTTGGCTAGCAGTCACGAATAAGAAAAAGAAAGGAAAAAACCAAAAGGCTTTGAGCTTATGGACTGGATTTTTTTCCTTTCTTATGTCACAATAACGCAGTTTATGGGTAGTAAACCTTAAGAAAGATACGTTTTACGTAAGAGGTATAAGGCAAAGAATGCAGCTGAATTTAGCAAATAAAATAACATTGTTTCGCATGCTTATGACGCCACTCATTGTAGTTTTACTCTATTTTGAGGGCCCTGTTTTTTGCTTTATAGCGGCCATTGCTTTTATCATAGCCTCTTTTTCTGATTGGGTAGATGGATATATAGCGCGACGTGGCAACATGGTCACAAGCTTAGGGAAGTTTTTAGACCCGTTGGCGGATAAAGTGCTTATTTGCTCCATGCTTATAATGCTTGTGGGCCTTGGGTGGATACCTTCTTGGGTGGCTATTGTTATTGTTTGCCGTGAGCTTATGGTAACAGGCTTAAGAGCCATTGCCATGGACGAAGGTATTGTGCTTGCGGCAGATACCTATGGCAAGGTGAAAACGGTTTTGCAAGGGCTTGCTTTGGTGCCTTTGCTTATTCACTATCCTGTATTTGGGATGGATTTGCAGCCCTTAGCCATGGTACTTTTGTACGCTTCTGTGGTGCTGGCCGTTTTTTCTGGCGGTAACTATGTATATGGTTTTTATAAAAAAATTTCATTAAGAATGCGTAGTGAGTAGCCATGGTTGTTTTTTGGCGCACATGTATTCTTGTTTTTTTAGGTATCTTAAATGTGGTACTCTTGTATCGCATTATCTGGGGTGATGGTGGTATTTTTCTTTTTAATGAATTAAGGCAAAGCCACACCATACTGGAACAAGAAATAGCTGCCATTGATGCAGAAAATATGCAAATTAGCAAAGAAATACGTCTTCTAAAGTCTGATGATGCGTACACGGAAAAAATGATTCGTCAACGTTTGCACTATGTTCGTGATAATGAAATATTGTATTTGTTCACAAACGAAGATGCAGCGGCTGAGTAAGGAGAGATAGATGCAAGAAAAAATTGATTGGTATCAAGAAGTTGTTGATTTGGAGCCCAGCTCTAAACTTTTCTTTCCTTTGGCAAAAATGGTGTCTGAAACGGATGTGCCGCGTGCGGTGGAAACATTACAGCGAGGCCTTGAAAGACATCCGGAGTTCATAGAGGCACGCTTCTTTTTTGTGGAGCTTTTACATAAGCATAGCGAAAAAGATGATTATGCTAACCGTCTTAAGACACAGCTTTCCATATTATCTCCTATGCTTACTCGCTATGCTGGTTTTTGGCAGGCTTGGGGTAATAGCTTAAGCCAAGCCAATGAATCCCCTTCAGATGATAAAGCGCTAGCGGCGGCTTTCTTGGGCGCCATGTGCGAAAAAGAAGGGCTTTCTCTTTCGGCAATTTTTGCTGCAGGTTTACAAAGCCTTGCAGGGCCTCAGCAGGTGGAGCAAGCACCAGTAGAGCCTCAGCAAGCAGCTCCTGCAGATGCCCCCGCAGCTGCCGCAACTGCTCCCGCAGATGCCCCCGCAGCTGCCGCAACTGCTCCCGCAGATGTCCCTACTGTTGCTCCCACGACACAAGGTAAAATAGAAGCACCTTCCATTTCAGTGGTACAGCCCAGCATAAAAGTAACGCCAAATAAGGCTATAAAACCTCGCGTAACTATTAAGGCTGTGGAGCGCCCTGCAGTGGTAGATTCTTCTGCTGCAAAAAATCAAGGGGCTGAGGAATGCGCAGCTGATGGAGAAGACAGTGGCGACAACATATCGTTACGCACACGTTCCATGGCTGATGTATTAGCAGAACAAGGTGACTACAATGCTGCTCTTGAAATTTATGACGAGCTCATTCAAGGCGCGGAAGGTGCAGAAGAAAAGCAAGAGCTGCAAACACGCGCAGATAATGTGCGCACCATGTCCAGCGCGCCTGCGGAATCTGCAACAGCAGCTGATGTAAAGATGCCCTCACCAGGCAAGGAGCGCGTTATTTCTGTTTTAGAATCGTTGGCAGATAGGCTAGAAAACCGCGTGCACTCATAATCTCGCTTTCTATATTATAAAAGTAGTACTAGGAAAAACGTATAAGCGTTGTTTTGGTATGCCCAAAGCAACAACTTTATTGTGTAAAGGATATACTATGTCAATACAACAAAAAATGGTCGGGGTTTTACTTTGTGTCTTCATGTTAGGCGCAGCAGGTTGTGGCTTTAACCAAACAACGAAGAATGTTTGGAAAGGTACAAAAAGCATTTGGTATGATAATGTAAACGTAGCTGCTTCTATAGATTATGACGATACTGGCTCTTTAAATGAATATGAAGAGAAGCTTTCCTTGGGTATGATGGGCATAGATGCACAGCTTACAGCCCTTGAAAAAACCATGTCCAATGCGGATAAACCGCCAACCATGCAATGGATACAAACTTTACTGACTCGCTTTCCTTGGCTTTCTGGCTTAAGCGGCATTACAGCCAATGCCACCTTAACGGGGCAAGTGCCTGGGCCGCCCATAAAGGCTTTGGATTTCCTTCCTTTGTTAGAGCCTGATGCAAAGCAAAATCTTCGTGCGCTTCGCGGCTATGTTCAAGACACCGCCATGGGGCCAGAAGTGTTATTGGCATCCCCCTTGTATGAAGCCTACACCTTCCGTGGTGTGTTGGCAGTATATTTTGATATGCGTGCCTTGCTTTCCTATTCTGCCAATCCTGATGAGTTAATAATTATTTCTCCCAATGCCTTATTGTGGGCCGGCAAATATAATTTTGCTAGCACACCCATGGCAGGTATTCCGTGGGATACCATTGTGTTAGAAGAAAATAGCGGTACGGTTTCCAATGCTGCAGGCACCTTCTATTGGTCCATGCGCTACTTGGGTAATATTCCGCTTATCTTTGCTGTGCCAGTGGAAGGTTCTTTTGGTGAAACAACCAATCCACGTACTGGGCCTACCAGTGAGGGGCCGTTTACGACACCTGAGCCTTTAAAAGAAGCTGCCAAAGTTGAGCAAGAGCAAAAAGGCGCTGAAGAAAAGGTAGAGATTATCCTTGCTCCTAAGGAACAACCTCGCCGTGTGGTAAGAAAGCCTACACCTATGCCGGCACCTTTTGTACCGCCTAGTGATGCGCCTGCCATTGAGCCTGTACGTGTACCTTCACCTTTTGGTAAAAAGTCCGACACGCCTGCCACCACTGAGCCTGTAGCTCCAAGTACGGAAGGCAACACGGATGGCAGCACAGAACAGGCGCCACAAGAAGCTCCTCAGCAAGAAGCTCCGGCCCAAGATGAAGCAGATAAATCTGCTGAACCTGCCGAATCTGCTGCGCCTAAACGCTTGAGCCCCTTTGGGCCTAAATAATTCTAAAAGCTTAGCTGTACGCACAGCTAAGCTTTTACACACACTATGAAAGGGCGTATGGGCTCTTGTGTAGTGTGTATGTATAAAAACAATACAGGGGCAAGGCAGTGGCTTTGCCCCTTATTTTAGAAATATAGAGGGGTTATGTCAGAAATTACCGTTACCGAACATATTCTATTGCATCAAAAGCGTAGTCCTTATGCCACAGGGCAATTCACAGCGCTTTTGAATGACTTAATTTTATCTGCCAAAATTATTTCGCGCCGCATTGCTAAAGCTGGTTTGCTGGATGTGCTTGGGGGCACAGGCGTTGTAAATGTACAAGGTGAGCATGTGCAAAAGATGGATGAAATTGCCAATAGCGTACTTATTCATCGCATGGGCCGCAGTGGAAGCTTGTGTGCCATGGGTTCAGAAGAAGTGGCAGAGCTTATCCCCATTCCTGCTGATTTTCCTAAAGGGGATTATATTCTCATTTTCGACCCCTTAGATGGCTCCAGCAATATTGACGTCAATGTTAATGTGGGCACCATATTCTCCATTTTGTGTCGCGAGCGTGGCAGTACGGGGGATGGCACTTTGGAAGATGTGTTGCAGCCAGGCCTACGGCAAGTGGCTGCCGGTTATATTTTGTATGGCCCGTCTACCATGCTTATTTTTTCCACAGGCCAAGGTGTGCACGGCTTTACTTTAGATCCCGGCGTAGGAGAGTTTTTACTTTCGCACCCCAATATTACCATGCCAAGACGCGGTAAGGTGTATTCAGTTAATGAAGCCTATTGGCATTATTGGGACGATGCGTCCAAAAAAGCTGTGGACTGGTTTAAAAACCCTCAAGCTGCACACAATACCAAATATTCCGCACGCTATGTGGGCTCCTTGGTGGCAGACTTCCACCGCACCTTGCTTCAAGGGGGAATTTATATGTACCCTGGTGATGTGCGCAAGCCCGAAGGGAAGTTGCGCCTCATGTGCGAAGCTTCCCCCTTGGCTTTCTTGGTGGAACAAGCTGGTGGTAAAGCCACCAATGGCAGCCAACGTATATTGGAGGTGCAACCTAAAGAATTGCATCAGCGCACGCCTTTATTCATTGGCTCTTGTGCTGAGGTGGATGATGTATCTGCTTTTTATGAAGAGTATTACAAATCACTTGTGCTATAATGTGTAGGAATTATCTGTGATTTGTCTTGGAATAGAAAGTTCTTGCGATGAAACCGCCCTTGCCTTGGTGCAAGATGGTAAGGTTTTGGCCTCGGTATTGGCCACGCAGGTGGAGATGCACGCTCTTTTTGGTGGTGTGGTGCCAGAACTGGCGTCGCGCGAGCATTATAGATATATGGGGCCGCTTTTCGATAAGCTCTTGCAAAAAGCAGGCATAAGCGTCAGCGATATTGACAGCTATGCTGTCTCACGAGGTCCGGGCTTGCTGGGGGCTTTGCTGGTGGGGGTAAGCTTTGCCAAGGGCCTTGCCATGGCAACGCAAAAGCCGGTGGTGGGTGTGAATCATTTGCATGCGCACCTATTGGCTGCCGGTCTTGAGCATGCTTTAGCTTTTCCGGCTTTGGGTGTTTTAGTTTCCGGCGGGCATACGCATGTATACCGTATTGATGCCATAGACAACTTTACCGTACTTGGGCGTACTTTAGACGACGCAGCAGGGGAGGCCTTTGACAAGGTGGGTAAAGTGTTGGGTCTGGCCTATCCTGCAGGAAAGGCTTTTGATGCCTTATCCCAACGTGGCAGGGTGGCTCAAAAGGGTAAGACGCTTTTTCCGCGTCCCTATATAGACAATGATAATTTAGATTTTTCTTTTAGCGGCTTAAAAACAGCG
The DNA here is from genome assembly GCA_964371505.1 of uncultured Desulfovibrionaceae bacterium. GTDB lineage: Bacteria > Desulfobacterota > Desulfovibrionia > Desulfovibrionales > Desulfovibrionaceae > CAYJAD01. Next base: position 36,464 of record CAYJNG010000002.1, read on the forward strand.
GCCACTTTGTATATTTCAAAGCATCCTGAAGTGCTAGAGCCGTATGGCAGTATAGATGAGGCGCCGCAAGCTTTGTGCGATATGTGCGCTGCCTTTACGCAGGCTGTGGTTGATACGCTGTGTATTAAAACGCAGCGCGCTCTTGCAAAGAATGAAGGCATAAAAAGCCTTATTTTGGCAGGTGGTGTGGCTTCTAATTCACATTTACGGGCTAAGATGGCAAGCTTAGCTCAAGAAAATGGTTTGGCCTTTCATGTGCCTTCGCCAGCGCTGTGCACAGACAACGCAGCCATGGTGGCTTATGCGGGCTGGCTTTATGCGCAACAGGGCTTGTGCCATGCTTTGGATTTTGAAGCCATTGCTCGCGGTCAAAGTATACCGCAGGACTGGTGTAAAGCCTAATAATTTTGCTTAAAGTGCCCTTTTATGGGTATTACAATTTTCTTTACGGGGCTTGACAGTAGCCCCATTGAAAACTACAGTATTGTCCTGAATAGGCGTTATATTATAGGAATGAAAATTCTGTAATCTGTAAATAAAATAAGGAGCTCCCTTATGGCTATGCAAATCACTGATGCTACTTTTAACGATAGCGTTTTAAAATCTGATATTCCTGTTCTTCTCGATTTTTGGGCCCCTTGGTGCGGTCCTTGTCGCGCTGTGGGCCCCATTGTGGATGAGCTTGCCACTGAATATGAAGGCCGTGTGCTTATAGCTAAAATGAATGTGGACGAAAACCCTAATACTCCTGGGAAATTTGGTATTCGTGCCATTCCTACGTTAATTATTTTTAAAGGCGGCGAAGTGGTAGAGCAAATTACCGGCGCTGTGACCAAGGATGCCTTAAAAGAAAAGCTTGATCAAAAGGCTCTTGCATGAGTGCTTACGACGCCATTATCATAGGCAGTGGCCCAGCGGGCATTACCGCTGCACTTTATATGGTTCGCTCTGGTTGTAAGGTGGCCTTGGTGGAAAAGCTTACCTCTGGCGGGCAAGTATTGCAAACCGAGTCCATTGAAAACTATCCCGGTTTTCCTAAGGGAATTAAGGGCTATGAGTTGGCAGATGCCTTTACTGCGCATCTTGATGAGCTAGAACTTGAGCGCTTTAGTGAAGGCGTAACAAGCATGGAGCTTAGCCAAGATGGCAAAGGCATGCATAAGGTGCAAATAGGTAAAACATGGCACGAAACCCGTGCTGTGGTTATTTGCTCAGGGGCCATGCACAGCCACCTTGGTGTGGAAAATGAAATGAAACTTAGCGGACGCGGAGTTTCTTATTGCGCCATTTGTGATGGTAATTTCTATCGCGGCTTAGATGTTGCGGTGGTGGGCGGCGGCAATACGGCTTTGGAAGAAGCTTTGTACTTGTCTAAAATTGTAAAAAAAGTGCACCTTATACATCGTAGAGAAGCTTTTCGTGGCGCTAAAACCTATGTGGACCGTCTTGAAGCTGCAGAAAATGTGGAAATTATTCGCAATACTGTGGTTAAGGCCATTCATGGGGAAGATGCGCTTACAGGTCTTACTTTACAAAATGTCCAAGATGGTTCAGAAACAGAGTTGGCTGTGGATGGATTTTTCGTTTTCGTAGGTATCAAACCAAGTATTGACTTTGTGCCTGATATTGTGGAAAAGGACGGAAATGGTTTTATTCATACCGACACAGAAATGCGCACCAATGTTCCAGGCGTGTTTGCTGCCGGTGATATACGCTCTAAACTTTGTAGGCAAGTAAGTACGGCTGTGGGCGATGGTGCCACTGCTGCTCAGGCTGCTTTCCTGTATGTGGAAGAAAATAATGCATAAAAAATCTTTGCGCGCTGCATGTGCCCTTATGGCAACGGTATGGCTTTCCGGCTGTGGTATTATAGACCATTTCTATTTGCCTCCGCCAGAAGATACAGCACAAGAACTTTTTGAAACTGCCAACGACTTTATGGCAGAAAAGGATTACTTGGCTGCAGCAGAGCGTTATAATAAATTACGCGATGCCTACCCATTCAGTCCTTACACTGTACAGGCTGAGCTTTCTTTAGGGGATGCGTACTTCCTTGATAGTGAGTATGCAGCAGCTGTTGAAGCTTATAAAGATTTTGAAGCATTGCATCCAAGGCATGAATCCATAGCTTATGTGCTGTACCAAATTGGTTCTGCACGTTTGAAAGGCTTTGTATCCATCGATAGACCTACCAATGAACTGCAAGAAGGCTATGAATATTTCAATCGCCTTGTGCAAACCTTCCCCGGTACGGACTATGCGCAAACGGCCCCAGCACATATGCAAGAAATTCGTAAGCTCATGGCTGAACACGAAGTGTATGTGGGTGACGTATTCTTTAATATGGATCAATTTGGCCCTGCATGGCGCCGTTATACCTATGTGGTAGACAACTTTAAGGACGTACCTGAAGTTGCAGAGCTTGCACAAAAGAAAAGCCTTGCTGCTCACCATGAATTTACCAAGGACGAAAGTAAAGAAAAGCGTGAACAACGCGAAGGTACTTGGAAGGAATGGCTTGAATGGCTCTAGGCCTTGAAAAATAAATAAAACCCGCTTTCGAAAGAAGGCGGGTTTTTTTGTGCTCAAGTTATTTTGAGTGAAAAAATATATGGGTTCGCAAGTGTGACTACGCCTTGGACTTTGGCATCTGATCGAGTAAGCCTAAAATAGTTTCCTTGGCGTGGTCAATATGTGCTTTCATGGCTTGGTTAGCACCTTCAGCATGACCATTTTCGATGTTTTCTAAAATGGCTAAATGATCACTGTCTGACCAAGCGGCCTCATGGGTAGAAATGCTGGGACGCAGTAAACGCTCCACCACACCATCAAGCTCTGTTAAAAGTTGTGCCAACAATGGGGAATGTGCGGCTTCGCGTAAAATGTTGTGAAAAGCCTCATTGAGCTCCACCAAGGTGCTAATATCTTGCCCTTTCGTGTTGCTAAATTTTTGGAGATTCTCGCGCAAGGCTTTCTTTTGCTCTGGTGTACTGCGCGTTGCTGCAAGGCCGGCAGCGTATGACTCTAACATAGAGCGAATGGCAATGGCGTCTTCCACCTCTGTGCGCTGTAAGGTGCGCAACACATAGCCACCGGTACGTCTTTTCTCCAGAAGGCCTTCTTGTGCAAGGCGGTGTAGCGCTTCGCGCAAGGGCGTTCGGCTTATGCCAAGTTCTGCGGCAATGCGATCTTCCACAAGGCGCTCCCCTTCGCTAAATTGCCCATCAAGAACCATTTTACGAATGAGGTGTGTGGCTTCTTGCCCTAAAGAACTTTTTCTAAGTTGCATAGTTACCTCCTAGATCCTCTACGCTTGTATATTGCATACAGTATAATTTTTTTACGGTTAAAGTCTAGCTAAAGAAAGAAAAAAATCAATTTTATTTTCTAAGCTTAAAGGCGTTGGCGCCTCAACGCTTTGTGCGCAAAAAAAGGGTAAAGCTTTATAAAAGCCTTACCCTTAAACGAAAAGACAAAATAGGCTATTGGCGCATGCCGCTTTCTACATCTACCCCTTTGGGCGGTGTGAAGCTATAGGTATTCTGGGGTAGAGAGGGGTTAATTTCTACCTTGGTAAAATGTAGGCTGTTGCTGTTGCCATAAAAATCTATAATGGAAGCTTTACGAATAATAAGGCTTGCATCTACCCAAAGATACGCTTCCACCATATCGGGGCTAGGGTCGTGAGGGTAGAGCTGTAATTTGGTGTATTCACCATCTTTTCCGAGGTTTTTCACCGCAAAATCCTTACTGAGTTGCGCTTGTCCGGTGATTACTTGTACCAAGGGGCGCGAGCCTTCCACAATGTCCGGCGTGTACTTATACGCCACTTCTTCATCGGGAAGATAGTTCCACACTACTTTGTCCGTGATAAGGAGCAATTCTGGGTAGGGATTTTTTGTTTCCCAGCGCACAGAAAAAGGCTTGCTAAAAAAAAGCTCTCCTTTTCTTTTTTGCACATTGCCGCTTTCTTTGTGCACAAGGCTTTGTTCAAAGCTGCTTTTTATGGCATTGATGCCTTGATATTTTTTTTGAATTTGTGATTCAAGGCTGGCTGCATGCCCTGCGGAGGCCATGCATAGTATGCCAAACATGACAAATAAAGTTTTTTTAATGCTTTGCATATACATAATTACCTCATTTTAGGGTTGAGAAGTGTATGTAGTATCCGCTCTATGCCATACCACCATGGGCGTTTTTATGAGGGGATGGTGGTGGAAGGGGAACACTTTTGGGTACTAGCAAAAGCGTTTCCCTTTCAGCCACTAAAAATAAACTCAGTAAAAATTAAATAAAAATTAAAGTACAAACTACCGAATAACACTGCGCGGCTTGCTGCCATCGGCAGGACCTATGATGCCGTCACGTTCCAGTTGTTCCATGAGTACAGCGGCTCGGTTAAAACCAATGCGAAAGCGTCGCTGCACTAAGGAGATGGAGGCCTTGCCTTGTTCTTCCACAAAGGCGCGTACTTCCGGGTATAAGGAATCAGCGCTGGCATCGCCGCCAAGGCCTCCGCCGGAAACCTCGTTTTGTTCTTGTCCCCATTGGGCAAAGTCCACCTTGTACTTGGGGGGTGATTGCCGCTTCCAGTGGCTTACCACGGCTTGCACTTCTTCATCTGCCACAAAGGGGCCGTGTAAGCGCATGAGGCGCCCGCCACTGGGCTTAAAGAGCATATCCCCTTTCCCTAGTAAGTGTTCGGCGCCTACCATGTCTAAAATGGTACGTGAGTCGTGCTTACTGGTTACCTGAAAGGAAATTCGGCAGGGGAAGTTGGCTTTAATGATACCGGTTACCACATCCACCGAGGGGCGCTGTGTGGCTAAAATCATATGTATGCCAGCAGCGCGGGCCAGCTGTGCTAGGCGCACAATGCTTGTTTCCACTTCGCGTGCGGCTGTAAGCATAAGGTCTGCCAATTCGTCAATGATGATGACAAGGTAGGGCAGGGGCTCAAAGTCCGCCAGTTCTGCCGATTTATTATCTCCCATTTCCTTAATTTTTTGATTATAGCCTGTAATATTACGTACGCCTACGCGTGCCATGGCTTCGTAGCGTTTATCCATTTCTGCCACGGCCCATTCGAGGGCAGTTTTAGCGTATTGCATTTCTGTAACCACAGGGTGCACCAAGTGCGGCAGGTCAGCATACACGGCCATTTCAATACGCTTGGGGTCAATGAGCAAAAGCTGCATATCATCTGGTTGCGTAGTGTAGAGTAGGCTCATTAAGATAGTATTAAGGCCCACACTTTTTCCTGCCCCTGTGGCGCCCGCCACCAAAAGGTGCGGCATTTTGGAAAGCTCGGAAACAAAGGGCTTGCCGGCAATGTTTTTGCCAAGCACCATGTTTAAAGGGCCGCCTGCTTCGCTAAAGGCTTGCGATTCTAATATTTCCCTAAAATTTACAATGTCTCGTTGTATATTAGGAATTTCAATACCCACGGTATCTGAGCCAGGTATGGGGGCCTGAATGCGTATGGCAAGGGCTTTTAAAGCTAGGGCAATGTCATCGGTAAGGTTGGCAATGCGGTTAACACGCACACCGGCAGCAGGGCGAAAGGCGTACATGGTGACCACAGGGCCTGGGGTAATGTGTACAAGCTCCCCTTGAATGCCAAAATCAGCCAAGCAAGAAACCAAGGCTTGCCCCTTTTTCTCCATTTCTCCCCTAGCTGTGGGAGAGGAGGGCGCAGGGTCTTGCAAGAGGTCCAGTGAGGGGAAAACGTATTTCCTTTTCTTTGGTAGCGCAGGGTTAGCTGCTGTTTTTGCCTTACTGGGTTGCGGGGCTTGCTGTTTTACTTTTGCAGGAGGCGTCTCTTCATACGTGTCATCGTATACGTCCTCTAAAGATTCATGGTGCCCGTGGTCGTCGTCATCGTAGCCATCATCATAATTGTCATCGTAATTGTCATCATAATGCGGGGGGGAATCTTCGGAGTCGCTCTTGTTGTAGGCCTCTTCATGAAATTCCTCATGGGTATTTTCATGGGCATTTTTATAGTCATCTTCTTGCGCATTGTTTTTAGACTGTGTGCGCGTAGGAGTTTTACTTGTAGCTGGGGCTTCTTCCTTTTTACCAAAAGAGAATAGGCCTCTAGAGGTTTTAGGAGCTGCGGGCTTTTTAGATGCTTTTTGCGAATCACCAGAAGAACTATTATCACGCCCTTGTGCAGGGGCTTGAGCATAGTCTTCTTGCTCTACGTATTGATCTACATCTTGTTCTACATCTTGCTCATAATGGTGCTCATCATAGTATTCATAGCGCTCGTCATACTGTTCATCATATGCGTCTTGGTACTGGTCAGAAGCGGAGTCATACAAGTCTTCTTGTGAAGTTTCTTGCGCTTTTTTTACTTTTTTACGTGAAGGCTTGCTTCTTTTTACCACGCGTATGGCGGGGTCGTCGGTGGCGTCGCTTTCTTCAGCGTCTACGTCGTAGACTTGCGGTAAAGCTTTTTGCGCCGGCCTTGAGGTCAACTTTTCCCAAAGGTTTTTAATGTTTGGCAGTGGTAGGGGGGGCAATGCAGGTCTTTCTAGGGAACTCACAGCGCTAATGCGTGTTTGGCACAAGGCTTTAACTTTATGGTAAAGTTTTAGCCAAGAAAGGCCAAAGGTGAGCTGTATGGCTGTGCAAAAGAGAAAAAACCATAGGATAACAGAGCCCCAGTGGCTTAAAAGTCTGGAAGCATGTTCATATAAAGTGGAACCTACCAAACCACCGCCGTAAATTTCGCCCACGTGTAAGTCCCATGCGGCGCCCGTGAAGAGTAAGCAAATGGTGAGTAAAAAATACCCAAGCCAGCGCCACCACATAAGCTCATATTGCGGTGCAATGCAAGCTACGCCCACAGCCCCGCAAACCAAAGGCCAAATATAGGCCGCAACGCCAAAAAGATCGCTTAATGTGCCGGAAACGTAGGCACCGAGAAGGCCAGCGTAATTCTTTATTGTGGCGGGGTCGCTGACAACATGATTTAGGCTTGGATCCACTTGAGCGTGTGTGGCTAAGCTGAGTAAAACAAAAAGCCCAAAAAATACAAGAAAAAGTCCTGTTAATTCGCGGGCTACATTACGAGCGTCCGTAAAAATACCCTCCTGTGCTTACGCGGAATGTAAACACTGCAAAAGACTAATGGAAAAGGAGAATGTGTATATGTGCGACTCTGGGGCACCACGGCACCCCAGAGTCACTGAAGCTTAGTTTTCGCGTCCGAGGTATTCCTTGGTGCGTGTATCTACTTTTACTTTATTACCCACGTTCACAAAAAGAGGCACTTGAATGGTGATGCCTGTTTCTAAGGTGGCAGGTTTGGTTACGTTACTTACAGTATCGCCCTTGGCACCGGGTTCTGTTTCTGTCACTTCCAAAATAAGGGAGACAGGAATTTCGATGTCTATGGGCTGCTCATTGTATAAAAGCACGCTACATTCTTGACCATCTTTCAAAAAGCCGGATTTTCCGTCGGTGGAGGCAGCCTTAATTTGCAATTGCTCATAGGTGGTCATATCCATGAAAACCAAGTCTTCACCTTCGGTATACAAAAATTGCATATCGCGTGTTTCAAGGTTTGGACGATCCACTTTTTCGCCAGAGCGGAAGGTATTATCTACCACGCGGCCGTTTAAAATGTTACGCAACTTTGTGCGTACCATGGCGCCGCCTTTACCTGGCTTAAAGTGTTGAAACTCTACTATTTCATAAGGGGTTTTGTCGATTTCAATTTTAAGACCCCTTTTAAAATCGGTAGTTGAATACATAATTACTCCTATTTGTTAATATGGCACGCCAAGGCTTGAACACCAAGGGCGTAACTTTGAATGCCAAATCCGGCTATAACGCCGATAACATGTCGGCCTATAAAGCTTTTTTGGCGTATTTCTTCTTCTCTTGCTAGCACATTGCTAAGATGCACTTCCACGCAAGGCACGTTAATCCATGCCAGACAATCGGCAAGGGCAAGACTTGTATGGGTAAAGGCGCCGGCATTAAGCACCACGCCGTCCGTACCGTCTTGGCGTGCTTGTTCTAGTCTGTCAATGAGTTCGCCCTCATGGTTAGACTGAAAAAAACTCAGCTCTATGCTATCTGCTAAATGAGGCATGAGCTTGCGCACTGCGGCGGGTATGGCGTCTATGCCGTCATGTCCGTAAATTTCTGGTTGTCGTTGGCCTAAAGCGCGTAAATTGGGCCCATTCATAATAAGAATTTTAAGCATAGTATCACCATTTGCAATTTATAAAAGACAGGGCTATAAGTAGCGTATATGGCCCTTACACAAAGGTGCCACCTGCTGCAGATACGAAAGCACAGAATTTTTACGTATTCGTTATATATTGTCAAGGTAAAGTCGCCTCTTTCTGCCTTTTTGGGGCTAGGGCGAGGCTCTGTATTGGCGTATATGTCATTTCTTTTTCAAATGCTTCAAGCCCTATAAGTGAGACCCATATGCAATCTAAGCTTGTTCTTGAAACCACAGCCTATACATTTGAGCAAATTATTAGCCTTGAGAGCGTGCAAATTGCGCTGGCAGGGCGCTCTAATGTGGGAAAATCTTCCTTGGTTAATGCCTTGGCGGGGCGTAAGTCTTTAGCCAAGACCAGCGCCACCCCCGGCAAAACACGTTCACTTAATTTTTACCATGTGGAGCCGGAAGATTTTTACGTGGTGGACTTGCCAGGCTATGGCTATGCCAAGTGCAGTAAAACAGAGCGCAATGCGTGGGGTAAGCTTATGCAACGCTACTTGGTGGGGTGTCAGTCTTTAAAAGCCTTGGTTATTTTGCTTGATTGCCGCTTGCCGCCGCAAAAAATTGACATACAATTGGTGGACTTTGCCCAAACGCATGGCATTCCTCTTTTGCCCATTTTAACCAAGGCTGATAAGTGTAAGCAAAAGGAACGCGCTGAAAAACAAAAAATGTGGGCAGCGTATCTTAATGGTGTGGTACCCATGGTAACTTCTTCTGCCAGTCGTATGGGGCTTGATGCCCTATGGCAGGCCTTGCGTGATATTGCCGTTACAGCCAAGGCTGAAGGCAGTGTGGAGGATGCCACAGTGGGGGGAGTTATTGAGGGGGAGATCGTGTAATAACGCGTATATATTTTTTAGGATTGTTAGTAATGTAAAAAAGCCAAGGCCTAGGCCTTGGCTTTATATTTTTTTGAAATCTTGCGTAAGCTGCTTAAAATAAGCGTGAAGCACTTGCTATACGCAACATGGCTTCAAAATGTGCGTGCAACGTTAGCTGCCGCAGCTGGAGCTGCCAGAGCAACCGCCGCAAGAGCTATTACCGCTAGAGGGTAAAGGCTTGGTGGGGTTAATGGCAAAGCCCATGTAGCCAAAGTCAAGGGAAACACCTTCAACTTGAGCTAAGAGTTCTTTATTGATGCAAAATGTGAAACCATCAACGTCAAAGGAGCTATCTTCATCGGTTGGCTCATCCAGAGCCAATGCTAAACGCGGGCCGCTTCAGCCACCGGGAGCTAGATAAACACGAATGGATCCTTTTTCTTTGTCAGCAAAATAAGCTTCAAGCTCTTTGCGTGCGCCTTCTGTTAATTCAACCATGAATGGCCTCCTGAATTTATGTACAGTTCAAGCTAAGCATCGAAGGGGAATTTGTCAATGGAATAAAAACAGCCTTTGTGCTCTTCACAAAAGAAAATATTTTTCGTACTGTTCTTTTCTGGGCAAAAGGCTTTTAGCATATATTTTGCTCTATCTTGCCTTACTTGGGAGATTGTTATGAAAAATAAAGTTCTTATGCAACAAGAAGACGTGGCGCGCACTTTAGAACGCCTTGCCCTGCAAATGGTGGAAAAGTACGGCCACTGCCAAGATGTTATGCTTGTGGGTATACAAAGGCGTGGTGCAGACCTTGCAAAACGTTTACATAACTTACTACAAGCGCGCGTGGAAAAACCTGTGGCTTTTGGCACGCTTGATATAAATCTTTACCGTGATGATTGGACAACGCTTGATGCTAAGCCGCATATAGGGCAATCGCATATTAACCAAGATTTAGATAATATGAATATTATTCTTGTGGATGATGTGCTGTATACAGGGCGTACCATACGTGCTGCCCTTGAAGCCTTGCTTGATTATGGCCGCCCCAAAAAGGTGGAGTTGCTGGTGTTGGTAGACAGGGGGCACAGAGAATTGCCCATTGATGCAAACTATGTAGGGCGTATTGTGGAAACGGATAAAAACGAGCATGTCAATGTGCTTGTGGTGGAACACGATGGACGAGATGAGGTTTTTATCTCTCAGCCTGAATAGATTTTTTTACTGTGATTACAAGGCTTAAGCGGTTTCGCTTAAGCCTTTTTTATGTGCTTGGGCTTTGTAGTATGTTGAAATACTAAGCTATTTTTTTATATGGAGAAGGTTTTCTTCTAAAACTTGCTAAAACAAGCCTTTATGGTAGTATCTGGCGCATCATAAGGCCATATGCCACGGAGTTACTATGAATACAAACGCTACACATGGCACAGCTATGCCACATTCTTTTTCTATCTCTTTAGAGGAACAAAAAAATATAGCTATTATACTACCTGCTTATAACGAAGCGCAAACGGTGGTAGACACCATACATGATTTTCACGCAGCTTTACCCGCAGCACGTATCTACGTTATAGATAATAATTCCAGTGATGCCACAGCGCAATTGGCGCAAGACGCGCTGCGCGCAGGCAATATCCCCGGTGCTGTGCTTACAGAAAAGCGTAAGGGCAAAGGAAATGCTGTGCGTCGCGCCTTTTTGGAGGTGGATGCAGAAGTGTACCTCATGGCCGATGCCGATTGCACTTACCCCGCAGCGCATGCGGCGGAAATGGTTTTGCCCGTGCTTGAGGGCAGAGCTGATATGGTCATTGGTGATCGTCGCTCCGGAGGGGATTACTCGCGCGAGAATACTCGCCCCTTGCATGGCTTTGGTAATATGCTGGTGCAAAAATTGGTGAATATGGTGGGTGGCACAAAGTTTGATGATATTATGACAGGGTATAGGGCCATGAGTCGTACCCTTGTACGCTCTTATCCATTGTTAGTGGAAGGCTTTCAAATAGAGACAGATATAAGCCTTTTTGCAGGGCAGGGGCGTTTTCGCTGTGAGCAAGTGCCGGTACGCTATGTGGATAGACCTGAAGGCAGTGAATCTAAATTAAATACGGTGCAGGACGGCTTGCGCGTACTTATGACTATTTTCCGCATTGTGCGCTTGTATAAGCCTTTAACGTTTTTCTTAACGCTAAGTGCCTTTTTTGCTGTATGGGGCTTATGTTTAGGTTTACCTGTTATTTGGGAATTTATGCAAACATCGTATATTACCAAGGTACCTTCGGCTGTACTGGCGGCGGCATTGGAGCTACTGGCTGCCACCATGCTTTCAGTGGGGCTTAATTTAGACGCTTTGGCTCATCAAAGGCATATTGATATGGAAAATACCATTCGCAAAAACACTGTGCCACGTTACTAGAGTGTATACATGACCCTACCAAATAATCGCCGTGTAGATATTTTTGTTTGTATAGGCCTTGTGCTACTTTCTTTTGTGGTGCATTTTGGGCGTTTAGGCGTATCTTTAGATGGTATTGACCTTACCACCGACCCAGCCAACTATGCTTGTATGGCCGCGGCCATGGGGCACCCTGAGGCCTTTGTGCAAGATAGTGCCTATAATGATGCTGCACGCTATGGCGTGCACGCTACCATTAGTACAACGCTTACCAGTGTCATGGCTGACGGCGCCAATTATGGCTTAGCCTATCTTAAGCTGAGCGGTGTACAATTCTTTTTGCATTATATCACCTTTTATATACTGGGCATTGTGCTTTTAAAACAGCGCTGGCAAGCTTTGGCCTTTACTTTGCTCATGGGGCAAATTTACTGGCTACAATGGGGCACGTATTGGGGGAACGGTCATTTAGATTATACACCTCGCTCTACCTTTGCTGTTTTCTATGCCTTGGCGGTGGTGTGGGCCTTGCGTATTTTACATAAAGCACGTTGGTGGCCTCTATTTATGGCGGCCATAGGCTTATTGGTCTATGTGCATTCCATAAGCACCTTGCCCATAGCTTTGGGGTTTTGGCTAGGTTTTCTTGTATGTAAGCCAGAGGAAAAAACGTGGGCAAAGCATGGTGCGTGGTTGGTGTTTTCCGGTCTGTGTTTTGTGGCTGTGCTCATCCCTTTTGTTATTACCTTCATTCGTCCCGGCGTTGTGTTGAGCGCTGAGGATGTGGCTTTATTGCGTGAAGTGTTACGCATACGCTACAATATAGAATTTACGGAATATTGGCGTGGTTTTAAAGATTTTGTCGTGCATTATTCTGTGTTGCCGCTTTTCCCCTTAGGCATTGCTGGTTATGTATTTTTACGCCGCAAAGGCACAGCGGAAGAGCGTCAGCGTGCTTTGCAATTTGCCATGTGGGCTTTGGGTGTGTTTTGCTGCGCAGGCCTATTTTGGATAGACCAAGAAGTGGCGCGTGCCACAGGGCGCCATCCTTTGGAGTTTGACCTCATTCGCGTACTGCGGTTTTGGATTTTCTTTGCCATGTGCCTTGCCTTTATGGGCATTAATGCGTGGTGGCGAGAAGCTGCGGTGCAGAAGTCTTGGAAGCAGCCTTGGAGTAAAAAATGGGCAGCCTTTGCGTGGTTTGGGCTTTTTGTGGGGCTTTTCTTGGGCGGGCAGCAAGATAGATTGCGCGAAAGCGTATTATGGTTTTGGAATAGCGCTGATGAAGCGCGTTATACACAGGCCTACACAAAAAATATACAACGTGCTGCCATGTTAGAAGCTTTGCAAAAGTATACACAAAAGGGTGATCTTATTTATTATCCTGAAGAGGATCAAGCCATACGTTATAAAGCTTTGCGTGCTCTTGTGTACAGTTGGAAGGATTCTAGTATATACTACTATGCTAAAGATGTGAAAGGTTTACGTTTTTGGTATGAAACGCAGGCAAAGCTTAAAACTTCGCCCACAGCGTATATTGAACTGGCCCTAGCAAGCAAAGCGCAGTATCTTTTAAGCGCTAGGCCGCAAGATAAGGCTTTGCTAGAAGCGGTGGGGCACATTGTGTGGCAAAGTCCATCGTATGTGCTGGTAAAGATACGGCGCTAAAAGAAGTTTTCGGAATTACCTCATAAAAACTTTTTTTGCGAATCCTAGGGTTATGGATTGAGCATTAGAATGTGTAGGGTACTCTCTAGATACTGTTATAGTTTATAAAAAATATTATGTAATTTATCCCCTTGCACTATGGCAAAATGCTGGCGTTCATTTCATGAATGCATTGGCCTTTTTGTCATAGTGTAGGGGGCTTTTTTTATCGTGATGGAGCTTATATACAATCTCTTTTGCTAGGTTTTGGTATGGGGAGTATTGCTTATTGCTTCCTTACCTTAGGTAAGTAGCGCCCATATAATAACCAGAGCGCCACGGCAAAAGTAAGCCCTTCGCTGAGCGGCAATGCCAAGGCCACCCCAGAAAAGCCCATATATGGCGGTAAAAAATATAAGAAAAGGAGTGGTAAAAGTAAGGTGCGCAATAAGGCGATGATGGCAGAGGCGCCGGCTTGCAAGAGGCCGGTAAAAAAGGCCGTGATAATAATATTAAGCCCGCAAAAGAAAAACATAAAGCGTGAGATGTACATAAAGTCTTTGGCAAGGCCCACGCTTTGGGTGCTTCCATCCACAAAGGCAGCAATGAGAAGCTCAGGGTAAAAGGTCATGGCGGCAAAACACCCAAGGCAAATGACAAAGACCGGCAAGGCCCCAGCCAGTAATAAAGAACGCGTGCGCCTGTGTAATTTACACGCATGATTGGCACTTACAAGGGGGCTTAAAGAATCGCTAAAGCCATAGGCCAGCATGAGGCAAAACCAATTTACGTAAGAAATAATGGTAAAAGCAGCCACGCCGTAAGGGCCTTCTAGTCGCATAATGGTAATATTTATAAGAATAATAACAATGCCTGTGGAGGCCTCGTTAATCATTTCTGAAATACCATTCCACAAACTTTGCACTACTTCAAACCAGGAGCCTACCTTGCGTGTAAAGTAAAGCTTACGGGCTTTGTTGGAGCGCCAATAGCGCTGCGCGTAGAGCAAAATAACAAGAGTATTGCTTATGCCTGTGGCAAGGGCAGCCCCTAAAATTCCCCAAGAAAAAAGCGCCACAAAAAAATAATCAAGAATAATATTTACCACGGCCGCCAACACAAAACCCATGGAGGCAAGGTTAGGTCTTTCATCAATACGTAAAAAATATGAAAGGATATAGGCCATAATCATGGGCGGAAAGAAAAGCGTGATGGTGCGCAAATACAGCGCTGCCGTGGGTAATAGGGTAGCATCTGCACCCAGCAGGCGCGCCACATCTTCAGCATATATTACGCAGCCTGTGGCGCAAATAAGGCTAAAAATAAGGCCAGAAATCATGATTTTGGTATAGATGGCTTTGGCAGCATCCACATTATTGCGCCCAAGGTATGCCGCGCAACGCACGCCGCCACCTGAAGCTAAAGCTATGGCAAAACCTATGGCTAAAGAAAAGACAGGCCAAATAAGATTTAAAGAAGCAAGAGCCAGTTCCCCCACATACAGACCCACAAAGATACCGTCCACAATGCCTGCTGATGAGATGAGCAGGAAGGAGAATGTCCACGGTAAGCTGTAGCGAAAAAACATGCTTACCACTGGGGCGCGTAACATATCTGTTTGGGAGGGGGAATTGTCCATGGTATACCTTTACGCATAAAAAAAGCGGAGTGAAACTCACCCCGCTTGTAGTGCGTGTTTTGAACGATTAATGGGCTTTTACGTATTCGTCTAAGCACTCTGTAGAGCAGTTTTTGCTCACCCAAAAAGCCGAGGCCCATACCATAAGTGCGGTGGCTTGTGTATCGTCAAGGCGCTTAATCTTAGCTTCCAATGTGGCTTTGCCTGCACCGTGCTTAAGGTGCGCATTGCCCACGTCGCACGCGTCCATGACGCGTAAATGCAGATAGGAAAGACGTGTATGGTCTGGCAAAAGCTTTAAGTCCTTATGGGACTCCACAATGGTTTTAAGCTCTGCCGGAGTAAAGGTATTTTTTATGCTAGCAATGGCTCTAAAAAACGTATCCACAGCCCAAGGCAAAATAAATTCTGCGCCTGCGCTTTTGGTGCGAAAATAATCTTTAAGCCAACGTTCTTGATCGCTACTAATGCGAGCTGCTACTTGTGGCATGGTTAACCTCGTATAGTATGCCCAAAGGGCTCTATGCACAAAAAATTGCTATTCACAAACAATATTGTGAATAGGATGAACATAAGGAAGTAAGCGCTTGTAAACTACAATGCTCTATAAGCATACTACACAATAGAAAAAGTTTTTTCAAGAAAAAATCTAGAAAATATCTTGCATGGTGTAAAGCTTGCTTGCGTTTTGCTTGCTGAGCCATTTGGCCGCACGCACAGCCCCTTGGGCAAAGGTTTCACGCGAGTGGGCTTGGTGCGTCACTTCAATGCGTTCACCAGGGCCCATAAAGTACATGGTATGCACGCCCACCACATCACCGCCGCGTATGGTTTGTATGCCCATTTCTTTTTTGGGGCGCTCACCTATGATGCCCTCACGGTGATAACACGCCACTTCATCAAGGGCCCAATTTCTGGCCTCCACAAGGCATTCAGCCAGTTTTAAGGCTGTTCCGCTGGGGGAGTCTTTTTTCTTATTATGGTGCAGCTCTACCATTTCCATGTCATAGTCTTCGCCCAGCATTTGTACCAACTGTGGCAATACCTTTAAGAGCACATTCACGCCAATGCTCATATTGGGTGCCCAGAAAATAGGGGCTTTTTGTGCTAAGGCATCTAAGGTGTTTTTTTGCTCAGCATTAAGACCTGTGGTACCAATGACTAAGGGGTTACCATATTTTGCTGCCACTTCGGCTAGGGCCAATGTGGCTTCTGGAGCGGTAAAGTCAATAATGGCAGCGGTGGGATGTGCAGCTAAAAGCGTATGGGCGCAGCTCCCCACAGGGCAGGGGAGGTTAGCCCCAAGGTGCGCGTAGTCTTTATGTTCAAGCAAGCCCACCAGTTCGCATTGGGGGTCATTGGTGACAAGTTCCACAAGGGTCTTTCCCATGCGTCCGCATGCTCCGGTGATAATAATAGGTGTTGTCATGGTATATCCTTAACTTTTATGTGTGATTTATAATGCTTGCCACGCTGAACGTGCTTTAGAATAAGGAGCCTTGTTCGTTGGTGGTCTGTTGACTATGGGCTTTTTGCGCTTTTACACTTTCTTGCCCTGCTTCAGGGCTGGCCGTGGTGTTTTCTTGTACTTCTTCACGCACGCACAAAGCTAAAAAGTCTTCTTCGCTCAAGATAGTAATACCCAGTTTCTCAGCTTTTTCAAGCTTTGAGCCGGCATTTTCTCCTGCCACAAGGTAATCCAGCTTTTTACTCACACTGCCCATAATCTCAGCCCCCACCTCTTCAGCCTTGGCAGCCGCTTCGTGTCTGCTCATACTTAAGGTACCGGTGAAGAGCATTTTTTTGCCAGAAAGAGGGGAGCGCATAAGCGTTGCATCTAAAGACATTTTGGCTACGCTGTGCGTGGGGTTGAGTCCCAAATCCTTTAAGCGCATTAATACTTCTTTATTGCTTTCACTTTGGAAGTATTTTTCTAATGAAGACGCCATCTCCGGCCCAATATCTGGCAATTGCATGAGCTCTTCGGCTGTAGCTTTGGCAAGATCTTGCATGGAGCTGTAGTTTTTTGCCAAAAGCTTTGCCGTTTGCGCGCCTATGTGACGTATGCCAAGGGCATTGATGAATTTGGCAAGGGTCGCTTTTTCCTTAGCTTCGGCAAAGGCCGCCACAAATTTTTCCGCTAAAACTTCGCCCATGCGATCGAATTTGAGCAATGTGTCTTCTTGGAGGGTAAATAGATCCGCTGGGCTTTTTACAAGGCCTTTTTTCACCAATTGCTCAATCCATTTTTGCCCAATGCCTTGCACATCAAGGCCGCCCTTGCTTACAAAGTGCTTAATGCTTTGTAAGAGTACAGCAGGGCAGGAGCTATTATTGCAGCGCCATGCCGCTTGGCCTGCCTCGCGGGTGGCAGGTTCACCACACATGGGGCAAACATGCGGAAAGGAGTAAGGCATAGCCTCGGCGGGCCGTAAGGAAAGCACAGGCCCCAATACTTCAGGGATAACATCTCCTGCACGCTGTATAATAACCGTATCGCCTATGCGTACGTCCTTAGCAGCAATTTCATCTTCATTATGCAGGGTGGCACGGCTCACCATAACGCCGCTCACGTTGGCGGGTTCGAGCACGGCCACGGGGGTAAGCACGCCTGTGCGCCCCACTTGAATTTCTATAGCAAGTAATTTTGTGTGTACTTGTTCCGGTGGAAACTTAAAGGCCACAGCAAAGCGCGGCGCCCGCGCCGTGAAGCCTAAGGCCTCTTGCGCTTCAAGGGAATTCACTTTTACCACGGCGCCGTCAATGTCCATGGGGTAGCTTTGTCTGTGCTCGCGTATGGTATTTGTCATGTCCACAATGGCGCCATTTCCGCGGCACACTTTACCCTCTGGCGGTGTGGAAAAGCCCCATTGTTGTAACGTTTGCATGAGTTCTTCATGGCTATGCCATGGTAACACGTCCCCCCATTGCACAAGACCCACCCCATACGCAAAGAAGCGTAGAGGACGCTTGGCAGTGACGCTTGTGTCCAATTGGCGTACAGATCCTGCAGCGGCATTGCGCGGATTGGCAAAAATCTTGGCGCCGGCTTCCTCCTGCGCTTCATTGAGTTTTAAAAAATCCTTCTTATACATGACCACTTCGCCGCGCACCTCTACCCTAGGGGGTAGGGGAAGCTCTGGGCTGCTTTTAAGGCGCAAGGGTACATTATTGATGGTGCGCACTTGCTCGGTTACCACCTCTCCTACTTCACCATCGCCACGGGTGAGGGCTGAGGTAAGCTGTCCATCTTCATAGATAAGCTCCATGGCAAGGCCGTCTAATTTAGGGTCACACCAAAAAACATCTATATCTTCAGCTTTGGCCTCAGGAAGGGCTCTGTGCATGCGTGCCACCCAGTCGTTCCACTCGTCATGGTTAAACACATTATCAAGGCTGTACATGGTAAGGCTGTGTGTTTGCTTTTCAAGCCAAGGCAGTACCGCACCGCCCTTGCGCAATGTGGGCGAATGGGGCATGCGAAATTCTGGATGCTTTTCTTCTAAACTTTTAAGCTCTTTGAATAATTTGTCATATTCTGCGTCAGAAATGGTAGGAGCATCAAGGGTGTGATAGTTATAATTATGTTCTTCAAGGCTGTGTACCAGCTCTAGTATTCTACTTTGGGGAGAGTCGGGGGTATTGCTCATGGGTGTAATGTATACAATGTGTTATATGGTTTTAAATCATGCTTGTGGCGTCATTTTAGAGGTGGCGTAAAGAAAATGCAAGAAATAAGAAAAAATATTGATAATGAACTTGACATTAATTTTCAATAAATATAGGTTCAAATCAACAAACCAACCCCAACATGAGGTGTCACATGCAAAAGAATAGTCCTAGCTTTGAATGCGCAGTGCGTAATAGTATCACTGGTTTACATGTAAAATTAAGTGGTGTTTTACATTCACGAGATGTGGAAAAGTTTTCTAGTTTAGTAAAATCTTCTCTTGGTAAAGAACAAAGACTTTTTTTAGATGTACGTTCTTTTCAAGTGGAAAACGATGCCGTGCGATCTGCTTTTAAGGCTAGCATAGCTCATATAGAGCCTAAAAAGGTTATTTTTAAAGGAGAGCAAGGTGTTTCTTTAGGTAATCAAGGTAACCGCGTACTCTTTATGAAGGATAGCCCCTGTAAGTGTGCCGGTGCGTGTAAGTCCTGTGCGTGTGATAGTCGAGTGAAGGATAGGAATGCTAAATTTGTTTTTAAGAAAGGCCAAGCGCTAGCGGTGTAGTAGTATATAATGTAATTTTATGTGAAACTATGTAAGATTGTGTGAATAGCATGCCCAAGAGGGGGCGACGTTAAAAAAGATGCAGGCATGAGCTACGCCCATGCCAATCGCACTTTTTCAACGTCGCCCCCTCTTGGTTTTGCGCGTAAAACAAATTTAGCATAAGGGGGAAAGAGGCAGGGGAAAAGGTAAGCATGAGCTACGCCCATGCTATTTTTTACCGCTAGTAATTTTGTCTATTGGATATCTTGTTGTTCATAATAATGGGGCGACGTTAAAAAAGATGCAGGCATGAGCTACGTCCATACCAATCGCACTTTTCAACGTCGCCCTCTCTTGGTTTTGCGCGTAAAATAAATTTAGCATAAGGGGGAGAGAGGCAGGGGAAAAGGTAAGCATGAGCTACGCCCATGCTACTTTTTATAGTTACTATTTTGCCCCCTAGATATCTTGTTAGTTATAGTAATGGTGGCGGCGTTAAAAAATGTAGGCGCAGGCTACGCCTATGCTACTTTTTACCGCTAGTAATTTTGTCTATTGGATATCTTGTTGGTCATAATAATGGGGCGGCGTTAAAAAAGATGCAGGCATGAGCTACGCCCATACCAATCGCACTTTTCAACGTCGCCCTCTCTTGGTTTTGCGCGTAAAATAAATTTAGCATAAGGGGGAGAGAGGCAGGGGAA
>CAYJNG010000003.1:0-27971 GCA_964371505.1 uncultured Desulfovibrionaceae bacterium
TGGCTCACGCCCTTCATTTTTACCACTTCCCCTATGGATAAATATTTTTCCATACGCTCCCCTTTTTTCTTGACCCTCACACTATGTCATACTTTATAGTGATCCTAGCCTATATTTTTGGCGTCGTAAATCCCATGAGCTTTACCCCAAATTTTACGCACATTGATTAACCCAAAGAATTTTAGCTTTGCAGGAGTTTTTTATGCTCAAAGACGTTACCTTTAAAAACGTACTCACCTTTACCCTACCAAGCATTTCTATGATGCTTTTTATGTCTGTATACACCATGGTTGACGGTATTTTTGTGGCCAACCTCATAGGCGAACACGCACTGGCTGCCATAAATATTACCTTGCCCGTTATTACAGTTTTCATCGCCGTGGCCACCATGCTTGGCACCGGCGGTAATGCCCTTTGCGCGCGCCTGTTGGGTGAAAAAAAGGAGCAAAAAGCTAAGGAAAGTTTTACCCTCATTGCTGTAACAGGCTTCGTCATAAGTCTTGGCATCACGCTTTTGGCACAAATTTTCCTCAAGGATATTCTGTACGCTTTGGGCGCCAGCGACGATACATATCAGTATTGTTATGATTACCTTTTTGTACTCACGTTTTTTGCCCCTTGCGCCATTTTACAAACTATTTTTGAAAACAATATGATAGCCTCAGGCAAACCTCAGGTGGCACTTATGGCCATGCTGCTTGGTGGCTTTGCCAATATTATTTTGGATTATGTATTTATTGTTTACGCCGGCATGGGCATGAGCGGCGTTGCCCTAGCTACGGGCATTGGCTATCTTTTGCCCACCTGCATAGGCTTATACTTTTTTTCCACGCACAAGGCACAGCGCCCCTTACATTTTACCAAGCTTACCTTCTCTCTCAAATCCATTGTAACAGCCTGTAGTAATGGCTCTTCCGAAATGGTAACGCATTTAGCCACAGGGGTTACCACCTATTTGTTTAATATACACATGCTTAAACTGGCAGGTAATGATGGTATTACGGCTATTACCGTTGTGCTCTACGCACAATTGCTCATTAACACCTTTTTCATAGGCTTTTCCATGGGTATAGCCCCAGTTATCAGCTTTTACTTTGGTGCCATGAATAGATCAAAACTCAGAAAGCTCTTTAGCATCTGTATAAAATTTGTAAGCATAACATCGCTACTCTTGGTGGGAATTTCCTTTGCCCTGAACACCAGCATAGCAAATGTTTTTCTGGATGCAGACACGCCAGCCTACACGTTGACCGTACACGGCTTTTATATTTTTAGCATAGGCTTTCTCTTTTCCGGTATAAACATCTTTGCCTCAGGGCTTTTTACCGCTTACTCCAATGGTAAAATATCGGCATGTATATCCTTCTTGCGCACCTTTGTTTTTATTGCTTTAGCTATTATGACCTTACCTCAACTTATGGGTATAACAGGTATTTGGCTTGCCGTACCGCTGGCAGAATTTTTAGCCTTTATCCTATCCTTATACCTGCTTTCCAAATACAAAGAGCTGTATATGTATACCCTTAAGCCAAGTATAAAGCTAAAACACATGCACGCCCTATAAAGGCAAGCAAAATACAAAAGAGCTTGGCATAAAGTACGCCAAGCTCTTTTATTTATCAAACAACACGCATCATTTAGGTAAACAACTGTTAAAAAAACAGCTTCCCCATTTTCATATAGTGACTACACCTTACTGCTTTTTTGCAACCAGAAATGTAGTGTTTTATAGAGCACATTAGCATCAATGGGTTTTGTAATATGGTCATTCATACCGCGTGAAATGCTGATTTCTTTATCGCCCTTCATGGCATGGGCAGACATGGCAATAATGGGCAATGCGGCGTATTTTTCTTGCGCGCGTATTTTTTGCGTAGCGGTATAGCCATCCATAACAGGCATTTGAATATCCATAAGGATGAGATCATACGTATTTTTTCCCAGCATATCTAAAGCTTGTTGCCCATTTTCCGCTATATCTAAAGTAAAGCCCACTGCCTGCAGTATTTCCTGAGCAACCATTTGATTGATTTCATTATCTTCCACAAGGAGCAAATGCCCTGTCATAAGCGATGTATCAAGCCCTACGTTTTGTTCATCCTGTTCAACAGCTTCATGCGCCAAGGGGAAAACAGCCGTAAAGGTAAAGGTTGTGCCCTTGTTAGGCTCACTTTGCACCCAAATTTCACCGCCCATGAGGCTAATAATTTTTTTGGAAATGGCAAGGCCGAGCCCAGTACCGCCATATTTACGTGTTACCGAGCTATCAGCTTGCGAAAAAGCCGAAAAGAGTTTGCCCACTTGCTCCGCAGACAAGCCCACACCGGTATCACTTATGCTAAATTCACATTGAAGTTCTGCATCATTATGTATAGCGCTTTGTGCTTCTATTAATACTTTTCCGCCGGAATCAGTAAACTTTATGGCATTGCTCACAAGGTTAAAAGCCACCTGCTTAAAACGCAAGGCATCACCAAGAAGAGGAAGCTTATCATGCTCGCTGCAAGATATATCCAAAATTAACCCTTTATCAGCGCATATATGCCCATATAAATCCTTAATTTCTTCCCCAATGCTGTGCAAGATAAAGGGCTTTTTTTCCATTTCCAGCTTGCCGGCTTCCATTTTAGAAAAGTCTAAAATATCATTAATAATACGCATAAGGTTTTTTGCAGAAACGGAAATTTTCTCTACATAATTTTTCTGTGTACTGTCTAGCTGGGTTATATTTAAAAGATGAAGTAAGCCCAATATGCCATTCATGGGGGTGCGAATTTCATGGCTCATATTAGCCAAAAACTCCCCTTTAGCCTTGGTGCTTTGTTCAGCAAGGTCTTTAGCTTTCAATAAAGCTTGCTCGTTTTCCGCAATTTCTTTCAGCATGGCTTTTTGTTCACGCAAATCTTTCACATACGCTATGAAACCACTTTTACCGCCGTAGGTAGTGCGTATCAAAAAAATATCTACCGGTATGGGCTCATGCGTTACCGCGTGTTGGCAAAGCCCTTCTGTTCTTGCAAACTTATTGACGCGCACGTCATCAAAAAGTTGTTGCATAAATTCTCTTGTATCCATACCGTTAGCTTGCTTTTGAGGAAAAACTTTAGCGAAGTTTGTAATAAAATCTTCTTTATCTTCAAAGCCAAATATTTTTACGCCCTCTGCATTGGTATAAATAACTTGCTGGTTATCATCCCAGAAGTTCACATTCATGGGCAAAGAGTCAAGCATAATGGTATTGCGCAGCTCTGCTTCTTTAACCAACTCTTCCGAAGCTTTAAGCTCTCGTAAATCCTTCACATAGGACACAACCACGTCCTCGCCACCAAGGTTTGAACGTATAAGGAACACTTCCATGGGGATAAGCTCGCCCGTTGAATCTTGATGTAACCATTCAAAACGTAAAAAACCTTTTTCCAGCACCTCTATATGATTTTGCCACACGGCATCTTTAGAATTTCTGCCATCGGGCTGATACATAGGTGATGTGTTATAAAGGTTTTTAAAATACTCTTCCTTGGTATCGTATTTAAAAACACGTAAAGCTTCGTGGTTACAATCAATCATTTCCCCATCTTTATTCCAAAACATGAAACTTAGAGGAATGTTTTGAGCTATGAGGGCATTGAGTTCTTCAGCATACGAAGCCTTTTTTTCCATGGCCTTAAACTCACGCAAATCTCTTGTATACCCCATAACGTGGTATTCATCTTGAAAAAGCACTCTCGTAAGCGTGATTTCCGCTGGAATAGGCTCACCATTAACGCCTTGATGCATCCATTCAAATTGGCAATGCCCATGCTCAAAGGCTTTGCCCATGTATTCGACCATACATTCTTGCGTTGTTCTGCCGTCAGGCTGCATTTCGGGAGAAAGCTGCACAAAGTTATCAAGATATTCTTGCTTACTTTTTAAGCCAAAAAGGTTAACTGAGGTCATATTGCAATCAATATGCTTAAAATTTTTACCCCAAAAATTTGCACCTAAGGGCATGGATTCAAACATGATGTGCATGCGTTCTTCGGCTTCTTGCGCTAAAGCTTCCGTTTTTTTAATAGCGCTCAAATCTCTTGTGTATTCTATAACTACATCTTCACCATCAAGCAGTATTCGGGTTAATGTCACTTCAGCAGAAATTTTTTCCCCTTCAAAAGAGATAAACTCCCAGTCAAAACGGTATTGCCCTTCGGCAAAGGCTTTTTCTAAATATTCACGGGCAAGATCTAAAGAAAGTCTGCCATTAGGTTGATGTAAAGGATAGGTTTTAAAAATATCTTGTTTAAAACTTTCTTTATCGGAAATTTGAAACAAAGCAAGGCTGGCTAAATTACAATCAATAATATCATTGTGTTTGTTCCAAATATTAATAGCCATGGGGGCGGCATCAAGAATAGCTTCAAACCGTTCTTGAACCTTCACCTTATCTTGTAAACTATTAAAAACATTTTGCAAATTTGAATGACAAGAAATAACAATGTCTTGCTCTTCATGCGTCATACGCACCAACTTATATTCCACAAGATATGTTTCACCCGCAGGGTTGATATGCGTCCACAAAAAGTTGCATTCGCCATCATCAAAAGCTTGTTGTAAGTATTTCATGCCCAATGTGAGGGATTTTTCCCCGCAGGGCTGAAAGGCAGGAGAAAGCTCGCTATATTTTTGTAAGTACTCGTCCATATCCTTAACATCAAAAAGCTGTAAAAAAGAGTCTGTACAAAATAGAGGTTTCCCTTCCTTGCTCCAGCAGCTGACGGGCGTAGGAAGAACATTAACTATATTAGTACAAAGTTTCTCAAAAGAGGTACTTTTTGATTTTGAGCACATACGAATACTCCATTTAATACTATTAAACTATGTAATACATGATTTAAACACTATCCAAACATTCTCTTTTTCATACATTATGACTATCGGTAAGCTTGCACAAAGCAATAGACATTACTGTATGCATAAAAAGTAAATAAAATGTAAAAAAACATAATATTTTTTTTGTATGGCGTCTACTAAACTCTTACAAATATGAGTTATAACTAAAGTAATATGTTTAATTTTTTTGCAAGTACTACTGCAAAAAACTAACTTTTTAAGTAATTTAATCGACAAAAAACATGTACGCATCCATAAAAAAAATTCAACCTAGCACGTCGTCGTACAAGCTTCATGCAAAGCAGTGAGCCGAATCTTGCAAAATTTGTAAATTCAGCATGCAAACTATCTCATCACCATGACTACCACATCATCTTTAGGATGATTTTTATGAAAAACTTGCACAAAGCCTTCTCAAATTGCCCATAAGCTTTTAAGATAAAACCAAAGCCTTTACCCTGCAGCCTGTTGAAAAATTCCATGTTTTGTAAAGCGCAGCTTTTTTACGAAAGAACGATCCCAAATACGTAACTGGTACGTAACTGGAGTGAAAAGCACGCTTGACGACACAAATTGCACTTTTCAACGGTTCACGGGAACTTATTGCAATACACGGAGATTACCCATGAAAAACAGCATCATTGCATCTTTCTTTTTATGCTCTTGTTTTTTTCTCACACAAAGCTTTGCCTTGGCCAGCCCTGCCGATGAAGATTCCTTGGCCTATACCCTAGAAAGGGCGGCAGGCAGAGGGGATATAAATGAAGTGCGTAAGCTTTTAGGGCAAGAAAGTCGTTTCGATAATGATGACTACTATTATGGCAAAATCATGGCCTTTGTGGAGGCGGCACAGTTTGGGCAGCACAGCATTATGCGTCTGCTCCTGAAACACGGGGTAAAGGTAGATGATGTGGATGACGGGGGTGATCTCACGGCACTGAGTGCTGCCGCCTCAAAGGGCAGGCTTAAAACCATGCGCTTGCTCCTTGACCTTGGCGCACAAGTCAATATTGCCCCTGACCCCGGTGGTAGCACGCCCCTTATGTACGCGGCTGACCACGGCCAAGTTGAAGCCATGCAGCTTTTGCTCTCTCACGGCGCTAAAGTGAACGCCTATGATGACAACGGTCGTACAGCCCTTATGTATGCCGCAGAGAAAGGTTCGCTCCCTGCCGTCAAGCTTTTGCTTAAAAATAAGGCTGATATCAATTTGCACCCCACAGAAGAAGAATACCATTCCTTTATAGACACCATGGCGTGGAGCCCCCTTATGTTTGCGGCCTACCAAGGACACTTGCCTGTGGTGCAATATCTTTTAGACCAAGGCGCCCATGTCAACGCTAAGGGGAATGAGGGCACGGCTTTTCTTTTGGCATGTTGGAAGGGGCACCCTGCTGTGGCCAAACTTCTCTTTGCTAAAGGGGCGCATATACAGGGCACATACAATGGATACAAACCTGCCTTAGAATTGGCAGCTGCATCAGGCTCCGTAGAATTGGTACAATTTCTTTTGGAAAAAGGGGCTGACGTCAATGCGCAAATGCCCAAAGATCACTCTGAAGCCACATACTGTGATTGCTATACTGCACTTATGCAGGCTAGCGCCCATGGACATACGGATATTGTTAAACTTTTACTCAAACACAAGGCTGACACCAGCAAAACAGATAAAAAAGGCCGTACCGCTCGTGATTTGGCGCAGGAAAATGGCCATGCCCATATTGTGACCTTGCTTACGACGAGTACGAGCAAAAAATAAGAATTGTCCGCCCTTTTAAAACTTTTATTTAAGGAGACCCCATGCAAAAGAACACACTATTTAGCAAAAAGCATTTTTTATGGTGCATCCCCTTCCTCGCCCTTTGCATAAGCTTTATCGCACTGCAGGAAGCGCAAGCTCAAAAGAAAGCCGTTGCGCCGTACAATCTTTCCAAGGCTCCCCAAGAAATGCACGGGCTAAGCATTCCAGATTTTTTGGCCTTTGCCACAGATAATAAAGAAAAAACGCCTCTTTCTGCCGTAAAAAAGCAAGGATTTTTCTCCGGTGAAATATCCTATGAGTTTGATTTACAAGAGCCGTATTTTACAAAATATCACGGAAAGGTAGCAGATTATGCACGCTTACTGGAAAGCCAAGGCTTTGTATTTAATGCTGGTTGGGAAGGCTATTATCATTTTGATAAAGTATGGCAGGGAAAGTATGTCATGGTAACGGTGGGAACCTATGGCTACGACACCAGTGGCATTATGGTGAGTATTACCCTTACCAAAGAAAGATACAGCTTTCCGCCGCATCACACTATTTCGCCTTATGCGCAGTAAGGCATTTTTTTGGGAGGGGAAACTTTTTAGGAATTTTTTCCCTCCTTCATTCACTCTTTCAAGGAAACTTTTGTGGTAACTGTTATGACAAGCATTGCATAATCCACAACTTAATGCGAATTATTAATCTTCCTTAAGCGTTCAACCCATTGCCCCTTTTTCATCCAATCTTTCTGCTGTACAGCAAGAAGGTACTGCTCATAATCTACAGGAGTTGTTTTTATAAAATCCTTACAAATATAAGCATCTTCATGACATTTAAAGGAATTGGTGCCGTTAAGGGTTTCACATAATGGTTCAACAAGTTCTTCCGAATTCCACGCTGTATGCACCACCACAATTTTCTGCCACGCGCTGCATTTTGCATCACCCTGCACCACAGTATCATCTACAATAAGCCCATAAATATAATCATCATAAGGTATACCCGCAGGGGCATTCCCATAGGCGTTTTTGTGCAAGCGTATTTTGTTTTCCTCAAAGTGCGTCCCCGGCCCTTTGCGTAGCTTTACGCCATACTCTGTGGCGGTGGCGTAATAATATTTCTTACTTACTTCTTCAGCGCCGTAGCTAAGGCTTAAACAGGGCTTTGCAGTGTAAAATCCTATCATCACTGCAAAAAAGCATACAAAACAAAGGGAAGTTTTTTGCAGGGTACTCATACAAAATTCCTTTTATACATTGTCATTACCCACCATCATTTTTATATACACCATGAGCTCTTTATACGAGGAAACATATAACTTCCCGTAAATATTTCTATTATGCGTACGTATGGTATTAATAGAAACATGAAGCTGCTTTGCCACCGCTTGCGCACTATAACCTTGGGTATACAGCTCAAACACCGCCCGCTCCGATTTTGTCAAGGTTTCCAATTGGGCTATAAAGGTATTATATGCTGAAATATCAACGTTTAACAGTTCTCGCTTATCTTGACTGAGCGTTGCTTCTTCTGCGGCGAGCTTGGAGCGTAATCTTTGCTCTTTTTCCTTAAAATACTCTATAAGAGTGCTAAATTCCAAAATATTGGTTTTAGTATTATTGCCTTTTTGTATTTCTGCCAATATAGCCACAATGGGCGATGAGTAACGCCGCGCAAAATAGTAAGATAGGCCAAAAGCAATGGCTATGCACAGCACAATAAAGAAAGCTATATGCCCATAATAACTCCAAACAAGGCTATCCACCGTAGCTTTAGGTATCATAGCCACCACATTCCACTGCGTATTTTCTCCAAGCAAATCTTGCGGGAAAATACGTATGGGCACTTTTTTTCCTATAAACTCCTCAGACTCATTGGAATATATATTATAAAATTTTCCATATGTTATATTAAACTTCTTAGGTTCAGCCAAAAAGGAGTACGGGTTTCCGTGAGAAAAGTTGGTATATACAGTTACCGAGGCATTGCCTTGTTTATCTAGCTTTTGTGTTGCCACAAGGCCAGTCACCCCTTGTATGGAGGGCTTAATGTGCGTATGGAGCAGATTGTACAAAAGTTCGCTAATTTCAAAGCCACATGCACCGTAAAACTGCCCTGAATCTCCCACAATGGGTGCGCCAAACAAAATAACCTTTTCCCAACCACTTTCAAATTGATGTGGCACCGTGAGGGTATACGCTCCTGCTGATAAGCCGTCTGTGGATGTGCGTAATTTTTCAAACACGCTGGTATAAGGGGCAATATTAAATTCTAAGTCCCAATTATTGTGCAATTCAAAGGAGTTTTGCACGGCAACTTGCGGCATTCCTCGGAATAAAAACACCGTGGGGTTCGCATCGTTGGGCGAAGAAATATTCATTATCTTAAAATAAATACCGCTGCGCGAATTTTTTGCATACGATAAATTCGTATTCACAGTGGTATCAAGCACCACGTACACACCGCTGGCCTTAGAAATATAAAGAGAAGATTGTAACGTGGTACTTAGATTTTCCAGCACCTTACTCACAGCGTTTTTATTATTTTCCAGC
Organism: uncultured Desulfovibrionaceae bacterium; assembly: GCA_964371505.1. Lineage (GTDB taxonomy): Bacteria > Desulfobacterota > Desulfovibrionia > Desulfovibrionales > Desulfovibrionaceae > CAYJAD01. Next base: position 9,169 of record CAYJNG010000003.1, read on the forward strand.
TCCTTAAAAGTAAGGCCTTCTTCTTGAAACGTTTTTTCCATGGATTTACTCATGGAAGCGCTCATTTGTAAGCTATAAGCCGCTAAATTACTAAATTGTTGTGAAACGCTTTTTTCATATGTAGCTAAATAATCGTCTAAAGCCTTGGAAATACTTCGCTGCTTTAGCGTAGCAACGTCAAATGCCAAGAACACACCAAGAACGCAAATAAAAACAACAAAAATAAGTAAAGAAAAATACAGCAACAAACGCCCTTGCAAAGAATATTGCTGTGTGGGGGAAAAGTGCGAAAACAAAGAAGGTTTTTTCATTCAGACCTACCCTTACTGAGGGCTTACTTTTTCTTGAATTTGTTGCAAAGATGTCTCCACGAGGTTTTCAAGGCTATCTTCATTCTTCAGCCACATTTCACGACTTTTACCAAAAACTTCACGCACAGCGGCAGAGAAAGCATGCTCCATGTCCCCATAGGCTTCAAAAGAAGGCGCAGGCACAAAGGTAGAGCTTTTCTTAAGCGCAATAATGGCCTCATACAATGACGCATACCGCTCATGGGGGAACTGCCTTTGCACAACCTCTGTCTCTAACTTGGTAAAATCTGCCTGACGCACGGGCATATAGCCCCCTTGCGTCACAAAGGACAAGTTCTTTTCTTGTGAAACAAGCCACTTACAAAAAATTGCCGCCGCTTTTTCTTTTTCGGGGGTGGATTTAATGGCGCCAAGCCCCCCACCCCTTTGCAAGTCAAGGCGCTGTGCACCGGCAAGGCGCGGTGCAGGCAAGCTTTTTACATGCAAGGGTAATTTGTTATTATTACTATAAGTTACTTCATTTTTAAAATACAGTACAGAAGCGGATGATTCCACACCGGCAACAGCTTCACCAATCATAATGGGCACCGTGGCAAAACCTTTCATAAGGCACACTTCACCGCGTATGGCAGCGCGCGCCAAGAGCCGCATAACCTTATTGTATGCAGCGGTATTCCATAAAATTCTGTCATCGTGAAAAAAGGCCTCGCCTTGAGAAAGCACATTTAACATGGCATATTGCAGCCACTCATCGTACATAAAGAAAGCCTTACCGCCAGACCATTGATGGTAATGCTGTGCCACCTCAAAAAAGCCCTCTAAGGTACTTAGATCTGCATAGCTATGCCCTGTTTCCTTGGCGAACTTTTCAAAAATCCCCTCATTTATAAACAAAATATTGGACGATTTTGCCAACGGGAAAATTTTTAACTTTCCCTTAAAAGTGCCTTCTTCTAAAAATTGCGGCACAAAGGCAGACAGTTCTTCCTTGGTAAAGTATTTTTGCCAGTCCAAAGCCTGTTCGGGCCCCATAGCCTGTAAAGTTTTAGGATAACAGGTAAATAAATCCGGAAGCACAGCAGCGCCCGGTTTTCTTTTGGCAGCCGCCACAAGGGTTTCGTGTATGGCAGAAGAATTAGATACCGATGTCACATTAATAATAACACCGTGTTCTTTTCCCTGCGTCCTATTAAACTCTCTCACGAGTTCATTCATGGGGGAGTGCGTCTGCGCCCCATAGACATGCCAAAAAGTCAAAGAAACTGTTTTTTCTGGCGTGAGCGGCGAATCCTCACAGCCGGCAAGAAAGCAACTAAGCAAAAGTATACAAAAGAGGATTTTTATATTCACTGCTCTGCGAAGATATTGCCATTGACGTGTGATACTTTGCATAGAACTCTCTCAATCATCAAAAATTACAATACAGTTTCATCCTAACCACATCTCTCATCACGCAGATGAACTGCAATAACTCTTAGTAATTTCAAACAGTAATAACTACATCATACGCCGATTCACCAAAAGTTAACCTCTATTTAAACAATAACAGAAAGCCTTTCAAAAAAGAAGCCTTTTCTACAGCCTGCTAGGAAAATCATCACAAGGATGAACCAACAAAAATAGTACGTTAGTTTTTTTTCACAAATTCATCTCCAAGGTGATGGAAAGTTTTTTAAGTAATGCTAGCCCTACATCACAAGCACAGTTTCCTAAAGAAAAGTAGTAAAACAGTCAGCATTACGACATGACGCAGCAGGAGGCCCATATGTCAGACGAGCATAGCTATACAGAAGTTACCACCACCAGCTTTGGAGAACGCATAGGTAACTCCTTTAAGGGAATCCTCTTTGGGCTTCTCCTTTTTGCGGGTGGTACCGGCCTACTTTATTGGAATGAAGGGCGCGCCGTGCGCACAGGAGATGCCATCCATGAAGCGCAGCTCGCCACCGTAGCTTTAGCAAATATTGACATCATAGATACAGCCTTTAACGGAAAAATGGTGCACGCCACGGGTAAAGCCGTCACCACAGATACCCTTAAAGACCCTGCCACTGGCATTACTATTAATGCCATTGCCCTTACACGCAAGGTTTCTTACTACCAGTGGGTACAAAGCTCCACCACCAAAGAAACAAAACACCTTGACGGCAGCGTGGAGAAAACCACCACCTACACCTATGAAAAAGAATGGACAGACGAGCCCGTAAGCTCAGCAAACTTTAAAAAGCCACAAGGGCATCAAAACACCTTGCTTGCCAACCTTGAAAGCAGAACATGGACAGCAAAGAACGTTACCTTTGGTGCCTATACCCTGCCGGATTTTCTTATCCACGCCATTGGCGGCGCCGAAGAATTTGCCCCCATCTTAAACCATGAAGATTTGCAAAGAAAACTTTTTCCAGAATCCGTACAAAGCGCCGAAAGCGAAGCCCTTGTGCATGTACGACAAAACATCCTTTATCTTGGTAAAGAACCGCACGACCCCGACATTGGCGATATGCGCATTATCTACTCCGCTAAGCCTCAAAATAATATTTCCATCTTGGCACGCGTGCACGGTAATACCTTTGATAAATTTTTAGCAAGCAATGGTGAAACCTTTTACCAACTGGACATGGGCATTGTGGGCGCTGATATTATGTACCAAGGCGCTAAGGACGCCAATAGCACACTCACATGGATTTTACGCGGCGTGGGTGTGGTCATGGTTGTCATAGGCCTCAACTTGCTCATTGCCCCCTTAACCACCTTAGCCAGCATTGTCCCCTTACTGGGAGATATTTTTGGCGCTGGCGCTGCCCTTGTGGCATCACTTTTAGGCATTGCATGGTCTTGCGTTATCATTGCCCTAGCGTGGATGCGCTTTAGACCTGTACTTGGCATTTGCCTTTTGGCTGGCGCCTTAGCCCTACTTGTTTTCTTATACATACGCGGAAAAAGCAAAAAAAGAGCGGCACATAGCGCATAGCTTTTTGGCTATAACCTATGCCCACCACAAGCTTAACCTATAAAAATAAAAACGAAGTATAACTTTTAAAAATGGAGTATTCCCATGAGTACCAAACGTATTTTAACCGCCTTAAGCCTTGTTGTACTTTTATCCACCTCAGCCGTGGCAGCACCTTCTTTTAATGTAAGTAAAAGTACCACTCAATTTACAGAAACCCTCACCCCAGAAAATATTGCTGCGGCAAAAAAACAGCAAATGGAAAAAAAAGCTGTGGTGAGTGAGTCAAAATTTAAGCTTAGTAAAGTAACCAATGCCGACCTTGCGGCCTTTGTGAAAGCCTTTCCCGAAGCTACGAATATAGAAATACTCAGTAATGAGCTCACCAGCTATGCCCCCTTGGCAGAGCTGAAAAATCTGCAAAAAATACGAGCCAGAGCTCCAAAAATTACGGACATGACCCCCCTTGCCAATCTCACACAGCTTACCACCATTGACATGGATTATAATGCCGCCGGACAAGACCTCAGCTGGATGAATAAATTAGTAAATTTACAAAATATTATTCTTCTTGCCAAAGGGCTTTCTTCTGTGGAAGGCATACCTACCTTGCCCAAGGTATATCGCATCAGCTTAGAAGGGATAGCTGCCCCTAAATTAGACGCTCTAGTTCCTGCCCTGCCCAATTTGGTAACGGCTGAGCTACGGTATGGCACTTTTACAGACATATCAGCCCTCACCAAATTACCCAAATTAGCCAATGTGAGCTTTTATGCTGCATCCATTAAGGATTTCAGCCCCTTGGCAGCAGCTCCTAATCTTAAATCTCTTAACTATTACGCCAGCAAAGGCGCCGACTACTCTACCCTTGGCACATTAAAGCAAGTACAGACACTTTCAGGTGGACTCACAGAACTTGACTCCCTTGCTTGGATACAAGACATGCCAAACTTAAAAAAGTTTGACGTTTTTTCCGAAAAAGTTACTGATTATACGCCCTTAAAAAATGCTCCAAACATAAATAATTTTAGTATTTGGAAAATGGATGTTCCCGTGGGCGATTTAGCTTTTCTTAAGCCTTTAAAAAAATTAAACTATCTCAAGCTTGATTCCAATGAAGGTGTAAAAGGCTATGAAGTTTTGGGCGAGTTCACAAAAATGCAATACCTGCACCTCGTCGACAATGACAAGAAAGAAAATACCACCATTGACTTTGCTTTCTTACAAAAAATGCCCGACTTAAAAGGACTGAGACTGAGCGCAAGCACCGCAGAGAACGTAAACGTACAAGGCCTTAAAAATCTTGAAAGAATTAGATTTGACAAAATGAATCTTGGTGATGCCAAAAAAGCTATAGATTTATCGATGTTTAAAGACCTTCCTAAGCTAACATCATTAGATTTACGAGACTGCAAGCTGACCAATTTTCAAAACATGGACAATATGCCTAAATTACGCTCCTTAGACCTCATAAAGAGCACAGGCATAACGGACTTATCTGTTCTTTCAAAGTTTCCGGCCTTAAAAACGGTGACTGTGTCCAAGGACGCTTTCACCGATGCACAGCTAGCGACAGTACCTAAGACCATTAAAGTAAATAAGCGTTAGTCACCTGCTAAAAAAACGCTGCAACATACTTACAAAAGAAGGGTATTATTACTTTTACCTTCATTTAGCCTTCAAATACCCTTCTTTTGTAAAAACAGCACCCAAAACAAAGGACGCCGTATGCACAAGTTCTTCCCTAAATTTTTCACCCTCTGCTTTGGCCTTTTTTGCGCCTTGGCAAGCTTTCACACTTCTGCATGGGCGTCGCTCTTTAGCAGCATTGAACTAAAAGATTATAGCGTGCTTGCCGTGGAGGGGCTTAGCGACACTATAGAAGGAGAAAACATCATTTCCTTCAGTCAAGGGACAAAAAAACTTGTCACCCTCATAGTTGGCCAAGGGCCTAAAGAAGAATTTGCCAAACAGTTCACCGAAAAAAAATATGCTCATATAATGCTTAATCGTGAGGAAGTACGCTTTGATAATAATAGCTTCACTGCCTTCACCGCAGAAAACAAAGAATATGGCGTCAGAAGTTTCACCCTTTTCGCCGCCGATGGGCACTTTTTAACGGTGACCACCCATACGTGCGCGCCGCATTTACCCTATATGCTTTACGGTATAGACAGTACCAACGCATCCTTAAAAAATATTTTCCGCGCCATAGCTTTGCAAAAAGCACAAACTGACGGTGAAAGCTGGGAAGCGTGGCTCAGCAGCCCCAGAAAGGCCTTGCCCAAATTTCACATGAACGGCCCCGTGTATAGCGAAAGAATAAACTTTGCTGGGCTCCCTTATATGCGGCTTGAAGTGGCACAAAACAAAGACTGGACCTTGCGCCAAGAAAAAAACTTTGTTGTTATCTCCCCTAAAAAAGGGAGCAATGAAAGTGATTTGTGGGTATCTATTGTTCCCTACTCCACACCACAAGGTGCCAATCTTAATGAGCATTTTTATGAAAAAATGTACTATGCCTTACGGAATGTGGGCATGGAAGGCACCACTCGTGGGCGTTATTACGGCGGTGAATACGCCTTTTACACCCCCACAGGAGGCATAGGAAATGCTAGCCTTGTGGGTGATTACGCTCTTATCACCGTGCAGAATACTTTGGGCTGTTCCTCACAAATGGCGGACTATTTTACTAAGCATTTAAGAAAGATAGTAGAACACCTCCCCTTAATGCAAGCCATAGAAAAAGGGGATGTACTCTCTGTAAAAAATCTTGTGCAAAGCGGCATCGACATCAATTTTCCCCTCAACGGGTTTACCCCATTGGCCACCGCCGCGCAAAAAAATGCTCTACCCATCATGCAGCTCTTACTTGAGCACGGCGCCCATGTGGAAGGCAATACCAAGGCTCACGATAACATCACGCCGCTTAGCCTAGCTGTCTTAGAAAATCATGTGGACGCAACCAAACTTCTTTTAAAGCACAAAGCGCAAGTAAATCACACAAAAACATCTCCACTCATTCATGCCATGATGGGAGTATTCAAAGACAAAAGCGAGCTTGTGCAAATGCTTTTAGACCATGGCGCAAACCCCAACGGTTCTGAACACTATGGTTTTAATCCTACACAATTTGCCGTGCGCGGTGCCAGAGTGAAATATCTCCCCATGCTGTTGGCTAAGGGAGCCAATTTGCAAGTGCGTGATCAATATCAAAAAACCCTACTTATGCTTATTGCCGAACAATACCCCACCGATGATGGGCTTAGCGAAGAAGATAAGCGCAAAACCATGCAATTTCTCATAGATAATAAGGCGGATATGCATGCTGTGGACGAAAGTGGCAAAACAGCGCTTATGTATGCTGCTGCATTTGCCACAAAGGAAAATGTGGAAGTACTCCTAAAAAACGGTGCAAACCCTCATATGAAGGACGAGCAAGGCCGAACGGCTCTCTATTATGCCAAAAGAAGCCCGCAAAAAGGGGTTATGGCTATGCTTAGAAAATACGGTGCCAAAGAATAGACCTTCAAAAACTTACTAAAACATATAAAAACAATACTTTTCAAACAAACTACCCTAAATAGGGGCCAGAGGAAACACAAGGAGACATCCATGCGAAATAAACTTTTAACACTGTGTATTCTTACACTCTTTGTAAGTTCAGTAACTATTTTGTTCGTCGCTGAAGCAGAGGCAGCACGCCGTAGCAGTAGTAGCAGCAGTAGTAGCAGCCGCAGCAGTTCTAAAAACAGTAGCAGCTACAAAAGCAGCGGAAGCAAGAGCAGCAGCAAAAGTAGTTATAATCGCAATTATGGTTCTAAAAACCACGTTCGAAGCAACTTAACATCCACATTTTCTCCTTCAGGCTTTTCACGCCCCACCACACTGAGCGCCATTGCAACACGCAGCACAAAATCTATGCCCAGCACTTATTCTAAGCCGGGCATGTTCTCAGCAAAGTTTAAGAAAAAGAAAAAAGGTGGTCATGGTGATGACGATGATATGTTTGATGACGCTCTCATTGGAGCCGCTTTAGGCGTGGGCGCAGGCTCCTTTCTTGGATACTTACTCAACGATGATGACGACTATGACGGACTGGAAGACGATGAAGAAGAGAGCGGCACCGGCGGTCTTTTCTTATTCGCCATATGGATTTTACTTATTATCCTCATAAAATTAGCACGCTCCTACTATAAGAAAAAGCGCATAAGCGATGGGCGTTTAAAAAGAAAGTTAGACAAAGCACAAAACAGAAAAGAGGAAGCAGCATGTTAAATTATATCAAAAAAATTATAAGTTTTGTTTTTTTCTATCTTTTCCTTCCGGTTGCCATCATCAGCGCCTTTACTTACATCCCGTGGAAACCCACGCCGGACTTACGCCATGCAGCGGCGGCAGGCGATATGGAACGCATTAAAAAAGGCATAGCTGAAGGACAAGATATTAATATCAATACCAACACAGGCCCGTGGACACCCATTGCCTATGCCGCAGAGCGAGGGCACCTTGATGTGGTAAAAGAACTCCTCAAACACAAGCCCACCCTTTATTTAACGCCGCTGGTGGCCGCCGCCAGCCAAGGGCATAAAGCCGTGGTGGAGCTTCTTTTGCAAGACCCCCTCTACAAAACATGGCTCACCACGCAAACAGCACAGCTTTATGAAGTTTTTAAAGGCGCTGCCACAGATAGTAACCTTGCCATGCTGGACTTTTTGTACGCAAATCCGCTTTTGCAAAAAGCACCCCATGCCCTCAATGAGGCCTTGGTGGAAGCGAGCCTTCAGGGGCAAGAAAAGGCCGTGGATTGGCTGCTTGCCAAGGGAGCTAACATTCACTACGCCACCACACCAGACATGTATACTCCGCTCATGATGGCAGCCGCCACCAATAATGAAGCCTTGGTGAAAAAGTTCCTGAGCCTTGGCGCCAATGCACAGGCAAAAGCAGCAAGAGGCGGTGAGACGGCACTTTCAGTGGCGCAAGAGAGTGGCTACACTGCCATTGCAAACTTGCTCCAAAATAGCGGCACTCAAAAATAGCCACGAGGAAAAAGCATGAAAAAAATATTTTCTGCTCTTTGTTTCATTTGTTTTGTAGCCTTGCCCTGCACTGGTGCTTTGGCAAAAAATATGGAAATCACCGAGCGTAAGACTGCTGTGGCTACGTACAAAGGCGCAGAATACAGCGATGGCCTGTGGTTGTTGTTTGACCAAGGTGGCACTACGCTCTCTCTATTTTCTTCGGATATGAACCTTGATAAACTCAAGGAGCAAGAAGGCAAATCCGTACAGGTAGAATATACATACGCCTTACTCTTTCACCCTAGCATGAAAGATTATGTGGTTATGAGAATTTACCAAAATGCTGAAATATTACCCCCCTTACATGAGCAAGAGTTAAAAGCTACGCAAAAACAGCTTTTAACCGACAAGGGGCCAAAGCAAGCGCTCTTAGACGTGGGAGCTTATTACCAATATGGCTTGCGCGGTATTAAAGCCGATGCAGATAAGGCTTTGCAATGGTACCAAACCATAGCGGCGCTGGACATTCCCGAGGCCTTAGTACGGGCAGGAGATATGCACATGAACAGAGAGAGCTCCCTTTATTCGCATGACAAAGCCCACACCATGTATGCCAAAGCAGCCCAAGCCGGCTATATTCCAGCCTTCACACGCCTTGGGGATCTTGCCCTTGTGCATGGCTTTAACAGCGAGGCAGAAAAAAATGCGGCAAGCAAAGAAGATAGGGACGAGCGCAAAAGTACGGCCTTAAGACTTTACACCCTTGCCGCCAAGCAAAAAGATGTAGATGCGCAGGCGCGCCTGCTTGCCATGAGCCTTCCCCCCATTATCGAAGATTTTCTCCAACCCCAAGGCCCCTGCCCCACAAAAGTTTTAGAAAGAAGCACCATTCAAGGTATTTATGCACAAAACACCACCCATGATGGGTATTTTGGCTTCTTAGTACAAGGTAGTGATGGCAAAAGCTATGACATTGGCATTGGCCATGAGGAACCGGAAGAGTTTATGAACATTAAGGCAGGAAATAGCATCACCATTCCCTTTTATAAAGAGCAACATCTCAACACCCATACGGGTCTTTGCGTGGTGAAACTCTTCCATGATCAGGAAAACGTAACGAAAGGCTCTTATTCCCCATAAGTCTGCCTACGTATACGCGTTATAAAATTCTTATACAGGAGCATCATTGTGGTTAAAATAAAAACGGCCTCTCCCATTTTTTTCCTTTGTCTTGCTACACTTTTACTTTGCTACGCGCCGGCTTATGCCAAGCATAACTATGGCATCTATACTTCCGCCATCAAGGCCTATGAAAAGGAATTTGGCCCCCTCACCGCCAATCAAGTGGAAGGTATGGAACTGTATGACGTTTGGGGTGTCCCTTTTATACAACTTACAGATTTAAATAATGACGGCATAGACGAGCTTTTACTTGTACGTATGCATGATGAAAGTTCCTTAGATTATGAAACATTCTCCGCAGAAAACCATAAAAAGTATGTGTTACACATCTTTACCTTACTCAAAGGAAGAGATATGCACCATGTGGGCTCTTTTCCCTTATTGCAAGAAGGGCTTTCCCCCACGGTGCAAATAGCCACAGTGGACGGGGAAAAGTTTATTCTTAGTGGTGATGCTTCCGATGCCATGCACTGGCAAAGAACCTTTTGGCAGCTCAAGCCTGAAGACTCTACGCTCAAATTTTTTCCCACTAAATCCTTTGCTTCACAGTACACACAAGAAGAAAATTTCACCATAGATGGCAGCACAGTCAACAAGGCTGCTTTCACTCCTGAGTACAAAAAATGGATGAAAAATGTAAACACGTTCATCATAAGCAACACCACAGCGCAAAAGGTGGAAGAGCTTAAAACACATATGAGTAAAGAAAAGCAAAAACTTGCAACACACGCCCCCATGAACAATTTCAGCTCTTCTGCCCTCTTTAATAATGGGCGTTTTCTTCTGGTTGAAGACATGCCAAACAATGCGCAAGAGCACCTTCTCTACCAATATTTTCAAACTATTACCAATGACGACTTTGACATGCTCAATAATCTCATCGTTGACATTGATGATCCCTTATGGAGCGTTGACATTGCAATGCACAAAAAACGCGCTGCACAAAAGCTCTATATTCCCGGCCGTATCATAGAAAAAATGAACACCATACCCGCCGAAGAAATGGGGCATCAAACAGTACTTTTAACGCAAGAAGCCTTGCCCATATTAAAGAAACTACACTTACAAGAGTATGTTTTTGTGCGCGCCGTGGTTAATGAAGTGGCGGATTTTTCCGTCTCCTCTTTTGCGCCGCAAGCGTGCTATGGTACATATAATTTTTGGGGCCTAGTGGGCAAGGCTACGCCTGCATCTCCATGGAAAATATATGCTATTTTTACGGATCATATCCTCTATCCGCACATGCATGCCAACCCCTTTGCGGTGAAGTTTTTAGGCTATACGAAAGATTGGCAGGGCATGCCCGATGTGGCGCCCTATTACCATGATAAAGAACTTGCCACCATTGACCACAAAGATTTTGGCGGCCATGAAATGTATATGGTGCGCAATACCTTTGGCGGCGAAACCAAAGCTTATGAAGCCGTGCTTACGGAAGATGGCAAACTACAAAGCGGACGCCTCTTACATACCTACAAGCCCGGAGACATTATGTTCTTTACATGTAACAGCAGCGACCTACACCCCAATATTATTTTACGTTACGAGGCTCCTTACGGGGCAGTGTATGACTATAGCCCTAGTATAAGCCTTAAAGACGGCAATATACATTATGGCCCTTATGGCGAAGAAGAAAAGCTCAAAGAAAAACGTAACCATACTTATAGAGTATTTTAATAGCACAGACTATGCATAAATTTCCTAAGGGGAGAACCTTGCCTAAAAACAGGTTCTTCCCTTAAACGCTTTTTTCTCTTCCTCTTCTTTTCACACTGGCATTATATAAAACACCCCCCGTATTTTCTTTTATGAGCGTCAATAATGAAAATCAATTTACCTGATGGAAAATACATTTTCTAGCGCATAAGCCAGAGCCATGACAGCAAACACAGCTTCCTTTGCTACGCATGGCTCATAGCATTACGCTGTAAAAAGTCACATGGTAAAACACCCTCAAGCCCCCATGAAATAAGCGTTAAAAAATCTATAATTCCGCGCTTCTCATCACTGAGATGAGATAGTTTTTCCCTTATTTTCATATTTTTTTACAAGTTCATTCTAAGGATGATGCTATTTTTGTGCCTTAGCCTTAGCTTGCAAAAAAGAACATCTGCAAAGGATTTTTCACAGCATAAAATCAAAAGGAAGTTGCCCATGCTCATAAAACATACCCTGTTTTTTTTCTGTAGTGCGCTGTTACTGAGTTTTTTTACTTTTTTTGCACAGCCAAGTTTTGCTGCTCAAGCAAAAGAAAAAGTTCTGCTCGACGCCGATATGGTGGACGCCTTTGACGATGGCATTGCCATGCTTATGCTTGCCAATGATCCCAAAGTGGACCTTGTGGGTATCACCACCGTTTCCGGTAATTCATGGGCTAAAGCCGGCACAGCCTCGGCCCTTTACCAATTACAAATTGCCGGAAAAAACTCCATACCCGTGGCCATGGGCATAGAGTACCCCATACGCGCCCAGCGCCACCTTAATATAGCTTTGGAGCGCAAGCTTTTTGGCATTGGCCGTGATGTGTGGATGGGCTCCTTTGGTTTGCAAAATCCTCAATCATGGCAAGAGTTTTATAAAAAAACCTATGGAGCAAAGCCCGCCCTTGCCCCCATCGATATGCACGGTGTGGATTTTATCATCGACACGGTGCGTAAAAACCCGCATGAAATTACCATTGCCGCCATTGGCCCATGCACCAACCTTGCCCTTGCCATTATGAAAGCGCCAGACATTATTTCTCTTATCAAGAGAGTTATTTACATGGGTGGCTCTTTTTACACAGGTGGTAATGTAACCCCTGCGGCAGAATTTAATTGGTGGTTTGACCCAGAAGCTGCTCGTATGGCTGTGCGTGCCCCCTTTAAGGAGCAAATTGTGGTGGGTCTTGATGTAGCAGAAAAAATTGTCTTTAAAAAAGAACACTATGACCGCTTTAAGCAAAGCCTAAAAGGCACAAAACTTGGTGAACTTGTGAGCACATCCCACACGGGTATCAGCTTTACAAAGGACGCTCAATTTACGCATTTCGTTTGGGATCTCATCGTATCAGCTATCATCATTGACCCCAGCATTATTACCAAGGAAATCACAGCATTCATAGATGTGAATGATCAATACACCCTTTCTTATGGGCAGTCATTGCCCTACCCCATCGACGGCCCTGCCGGCGCACAAAAGGCACGTATCATTTTAGAAGTTGATGAAACACGCTTTTGGGATATGGTGAATGACAAAAAATATTGGCAAGGCTTACAAAAAACACAGTAACCTTAGCCCGTGCAACGTATAAACATCAAGGAGACCTTCCATGAAAAAAATATTCTTTACCTTCCTACTGTTGGCACTCCCCTTTCTTTTACTGGGGCAAGCTGAAGCTGTGGAATATTCCGTTTACTGCGCCAACGGAAAAATAGAAGTGGATAATCGTAATTTAAAGAAAATGATGGAAGCACGAGGCAGCAATGTCTACGCCATGGTCACCTATAATAATATGACAGACGCCTATAACTTTGCCAGAAAAGTAGGCGGCGTTGGCGCAAAATGCCCTAGAAAGTAATATTAGTTTTCTGCATTCCCTTTTTTACACCACACAACGTATAAAAAAGGGAATGCGCAGAAGATTTTTACTCATACCTACCCTGCTTTTTGCACAAGGAAGTAGCCCATGCTAAGCACCATATTCAGACTAAAACTTTTAAAAAAATGTGGCTTTTTGCACTACGCTTTTTCGCGCAATATGTTTCGCAGGCCCATAGTAAACATTGCATTATTTATTATGGAATTTTGCATTATTTCTTATGGATATGTGCAGCTGCATAACAGCTTAAGCCCTGCAGATGTTGCCATTTCTTATTCCAAGTCCATGTACTTCACTGTTATTTCTGCTACAACGGTGGGTTATGGAGACCACTTCCCCATTCATACCATCACTCAATGGTATGTTATTTTGCTTATGATTATTTATTTACCCTTCCGTTTTTTCTATACGGCAGGGGTAACAGGCTTTCTTTTTAAAACCTATCAAGACTTAAAACACATAGGAAGGTGGTTTCCCATGCTGTATGATCATGTTATTGTTTATTGTAATGCCAAAACCATTGAAAGAAATAATTATCTATGGTTGGAACGTTTCATAAAAGAAAAAAAAGTTTCTTTAAAGTATCGTGATAAAGATATTTTACTTGTGAACAGCAATCAAGACGCCAATGAAAGTATCATTCAATATTTTGCTGAACACGGCGATGCCCTTAAAGGCGTACGCCTTGTTAATGCTAATCTTAATGAAGAAGGTTTTTTTGAAAAAATACGCATGGACCACGCCGAAAGAGTGTACGCGCTGGCTGACGAGCACAATATAGGTTCAGATTCTCATGTTTTTGACCTCATTTATCGTATTGATAAAGAAACACAATACGCAAATGGCGTTACCGCGGAGCTGGTCAATGACAGCAATAGAGAGCGCATTGCAAAGCTTGGTGCCAATGTTATTTTACGCCCCAACCGCTCCATGCCGGAAATGCTTATTACCTGCACCATTGCCCCAGGCTCCGCGCAAATGTTGGAGGAAATTTCTTCGCGCGGCGGAGACAGCATTGAACGCTTTGCCTTATGCCATGAGGGCTTTACCTGGGGCGAACTCCTTTACCAATTAAGCATGCAGGATGTGGGCACAGCCACAGCCCTTATTTCCCCCCCCACAAGCGATACCCAAAATGAGCACGTAGACCCCAACCCCAGCGGTGCAACCCTAGTGAAGAACGTTGTGGGAATACTTATACTTATTCACGAAATGCGCACCAAAAACTACGACGATATACAAGATAAAATCAATACTATTTGTGCTACATTGGCGCAAAAAAATAAGGGGTAACATATGAAGTTTTCTGCACTGTTCATGGCTTTGGCCCTCATGCTAAGTGCCGCACACGCCTTTGCCGCTGAAGAAGTAGCCAATAGCACTCAAGGTGCTGTGTGGTATGTATCGCAAGAAAAAGGAAAAAATAATAATGATGGTAAAAGCCCACAAACGGCCTTAAAAAACATACAAAAAGCCATTGATAAGTCCAAAGATGGCGACATTATTAAAATTGCTCAGGGCAATTATTTTGGACTCATGAATACTGGCAATATCATTTTAAAAAAAGCGCTGCACCTTGAAGGGGGCTATAGCACAGACTTTAGTGTAAGAGATATCTTAAACCACCAAAGCAAAATTCAACCCAGTAATGCGTCCAATAAATCCGGATTAAATCACCCTCTTTTGCGTATTGCTGTAAAAAACGGAGATATTGTTATTGATGGCCTGCTTTTTGACAAAGGAGAATCCAATAACTATCACGCCAGTAAAGGGCTTGTGGCAGGGCTTGGCGGCTTGCTTTTGCATCCACCACAAAAAGCCACCACCACCAGTATTCCCAATGCCAAAATGCCGCTCATAGGCGGCCCTTCCTCCGGTGGATTTGAAGGAAATTTACAGATTAAAAATTGCCTCTTCCTCAACGGAAATAACGCCGGCATTCGCTTCCAAGCCGATGGTAAGGTACGCATTGAAAACTGCGTTTTTGTGGGCAACGTTATGTCTGCCGTAGAGCTGTATGGGGGCAAAGCAAATCACCGTTCGCATTTAGATTTTAGTAACAATACCGTTCTTTTCACGTGGACGCGCACAGCAGAGATGAGCGATATGGGCTATGGAATTCGTGCTAAGAGCGGCATGGACTATACAATACGCAATAATCTTATGGCTTTTAACGCTTGGGCCGCTGTGGACACCACGCATAATGACCCTAAACGCCAAATTTCCATAGATAACAATATGTTTCTCTTTAACAAAAAAGGCGATTTACTTATTACCTATGAAGGCACGCTTTTTCCCGTGACGGTAGATCTTTTTGGCGATGTGGAACTCAATAGCGCAGAAGGCAATGTGGCACCTACTGATATGTCTATAATTGCCAAGGCCATTAACAAAGATTACGCTTCTCATTTCCTTACAGCATCTTATAAAGAAGAAGTAAACCATGACCCCCATTCTCAAGCCAATCAATTGCGTACTATGCTTGGGCAAAACCAACAAGGCAGCATTACTTCCAGCGTTAGCATGTATGCCAATAAATACCCCTTTGCCGACGCCATAAAGCTTTTTGGCGCTGTACCAAATTATGGCGCACAATTACCCCAATAAACAATAAGCAATGTATCCATAAAGGAGGATTTTATGGGATTATTTCATTTTTTAGGTGGCAGAAAGGCGAAATTTGTTCTTATTTTTGCAGCACTACTCATGGTAACCGCTCCGCTAACCGGCTGCGGCGGGTGTTCCCCTGTGGAGCAAATGGATGACGACGATGACGATGATGACGATGATAAGAAGAAGAAAAAATCCTCGTCCAAAAGCAGTAGTTCCAAAAGCTCTTATAAAAGCTCCTCCAAAAGCTCTTCTAAAAGAAAATAAGCCTACAAGAAAGACCACAAGTATGAGGCCGCTTGCCTTTTGCATAAAAAAGCGGCCTCACAAACCAAGGATATACCATGCAATACATTCTCTTTCTCAGTACCGCTCTGTTCTTTGGCATGTGTGATATGGCCTTTGCCGCAGAAGAAGAATTTGTCCCCCATGAAGTCATTATCGGCTTACTCATTTTACTTTTCATCTTTTGGATTATTAAAAAACTCATTGGCGGACTTTTTAAGGCGTCGAAACCTAAAAAAAGTAGCAGCGGAAAAAAGAAAAGCTCTGATGACGATGATGACGATGATGACGACGACGATGATGATGACAGCAATGACGACAGTAGCGATGACAGCAGCGACGATTAAAACTTAAGAAAGGGCTTAGTGGCATAATAAAGCTAAGCCCTTTTATACGGGATAAATATGATAAAAAAAATTACTGCCTGCCTACTCTGCACAGCCTCCTTTCTTGCTCCGCTTACGCATTGTGGTACAGCCCATGCCTACACCCCCCCTGTACCGGAACGATATACTTGGCGTGAAAACTGGACTCTATACCCCAAAGATGCCGATTTACGCCTAGCGCGCAACATAAGCCTACACACGCAAACACAGCCCCATTACCTTCAAGAGTGGGAAAATGGCGCGGCTGTGCTCTTTCCCATACATATCAGCGAAGCTGGCACCTACAGCATCAGCATTACCTACAGCCGACAGAGTGTCATGCAAAAAAGCTTTACTGTGGGGGTATTTGTCTTGGAAAGCCCCACCATGCACAGCCTGCTTAATGCCAGCACCCATTTTTACGCAGAACTGCCTATTACCAAAGATTGGACTGACTTTACGCAAAAAAACATAGGCACCCTAAGCCTGCCTCAAGGCTCTGTGTATCTGCTATTTACCAATAAAGACCACGCCCCTCATGAATACATTATGAACTTACAACAAGTGCATATAAAAAAGCAGTAAAACCAAAAAGGCCCTTGCATCGTACAACACAAGGGCCAGCAATGTAGCTTTACAATTTCAAAGCAAAATTGGGTACTTTACGCAGGAAAAACCTGTTCAAAATAAACATTAATTTCATCACCTTGCACAGATGCAGGATAGCTGATGGAAGTATAGCCATCACCAGAAAAGCTACGGTCCACTTCCACAAGCAGGTGTATGGTGTCTTCATCCACAATGAAGCTCAGTTCCACTTCATTAATGGTGCGGCTATTCCAACTAAAGCCACCGCTGGGGCGCATTTCCACCTCTTGATAGATACCAGAAGCACTGGAAAAGTTAGGCGTATTTAAATAGCCCACTTCCACATCCACTTTTTTAAATTCAAAACCGTTTTGCACGAACTTATCTAACATGAGAGCTACGGCAGGGTGTGGCTGCACGCTTAGATAGTCACGGTCGCCGCTATCAAGGCCGGATTCAATATCAAGATCGGTATATACCCATACTTTAGATTCATTTTTCCCTGAAGCAATGGAGGTAATGGGTGTTTCTGCAGGGAGTTTAAAGCTGAAAGGAATTTCATATTTTTCCCCTGCTTCCACCTTCATGGGCTGATCTATTTTTAAAGATCCCACAGTTTTGGAAGTGCTATAATCTTCTTCTTCACCATCCACCTCACGTGTACCTTGAGCCAAAGTTCTCACAGAAATGGTCACATGATTCACATCTTGATCAATTTTTCCGCCCTGAATATGCACCGTGCCTGTAAGCGTATCACCTTGCGTTACAGTCATGGAGTCTAAAACGGTATCTACCTTTGCACTACCAATACCCACTTTTGCTAATAACTTACCAAACATAATTTCTCCTTATGTAGTATTTTAAATTATATGAAGTTTGTAAAAACAGTTATTTATTTTGCATCTTCTCTACATGCGCAAGAATCAATTCAACCGCTTTTTCATTACCATTATCTTGCGCATAAGTCAGTGTTCCTTGCCCATCATTATCGGCAAGTAAGGGATTGGCCCCATGAGCCAAAAGAAGCTTAATAAGCTCCTCAGATCCATCCATAACCACAAACATAAGTGCTGTAGCGCCGTCATTATCCTTGGCATTCACATCCACTTTTTTATCCAGCAAAAACTTCACGCAAGACATAAAACCAGGAGAAGCAGCATGCATAAGCATGGTGGCGCCACTTTTAGAAGTAATTTTTATATCTGCACCATTTTGCAATAAAAAAAGCATCATTTTTTCATGACCATGATTGCTAGCAAGCATGGCTGGGGTTTCACCTTGGCTACTTTGGACATCGATATTAGCCTTATTTTTAAGCAATACCTTCGCCACATCCTCCATGCCCATGGCTGCGGCATAAGAAAGCGCCGTCATGCCGTTTTTGTCTGTCAAATCCACAGTAGCCTTATTATCAATAAGCAACTGCACCATGGGCGCATCATTGGCCGCCGCCGCCACCATAAGAGCCGATATGCCATGCTCATTCACAACATTTACATCAGCTCCGCCTTTCAGCATTTTCTCCACACCGGCCATGTCTTTATTTTGTGTGGCTTGCAATAAACCACTGGCCCATACCCACTGGGGCATAAGAAAAAGCATACAAACACAAAGCGTACAAATTTTACGATACATATAGCTTCCTCACTCTTTTTTGCGTACTACAAAAATACTCGTACAAACACTATGGTACAAAAAGTAGAGGGAATCAAGAGGGGGGCCACATAAATCATTATTGAGATGATGCATTTTTCACCTCAGCGCACGCACAAGAAAAAAACATAAGCACAACCCTTTGAAACCTAAGAAAAACTACAACGTTATCATCTCAACAATGAGAGAGGTTAAATATAGTATTAAAGGAATAGGCCCATGAAAATAAGCGGAAAAAGACATGGCAACAGCCCGAAA
>CAYJNG010000003.1:28071-47303 GCA_964371505.1 uncultured Desulfovibrionaceae bacterium
TTAAAGGAATAGGCCCATGAAAATAAGCGGAAAAAGACATGGCAACAGCCCGAAAATACGAACAGGTAAATATACATTTTAGCAGCATCTTTGCTACAAATCTTTATGCGAGAGTCCTCTGTGCAAAGTCTGTCCGTATAATTCATACAAAACGAATACCCATTTAATATTTTGTTAACATCTGCACAATCTCCACCTTTCAATCTTGACAAAGAAATTCATTTTCTGTATCGAATGAAGTGCTACTGTCATGCCTTTAAGGCATGGGGGAGTATGCTTATGGAAAACTCTTCACTCTTATAAGCAAATACTATGTGTAGTTTAGAAAAAGGTAGGAAAGGATGAAAAAACTTGCAACGTTGTTATTAACAGCGGGGATGCTTTTTGGTGCGGCCACGGGCGCCAGCGCCATTGATTTTAAGGCTAAAGGCGAATGGGTTTATGGTTTTGGCATGGCAGATACCATGTTTTATGGGCAAACTGGCGCAGATAGCTTTCATGCACTCAACCGTATTCGCTTACAAGTGGATGCCATAGCCTCTGAAGCACTTTCCGGAACAGTCTACTTTGAGCTGGGTGATACCTATTGGGGTAACGGAAGTAGCGGCGGAGCCCTTGGTACTGATGGAACCATTGTAAAACTCAAACACGCCTATATTGATTGGTTTGTGCCCAACACACAATTGCAATTTCGCATGGGCCTGCAATGGGGGCAAAACCCTGAAGCTGCCGGCGGCCCAGCTGTACTTGGCTCAGACGTAGCCGGTATTGTAGCCAATTACAAAATTAACGATATGGTGGGCTTAACAGCAGCATGGATGCGCCCCTATAACGACAATTACACCAACAGCTCCACCAGAGGAGATGCTTCTAATTATTTAGATAATATGGATATCTTCATGCTATCCGTACCTGTAAGCGGAAGCGGCTGGACAGTTACCCCTTGGGCCATGTACGGCGCCATAGGAAAGCATGTTTTTGGAACAGCGGAAGACTTAACCGGCGACAGCAGAATGGACACCGGCTACGGCGGAACTAAATATCTGCTTAGACAAGGTATTTTCCCTGTGGGCGGCGCCAATGTACTTATGGACAATGACCCTGCTTATCAAGACGCTTTCTGGGTGGGCTTACCCGTAACATTTAACTATGACGCGTTTAAGTTTGGCTTTGACTTTAACTATGGCGCCACATCTTACGGCGGCACCTACGACCTTAAAGCACAAGCTGGCACCAATGCTTCCGATATGCGTGCGGATAATCAGCGTGCAGGCTGGGTCATTAAAGCTTTAGCAGAATATAAAATGAGCTGGGGTACCCCAGGTATCATGTTCTGGTACGGCTCCGGTGATGACGGTGACATGAAAAATGGCTCTGAAAGATTACCTAACATTGCACCGGACGCATGGTTTACTTCCTTTGTATCTGACTCCACATGGAGCATTGCCGATGCCGCATGGGCTAACCCAGGTTATGACCTAAACCTCGACTTCTCCGGCACATGGGGTGTGGCTTTAAGCCTTAGCAATATGTCCTTCATGGATAAGCTTTCCCACACCTTTAAGGTGGCCTATTGGGGCGGCACCAACGATGCTCAAAATGCTAAATACCTCGGGTCCCAGCGCGCGCTTTCCGGTGGGGACTTCTACCTAACCGAAAATGACTATGTGGTAGAATTCAACCTCGACAGCACCTACCAGATTTATGAAAACCTCTCTGCTACCCTGCAGCTTGGTTATATCATTAACGGTGTGGATGAAGATACGTGGAATCATGCCAATAGCAATGATTGGGAAAAACGCGACGGCTATAAAGCTGCGCTTCTCGTAAAATATAAATTCTAAAAATCCCCCTTCCTGTATTGTGTACGCAAGAGTTCTCTTTTGCGTACACAATTTTTATAGAATTTTTGCGTATAATGGGACAAGAGGCGCATAGATGTTATTATACATTGCCAGACGATTTTTAAGTTTACTTGTTATTTTGCTAGGCTTAACCTTCTTTGTTTTTGCCATGACAGCCATACTCCCCTCTGACCCTGTGCAACAGCTCCTTGCCAGCATGGGCGCAGAGCAAAACCCTGAAGTCATCTCTAAATTAAAAGAGCAATATGGGCTGGATAAACCCTTCTTAGTGCAATATGTAGAATGGATGAAGGGCGTTGTGCAGGGTGACCTTGGCATGTCGGTGCATTATGGCCAAACGGTTAACGAGGTTTTATCTAGAAAGCTGCCCAACACCATTAACCTTGCGGTGGCATCTTTTTTCCTCATGATAATTATTGCCTTTCCACTGGGCATACTTTCTGCCGTGTACCACAAAAAGCCCATTGATACCATTATTCGTATGATTTCCTTTGTAGGCCTTGCCATGCCCAACTTCTGGGTGGGGCTTATTCTCATTTACTGGCTTGCTGTGCAACTAAAACTGCTTCCTGTCAGTGGCAGTGAGTCTGCTGAGCACCTCATTATGCCAAGCATCACCCTTGCCATTGGCCTTGCGGCTTTATTCATTCGCAGAATACGTTCCGCCATGCTGGAGCAAATGAACCAGCTCTACATTTTGGGCGGTGAAGCCAGAGGGCTTAGTCGTATGCGCATCATTTTTTGTCATGTACTGCCCAATTCCTTACTAACGCTTGTGACGCTCCTTGGCATATCCTTTGGAGACTTGCTGGGCGGCACCATGATTGTAGAGACCATATTTGGTTGGAATGGTATTGGAAAAACAGCCATTGAGGCCATTACCAATAGAGATTATCAGCTCATTCAAGGCTATGTTCTTTGGGTGGGCACTATTTACGTTATGGTCAATCTTTTGGTGGATATTTCCTATAAATATCTTGATCCAAGAATTAGAATAGCAGGGAGTGAGGCAAAACATGAAGGCTAACACGAAAACAAATATTGTACTGTATTTGTCACTATTTAGCGCTGTAGTACTCATCTTACTGTCATATTTTGCCGGTTATTTAGCGCCCTATGACCCCATTGAGCCGCATTATGACCATTTACTGGCGCCGCCCAGCGAGCAATTTCTCATGGGCACAGACCAATTGGGGCGCGACCTTTTTAGTCGTCTCTTGCACGGGGGAAAAACTTCCCTATTTATAGCCTTTGCGGTGACCATGTTTATAGCAAGCCTTGGCATCTTATTAGGTTTAATTGCAGGGTATGCCGGTTCTTTTGTGGATACGGTCATTATGCGCTTTGCCGATGTGCTCATGTCCTTCCCTGGTACTATTCTTATTCTCGCCATTATAGCGGTGCTTGGCACGGGGCTTTCTAATCTGATTTTGGCCATGACCATTTCAGGGTGGACATCCTATGCCCGCGTGAGCCGTTCCATGGTGCTTTCGCTAAAAAACTCTACATTTATAGAGCAAGCAAGGCTTGGCGGCGCGCCTACCTTTAAAATTTTACGCACGTACTTATTGCCCAATGTGGCGCCTTCGCTCTTGGTTATTATATCGCAAGATATTGGCAATAAACTCCTTGCCATTGCAGGCCTTTCACTCTTGGGGCTTGGCTCACAGCCTCCTACGCCCGAATGGGGTTTTATGCTCAGCGAAGGCAAGGATTATATGCACTCTGCCCCTTGGTTATTGTATGCACCGGGTTTGGTTATATTACTGAATGTTATTGTATTTAACCTTCTTGGTGATTGCTTACGCGACAAATTTGACCCACAACAACAATAAAAGGAGTTTTTTTGATGAAAAAGGTAAAAGTTTTACTATTACTACTTGCCATGGCGGCTTTTACAAGCCCGCAAGTGGTAAAAGCACAAGATCCTACACATCTTAATGTGGCCCCTTACCGCTGGGTAGATGGTATGGATCCTGCCAAGGATTGGAACGGGGTAAACGTCACACGTTTTTTAATTTGCGAACCCTTGGTAACATTAAGTGAGCAACTTGAAGTAATCCCTGCTTTAGCAGAATCATATAAAATTGTTAATCCCACCACTTATGAATTTAAGATTAGAGACAATGTAACTTTTACCAATGGCAAACCTTTAACTGCTGAAGCTATAAAAGCCTCCTTAGAAAGATCCATAAAAACCAACGCCAGAGGCGGCCATGCTAAAATTAAAGACATGGTAGCTCAAGGAAACATCTTAACCATTACCACCACAGAGCCTTTCAGCGGTTTTTTAAATAACTTAACTGACGGCATGTACACTATAGTTGATGTGACGGACCTTAAAAATGTGGATACAAAACCTGCATGCACTGGCGCTTATTATGTAACCAACCACGTTTCTGAAGAGCGTTTTGAACTTGCAGCCAATGAAAAATATTGGGGCGGTGCACCTGAAATTAAGTCTATTACAGCAAAAAACATAGCTCATGACGCTAAAGCTGATGCTATCTTAGCCGGAGACCTTGACGTGGCCCAAGGCCCCACCATGACCACAGTTTCACGCATGGAAGGCAATAAAGAAGGTGCCCAAATTTTGCGTCGCCCAGGTGTGCGAGAATATGACATTGTGCTAAATACAAGACCTGGACACACCCTTGCAGACCCCGTCTTACGCAAAGCCATATCTTATGCCATCAATAGAGACGTGGTGGCCAAGATTATTGGTAATGGATATGCTTCTCCTGCATATATGCCCTTTCCTGAGCCTGCCAATTATGGGCATGAGCACATCACCCCCCAAGCTTATAACCTTGCCAAAGCCAAAGAGCTTTTGAAGCAAGGCGGATATTTAGATAAAAATGGCGATGGCATTTTAGAAGGTAAAGACGGTAAACCCTTAGAATTTGTTTTACAAGCACAAAGCAACATCTATGGCGTAGCATTGCCTGAAGCCATTCAGCACATGCTTAAAACCATCGGTATTAAAATTAATATTAGATCCATTGAAAATGCTTCGTATAACCCTGCAGATCACGTAGATGTGGATATGGATATTGACGGCGCCTTCCCTGTGAATGTAGGCGATGGACAAAAATTCTTAGAAGCAGGCTTTAGCACAGGCGGCAGCGATAACTACGGAGGCTATTCCAACCCCGAATTTGACGCCCTTATGGCAGAGCTTAAAGTGACCTTTGATCCCAAAGAAAGAATGAAGATTTTCATTAAGGCGCAGCAGCATATCATTGATAATGATGTCAATGTATGGCTCTACGCTCCTGATGACATCACACTAGCCTCCAAGAAAGTGCAAGGCATTACCATGCACCCTCTCAACTATTATTTTATTACTAAAGACTGGAAGGTTGTAAACTAAGATGGATATACTTAGGGTCGAGAACTGCCATATTGAATATGGCAACGGATTTCCTGCTGTAAAAAACGTCTCTCTTTCTGCTGACAGCGGAGAGCTTGTGTGCATTGTGGGCGAAAGTGGTAGCGGAAAAACCACGCTCATTCGTGCCATATTGGGACTTTTGCCCATGGGTGCCAAAGTAAAAAGTGGTCACATATGGTTTAAAGATACAGACGTGGCAAAGCTTAATCGCGTTGAATTTAATAAGCTTCGCGGTAAAGATATAGCCATGATTTTCCAAAATTCAGGCGCAGCTCTCGACCCTATTCGTAAAATTGAGTCACAATACATAGAAGCCATTGGCGTACATGACAAAAAAACCACCAAACAAAAATGCAAAGAAATTGCCAGCAAAATGCTACGCATGATGCACCTAAAAGACCCAGACCGTGTACTCAACTCGTATTCTTGCCAGCTTAGCGGTGGCATGAATCAAAGGGTGGGCATTGCCATGGCCATGACAGCAAGGCCCACACTACTCCTTGCTGATGAGCCCACCAGCGCCCTTGATGTGACGGTACAAGCGCAAGTGGTGCGGCAAATAAAAGAACTCAAAGAGCAATTTAATGCCACAATCGTCATGGTGACACATAATATGGGGGTAGCTTCTTACTTGGCAGATAAAATTGCCGTCATGAGAAACGGAGAAATTGTGGAATGGGGCTCAAGGAATGAGGTTATTTATGAGCCCAAGTCCGAGTACACCAAAATGCTCTTGAACTCTGTTCCAAAACTTCATGATACAAAAGGCAAGGGGTAAATGCCATGCAAAAACATATTGTGGTAAACTCGTTAAATAAAATTTTTCATTCCAGAAAACTCCACGCCGTAAAAAATGCTTCTTTTGACTTAGACCAAGGTCAATGCCTTGGTATTGTAGGCGAAAGTGGTAGTGGCAAGAGCACCGTTGCCAAAATGATTTTGGGAACTTTAGAGCCCACCAGCGGGGAAGTTCTTGTTGATGGTGTTAACTTTTGGAAACTGCCCATGAAAGAAAGAAGAAACTTTCACCGTAGAGTACAAATGATCTATCAAGATCCGCTTTCTTCTTTTAGCCCTCGTATGACCATAGGGGATTATTTGTGCGAGCCAAGAATCAATTACGATAGAATTAGTAAAAAAGAAGCCGAAAAAGAAGCCAAGGCGTATTTGGATAAAGTAGAACTCCCCCAAGATTTCATGAAAAGATTTCCCCACCAACTTTCGGGGGGGCAATTGCAAAGGGTGGCCATTGCTAGAGCTTTAATTATTGAACCTGATATTCTTATTTGCGATGAAGCCACATCTGCCCTTGATGTTTCCATACAAAATCAAGTGTTAAACTTATTACATAACCTGCGCAAAGAAAAAGCTTTGACCATGCTTTTTATTTGCCATGACTTGGCCGTCGTTAAAGACATTAGTGATAAAATCATTGTTATGTATGACGGGGAAATTGTAGAGCACATTACAAGTCATGATTTGGTGAATAAGTCTACGCATCCTTATACAAAACAGCTTATTAATTCTGTTTTTGATGTGTATTGCGATCAAGATATGGTTATTGAATACGTAGAAAAAGTATAATAAAGGCTTTACATGTCCACTAAAAATGAAATTACTGAAGGTATTATCTGGAAACAAGTCTTATTGTTTTTTGTGCCCATCCTCGCAGGCACTTTCTTTCAACACTTTTATAGCATAGTGGACGCTATTATCGTAGGTAGAGGTCTTGGCAGCGCTGAGCTTGCAGCCGTAGGAGGCTCTGCAGTAAAGCTTATTGCCATGGTTACCAATTTTTTTATTGGTATTTCCATAGGCATTACAGCCTATGTATCCCGCTCTTTTGGGGAGAATAATTTCTCCAAACTTAAAGCCATTATTTATAATGGGCATGTACTTTTTTTAAGCATGGGCTTTGTTATAGTGGTTTTAAGCTTTATTTTTTCTCGTGAATTTCTGGAGCTCTTAGATACACCTGCGGATAATATGGCGCTTTCTGAAACGTATTTGCGTACGTATATGTCCGGCATACTTTTTTGCGTGGTATATAACCTACTAGCCGGTGTTTTCCGTGCCATGGGTGATGCTAAAAGGCCTCTGTATGTACTCATTTTTTGTTGCTTACTGAATATTGTTTTAGATATTTTACTGGCTTTAGTTTTGGGATGGGGCGTTTTTGGTATCGCCATTGCTACAGTATTTTCTCAAGGGGTCAGTGCTGCCATACTTATTTACATGCTCGCAAAGCGATTAAAAGAAACCGAAAAATATACGCCAAAGCTAGACTTTTCCCTTATGAAAGATATTGCCGCCCTCGGCATTCCTGCAGGCATTCAAAGCATGCTTGCCAGCATTTCCAATATGGCCGTGCAAAGCGCCATCAATAGCTTTAGCACGGTAGCTGTGGCAGCTTGGGCAGCCTTTATTCGTTTAGACGGTGTTGTGGACGCTGTATTAAGTTCCTTATCCGCCACAGTAGTTACCTTTGTGGGGCAAAACTTAGGTGCTGGCAATATAGATAGGGTTAAGCAGTCCGTACGCCAAATTACACTTATTGCTTTTATTATGATGCCTGTGCTTGTGGCTATCTTCTTATTGGCTAGAGTGCCACTTCTTTCGCTTTTCACAGCAGACAGCGCCATTATACAAGTGGGTGCGCAGTTTATGATTGTGGTATTGCCCATGTATATTTGCACCATTCCGCAATATATCTATTCTCAAGCGGTGCGCGCTTTAGGTAAATCCTTTATCCCCATGATTTTAGGGCTTTTTGGCAGTGTGGGGCTTCGTCTTTTCTGGATATATGTTATTTTACCGCTCAATCCCACTGAGGAAATGCTGGGCATTTCTTACCCCATCATATCCTTTATTATGTCTATGCTCTTTTTCTTTTATTATAGGTACGAAATGAAAATATTAGAGAAAAATTTTCGTTCGTAGCGTAGTAATGGAAGTGAGAAAATCAAACAAACGTTACGGTTTTCCATCCCTCTACTCACCCCCGCTTGCCCCTGAGTCGGTTCCAAAGCTGGTATCTTCTGCATACCTTTTACAAGAGCATAGATTATCAAAGTGCTGTTCCTCTGAATGACTACGTTACACACCTCACGACTAGTTTGTTTAGGAACTTGCAAAGCAGCAGTGGCAGCCTTTTGTGCTTCGTAAAGAAATTTACCCTCTCAAACTATCTTCAAATCAATCCTCAAAAATTTAACACCATAATATTACACATATTTTCTCTAGAAACATTATGCTATCAACGAGATTTATTATATATACCTAAGCTCATGTTTTTCTCTTCTAAATTTATGTTCACAAAATATTTGTGAAGCAATACACAATTAACAATTAGGTTACAATTTAATTTGTAAAGTGTTGCTATCATTTTTACGGAAACACTAAGCACTATTAAGGAAATACCAGTTAGCTAAAGGGCCGCAGTTCTTTTAGCACGCAATTGTAAAGATATTTTGAAAAAAACATTCACATAACAGAGACAAGTGCATGAATTAATACTATTTTTTAAGCATAAAAAGAGTATTTTAATTACCGTAGCGCCTCTAAAAGTCTTCTGAGCTCAAGCACAAAAACACCATCTAAGAGTGAACACTCATCAAAGTGTGCACCCAGACAATTTGACAACGATTCCCAACTTCCTTATCATCTGCCAAATATAAGACCAGTAAAAGACATTATAAGCAACTCCGTAAAAACTTATACATCTATAGCTAACACACTATAGTATTAGAGTTTTTACAGATGTGGCTTTTTTTGTGATGAAAGTTCATTTTTTCTCAAGCATATGGGCGAGAGAATCTACACCAAACAGGGGAACACCATGAAAAAAATAGCTAAAGCACTACTACTAATAACTTTTTGCCTTGGAGGACTTATGGGCTGCATTGATCAAAACAAAGAAGAAGTTTCTAAACTAGCCATGCTAGATGTAAATACCATCATCGGTAATGGGAATCATGCACAGGACGCTGCTAAGCACATGAAGGATGCACAAGAGATTTATCAGCATAACCTTACTGTAATTGAAAAAAAACTCAGTGAGTACAAGAACAAAGACCAAGCACGTGCCTATCTCATTGAGGCAGCCCGCCAGCTGCAAACGCAGCTTAATAATTCTAAGCTGTTAGCAACTCAGTCCCTCTTAAATGCCTTAAATACCGTTTTGGATGAACAAAAAAAGGTATATGACCTTATCGTAAAAAAAGACGGCATCATCTATGTGAATGACGGGCAAAACTTCAAAGCCATGCCTGAAGACATCACCACAAAAGCACAAGCTTTATATAACAAAACTGCTGTAACGTTTCCTCCTCTGCCTAAAGTCATAACAGAGCCTAACCTACCTGCCGACCTTGGCGAAGGGGTACCCTTTCCGCCTGTAAACACGCAAGGTCAAGAAGAAAAAACCACTGACACTACAAGTAAAGAATAATTTTGTTTACGGCCCCGCCACGGGGAAAATATATAACCTTATATTTTGGAGATGTTATGACTTTAAGTAAAAATGCCATTGGCAATTTGCTCAACCGCTATAAAGCGGTCTTAAGTAAATGCCGCATACTCAACACATTTGGAACTCTTGCCATTGCCGGTATGCTCATTATGGGCGGTGCAGGCCTTGCCAGTGCAACTGCGCCCACAAATATGTCTGAAATTGGCACAGCAGGCTTTACGGACGCCCCAGCTCTTGATGCCGTGCTTGGTGCAGGAACCATGACGGCTCCTTCTGGCGGTGTAACTATAGAATTTGGCGGTATTTCAGGCGCTACTGATACTGTCATTAACGTAGATGGGCTGAATAATACCGAAGCTACAAATATAACGTTAAACGGTTCTAATAGTGGTGGTGTCCTAAGTGAAGGCAACATTATTGTTAATATGACGTCTAATGACCAAGAATACGGTAGTGGTTTCACGCTCAATATTATCAGTGGGACTAATGCAAGCATAGCCGGCGACCTCATCCTCAATGGCTCTAATAACTCTTTTGGCGGCAGACAAGCAGCAGTCAATGTGCTAGGCAATACGGCTCTCACTATTAATGGGGATCTCACACTTATCAAGGGAGCAGATTTAAATATTGGCCAAGTGGCAGGTTCTACCGATTCATTGACCGTCAACAATCTCACTCTTGGCAGTGCTGATTCCACTCAAACCACCATTTTAGCCATTGGTAGCACTGCTGGTGGCACGGCTAACGTTACAGCAAATAACGTTAGCGTCATCGGTGAAAATATCAACATATGGAAAGGGTCTTTAACCACAGATACCATTTCATTTTCCGGTGATGGCGTAACAAATGTGGGCGTAAGCACCCTGTCTGGTGCGAAAGGTAATATTACAGTCAATAACGGTGCTATTAATTTAACTGATGGGTATAAAATTAGTATTGGCCAAGGTACTGTCACCGCCAATACTATTTATTTAGATGCTGAATCTCAGTTAATTCTTGGCAACAATATGAATGCCATTGACCCTAAATTCATTGCTAAAAGTGCCACAAATCTTTCTGTAGATAGTTTTACAGGAACAGTAGGCACAAGTGGCGTTGACGGTAAAATTGCCATTGGCAATACCGGCATATTCCAAGTAGATAATATCCTTACCCTTACCGGTGGCGGTAATCTTCATATGTATGAGGACAATGGTACAGGCAAAACTGCTTCCGGCTCCATTGCCGCACAAGGTTTAGTCTTCGATAGCCCCACAAGCCTTACTGGCGGGCACATAAACCTTATAGCCGGTTCCGGTGCACAAGAACTTAAAGGTGCGCTCACCGTAAATAATACTGCAGCAGAAAGCATAGTTACCGTAACTGGTGGCACATGGGTAGCTGATAGCAGGCTTACCATAACCGACGGTAAACTTGTGGTGAACTCCGGCGCAAGCTTTAATGCGCAACAAGGTCTTACCATTGCAGCCACCACCGGTTCAGGTCAAATAGAAGGTACGTTAATTGCTAATTTAGCAGATTTTGGTGTAATAAATACAACCGGAGCTGTGGGAAACAAATTCGACACCACAGGTGCTAATGTTGGCACAAAACTCATTGGCGACGCCAGCGCAACCTTAGAGCTTGTGGGTTCTGGTGCTACAAAATATGTGCAACAAGCAACCTTAGACGCTTTATCCACAGAAATTGGCCAAGATATTTTTGGCTCCGGTTTTGGGGGAACAGTAAACTTAGTCAATGCGTACAATATAGGCCTTGCCCCCACCTTAACCGGTATAGGTGACTCTTTTGACAATCCTAATGATACCATTGGGGCTGGTGAACTCACCCATGAAGGCACTCTTACCGTGGCCGGTCTTGTGGCTGACCCCATTGATGCAACTAAGGTTGATTCCACCATTGTTTCTAAGGGTGAAAACGCTTCTGCCCCCATTACCTTAACCCTCACTGGTCAAGGGGCTGCTAATGGAGTTTTAAGTAAGGGCGACATTACAGCAAGCTTTGCAGCAGATAATAGCACACAGCTTGGAAGCGGTATTATCATAAACCTTGGCAATGGTGCTGCTGAGGCTGCAAGCATAGAAGGTGACCTTACCCTCCATGGTTCTAACAACTCTTTTGGCGGCAGACAAGCTGTAGCCAATGTGGTGGGCGATACGGCTCTTACCATTGCTGGAGATCTCACACTTACTAAGGGTGCAGATTTAAATATTGCTCAAGATGCAGGGACTAGCGCTTCATTGACTGTCAACAATCTCACTCTTGGCAGTGCTGATTCCACTCAAACCACCATTTTAGCCATTGGTAAATCTAATGGCGGTACGGGTAACGTTACAGCAAAAAGCGTTAACGTTATCGGTCAAAACATTAACCTATGGAAAGGGTCTTTAACCACAGATACCATGACACTTTCCGGTGCCGGAACTATGAATGTGGGTTTAAGCACATTGGCTGGAGTTGCAGGCAATGTGACAGTCAATAACGGTGCTATCAAT
Organism: uncultured Desulfovibrionaceae bacterium; assembly: GCA_964371505.1. GTDB lineage: Bacteria > Desulfobacterota > Desulfovibrionia > Desulfovibrionales > Desulfovibrionaceae > CAYJAD01. The sequence continues at coordinate 40,297 of CAYJNG010000003.1, forward strand.
TTAACTGATGGATATAAAATTAGCCTTGGGCAAGGTACTGTTACTGCCAATACCATTTCTGTAGATGCTGATTCTCAGTTAATTATTGGTAGTTCTATGACTGCCATTAACCCTAAATTCATTGCCAAAAATGCCACAAGCCTTGCTGTAGACAGCCTTACAGGCACAGCAAGCGCTACCGGCGTTGACGGTAAAATTGCCATTGGTAATACCGGTGTCTTTGAAGTACAAGACACCCTTACCCTTACCGGCGGTGGAAACCTTAACCTCTATGGCACAAACTCTAGCGGAAGCGCCCATAGCTATGGCGCCACCATTGCCGCTCAGGGGCTTACCCTTAGCGCTGCCACCACACTGACTGCGGGGCATTTATACTTACTTGCCGGCGGTACAGGTACCTTGTCTGGTGCGTTTACCGTAAATAACACTGCGGCAGAAAGTACGGTTACTGTAGCGGCTGGTGGTGCATGGACAGCCGACAGCCGTTTAACCATTACAGATGGCAACTTAGTTGTAGAAGGTACAGCAAGTCTTGACGTATCTAAGGGTTTAACTGTTGGAGCTGATGGCATAGTTGACCTTTCTGGCACGTTAACAGCTGACATTGTAGACTTTGGTACTGTAGACCTCACGGCGGCTTCCGGTGCGCAATTTAGTAATGCCGGTGCTAATATTGCTACAGCTCTTCAGGGCACAAACGGAACCTTAACCCTCACAACAACCGGCGATACGCAATTTGTTAGCCAAGCTGTATATGACGCCTTGCTAGCTGAGCTTGAAGCAGAGATCTTTGCCTCTGGGGTTACAGGCACTGTTAATCTAGAAGCCATTACCGTTATGGCCTCTACGCTCAACGGCATAACAGCTAAGTACAATCTACCTGAAGCAACCATTGGTGCGGGTGAGCTTACCTATGAAGGCACCACGACTTTAGGTGGTCTTGTGGCTGACCCAGCTGATGCAACTAAGGTTGATTCCACCATTGTTTCTCAAGGTGAAAACGCTACTGCCCCCATTACCTTAAACCTCACTGGCCAAGGAGCTGCTAATGGTGTTTTAAGTAAGGGCGACATTACAGCAAGCTTTGCAGCAGATAATAGCACACAGCTTGGAAGCGGTATTATCTTAAACCTTGGCAGTGGTTCTGCTGCAAGCATAGAAGGTGACCTCACCCTCCACGGTTCTAATAACTCTTTTGGTGGCAGACAAGCTGTGGCCAATGTGGTGGGCAATACGGCTCTTACCATTGATGGCGATCTCACTCTTACCAAGGGTGCAGATTTAAATATTGCTCAAGATGCAGGCACTACCGCCTCATTGACCGCCAATAATATCACCCTTGGCAGTGGTGATTCCACGCAAACCACCATCTTATCCATTGGTAAATCTTCTGGCGGTACGGGTAGCGTTACAGCAAACAGCGTTACTGTTCTTGGTGAAAATATCAATGTATGGAAAGGGTCTTTAACCGCAAATACCATGGCACTTTCTGGTGCAGGCATAATGAATGTGGGCGTAAGCACCGTGGCTGGAGCTGCAGGTAATATTACAGTCAACAGCGGCGCTCTTAATTTAACTGGTGGGTATAAACTTAGCCTTGGGCAAGGTACTATTACTGCCAATAGTGTTTCTGTAGATGCTAGTTCCCAGTTAATTCTTGGCAACAATATGAATGCTATTAATCCTAAGTTCATTGCCACAGAAGCCACAAGCCTTTCTGTAGACAGTTTTACAGGCACAGCAAGTGCTACCGGCGTTAACGGTAAAATTGCCATTGGTAATACCGGTGTCTTTGAAGTGCAAAACACCCTTACTCTTACCGGCGGTGGCGAGCTTAACCTCTACGGCACAAACTCTGGCGGAACCGCCCATAGCTATGGTGCCACCATTGCCGCCACAGGTCTTACCCTTGACGCTGCCACCACACTAACTGCGGGTCATTTAAACCTCCTCGCCGGCGGTACAGGTGCTTTATCTGGTGCGCTTACCGTAAATAATACTGCAGCAGAAAGCACTGTAACAGTGAACGGCAATTGGACAACAGATGCTCTACTCACCGTAAGTAATGGTAAGCTTATCATTGCTTCTGGCGCAACACTGACCACAGGGGATGATGTAAACACTAGCGGTGCCAATGCCCAATTACAAATAGCTGAGAATGGCAAGATAGATATATCTGGCGACACACTCACTGCTAATTTGGATGACTTTGGCTCATTGAATTTGAACACAGGTGCCTTTACTGAGGGCGGAACAGTTGACGGTTCCATCGTTGGTGATGCAGGGGCTACTTTGGTACTCGAAGGCTCCACAGCCTCCATGCTCTATGCAGATGAATACAACAAAATGATAGCAGATATTACATCGAGCATAGGGTCTAGCTTTGACGGTACCATTACTGTAAGTGGCATCAGCAAGCACAGCGTTCTTGACGATTTAACATCTGCAGAAGGTGCTGTTGATAAAGTTGTAGGAGCAGGCACCTATACAGACACAGGAGCTTCTGTGGTTGGTGCGCTTATAGCTGCAGATAGAGACGGTGCTATTGTTGATTCTACTATCAATTCCGATGGCGGTAGCTTGTCCATTGCAGGCATTAGCCCTGATAGAATCTTAAGCAAAGGCAACCTTACTGTAGCTCAAGGTATACTCAACCTTGGCTATGACGGTGCAGCCAAAACGGAAGGTGGCACAGTACAAGGCGATTTAGTAGTTAACAAGTCTGCATCAGCTTCAGCTCCTACTATAGCCAATATTTATGGCGATAATGTCACCATAAATAACGTTCGTGTGGAAAATGGCCTTTTAGAAGTAAAACAAGATGCCAAATTAAGCACTGAAAGCCTGACTGCTAAGGGCGCATCATCTACGGTATATATAGCAGGTAATGCAGATATTGCCAATGCAATTACCGTGACCGATGGTGCTGACGTACAAGTAACTAATGGCAATGCTGTGGTTACAGCAGGTAGCATAAGCGTCACTGGCAGCGACAGCAGCAGCGGCACTGGTTCATTCTTTGCTTCACAAGCCGATATAACCACCAATGCTTTAACTGTAAACACAGGTGGCGAGCTAGATATTGCAGCTGGCAAAACAATCACTGTAAACAACCTTACCACACTTGGCGGGACTACTTCTTTTTCAAGTAGCACAAATGATGCAAACGTGCTTGCCAAGGGCGGCGTCAATATTAGCGAAGAGCTTATCCTTACCAATGCTTCTTTAGCAACGCATGGTAATGTAAGCGGTGAAAAGATTAACCTAAGTAACGGTGCTAACCTTATACTTGCCGGAACAACAGGCGGAACCATTGCAAATACCATTGAAGCCTCTACCGGTACCGTTACTGTAAGTAGCGGAACATGGACTGCGCAAAAGGATATATCCGTAAGCGGTGCAGGTTCTTTACAGGTACTAGGTGGATCTCTTGATGTGAGCGGTGTAAACTTAGCTGTTAATTCTAATGCCATAACCTTTAGTGTTGAAGATGGTGCCACCTTGAAAGCAGACGTTGCTAGCTTTGGTTCCTTTGACAGCAGCGGAAACTTCGACAAATCGGCATCCATGGAAAAACAACTTGATCTTAACATCTCTGGCTCCTTGCTTCTCACTGGCATGGAAGGCACAGAGATGACCAAAGCCGAGCAAGTTAGTTTGTATAGAGATGCTGATTTTGACAGTATCACCAGCAATACCTCAAATATTATACTTAATGGTGTAACCTTCAGCGGTCTCTACTCACTAAGCCTAATGATTGACGGTACGTATAATGAAGCCATCATGGCAGGGGACATGAACCATGCAAGTAACACTGCTGCAAGCTTCACTGGCATTGTGGCAAATGGCAACATTGTTGATTCCACCATTGCCAGCGGCAAAACCCTTACCCTCACCGGCGCCAATGGTCAGGCTCTTCTTGATCAAGGCAGCCTAACCAACAGCGGCACATTAAACCTAGGCTCTGCTAACGCTGACTATACAGCGAGTTTTAATGGTGACTTAATCAATACTGCCGGTACAACCACTCTACTTTCTTCTGTTACCTTAACAGGTACAACTGAAGTAAGTGGCGGTTCACTTGTAGTAAATGCAGCAGAAAAAACCATTACCACAGGGAATGTGAGCATTGCCAGCGGTGCAGGGCTTGATATCCAAGCTGGTACTCTTGATGCCTCTGCTGGTACTTTGACTGTTGATTCTGGTGCCACATTTGAAATCAACTCAGGTGCAACGCTTAAAGCCAATGTGGATGCTTACGGTAGCATTACTGATCAAGGAGCCTATGACGCCACTGGCGCCACTGTGGCTAAAGACTTTAGCGGCGATGGTACCTTAGAGCTCACTGGTTTTGATTTTGCAGACATGACTTACGACAACTATGCAAAATTACTTGACAGTTCCACTGGAGTCATATCTTCTGGCACACTTAAGTTAAACGGCGTCACCATAGACCTTACAGGCAAAACGCTAACGGACCTTATAAACGGTACCAATGTGGATAGTGTTGTTGCCGGTGGTGAAGTTACAAGTGGTGAAAATATAGTTGTTGGTGGTGTAACCGGAGATGCTGACGTTAAAACCGGTGGCACTCTCACTGTGAACGGTGTTAACGGTCAATTGGCTGACAATATTAACGTTGAAACTGGCGGCACTGCCAACCTTGGCACAGGCTCTATAGCGGGTGACTTAGGCGTTGTTGGTACAGCCAATGTTCTTGGTGATACTACGGTAGATGGTGTTATTGCCTTAGATGGCGGCACTGTCAATGTAGGTAATGAATACCATCAAGGTAACCTTACCGGTACTGTTCAAGCCACTGGTGGTGAAGTGATATACCACGATCCAGCTTGGCAAGACGGCGTAGAAATTGCGGGCGCATCTAGCGGTGTGTATGCAAAGTTTGTTGATGCCACTGGTACCACCATTGACATCAACGCAAAGCTTGTTGCCGGACAAAACTCCTATGTAGTTCTTGGCGATGTAAACTCCGCTTGGGCGCAAGAGTCCTTTAATAGATCAGGTCTCACATGGGGCCAAAATGCCATAACGTCTGCGCTCTTTATTAAAAACCCACAAACCTTGGACGCAACCCATGGCGGCATTATGGTGGATGGTTCTTTAACAGCAGCACCTTCTACGCCAGCAGGAAACACTGCAACCTTCGCCAACAGTTCCTTGCTTGTGGTAGATGCCAATAGCATGGGCAGCAGTGCGGCTTTAACCTCTACCGATGGCACACTTACCGTGGCAGACAATGCTAAGTTACTTGTGGTAGGCGGCACAGACGGTCAAAAGCTTACTGTTGTAAATGGCTTTACTGCTGGCGCTCTTGCAGCGGGTACAAGCACAGGTTGGGATATTAACGGCTTAAAAACCGATGGTACCACCAACGTGCATTTTGACAACCGCTTGTTCTTTGCTGACGCAATTGATTTGTCAACCGCTGGCTCTTATGTGCTTACCATTGGTGTAAGTTATATGGATAATCCCTTTGTTTCTGGCTCAACCAATGCCAGATATGAAGAAGCTGCCAATGCCTATGGCGGTGGTGACATAGATAGTGATAACCGCACCTCGCGCTATATTGGCAGACTCTTTAGCGATAGCTTAAATGGCAATGCAAGCCAAAAAGAATTGGCTATAGCCATGACGAATTATGACAACCCTGCAGCCGCCATCAACGTGCCTGGCACCACCATGCATGTAGGCACAGCCATAGGCAATGCAGTAATTGCTCGTAACTCAGCTATTGGTCTTAATAGCACGGGCGAAAATAGCGGATCCTTAACCCTTAATAACGGTAGTGTAACAGCACAAAGCGGAACAAATGGTGGCTCTGTACACAATACCATGGCCGATAATATAGGCCTTGGTGTATGGATTAACCCGCTCTATAAGTGGAGCTCTGTCAGCGGCATGGACGCAAGTAATAGCCTCTCTGGTGATTACGAAACCGGCTTTGGTGGCGTAGCCTTAGGTATGGACTATACAAGCAAAGTTGCTAGAGATTCAGCTTTACGCTTTGGTCTTGCCCTTAATGTGGGCGCCGGTTACACCGAAGGCTCCGGCGACATGGACGGACTTCAAAACTCCTTTGATTTCTGGGGATTAAGCGCTTACGCAGCCTTCCAAAAGCAAAACTTTGTTGCTACGCTTGATGTGGGCTACAGCTCTGTTCTAAACGATGTTACCTACAGTGGCTTACATCAAGTGGGGGCCTCCTCTGCTGATGTATACAGTAATGCATGGAGCGCCGGTCTTAACTTAGAATATACCTTTATGACCGACTTTATGAACATTACACCGCATGCCGGCGTACGTTACATGGGCGTAAACACCTATGGTTATAGCGTTGATGGCATTGGCGCCGCCCAAGTAGAAGACGATACGCAAAACGTTTGGTACTTCCCCGTGGGTGTGACCTTAAGCAAAAACTTTGTCAGCAACAGCGGTTGGGCCATTACTCCCAAGCTCGATGTGGGCTTTATTGCCGCCGCTGGAGACCTTGAAGCCACCTCAAAAGCTCACTTTAACGGCTTAAGCACTGGCACAGAAACCTTCCAAAATGTAGATGGCTTTGCCTTTAACGGCGGCCTTGGCATTGATATTGCCCATGAAGAAAAGGGCATTAGCTTTGGCCTTAACTACAATCTACAAGCCTCTGAAAACGAAACAGATCATATGATCTTCGCTAACTTCCGTTACGATTTCTAAACCTTAACCTTTTGGTTCCTCATCTTACATTACTAAGATGGGGAACCAAAATAGATTGTATAACATCCTGTTCAAAACTTTTTTGAACAGGACATTTATAAAGTCTCACCATAAAAAAGCCTCAAGGAGTTCTGGTATGCAAAGCAAAAAAGCCATTGGTAATTTATTAAACAAATATAAAGCTGTTTTAAAAAAATGCAGCTTAATAAACACCTTTGGAAGCTTTGCCTTAGCTACTATGCTTATGACAGGATTTGTCATGGGGCAAGAAGAGGCTTATGCACAAACAA
>CAYJNG010000004.1:0-21569 GCA_964371505.1 uncultured Desulfovibrionaceae bacterium
GAAAGAGAATACTCCAAATAAGATTTACGTAACTCTTTCTCAATACTAATTTTATCTTGATCAGACATGCTGCCTCACTTCCGGTATGAGCGGAAAATATTTTATTACATGGGGTAAACTTTTTTTAGGAAAAAAAGTTTACCCCAAACCCCCTTCAAAAAAACTCATTGTGATGAAAATGTATCTCTAAAGTAAATTTCGGCACATGAAGTTTAAGGGTAATTTATTTTTCTCTATAATGCTTTCAAAAAGGGTCAAAAACAAGCCTAACGCAGTAGATGGCTCTTTTTCAACGCATTACTAAATATCCAAATCCTGAACGGATAGCGCATTACGTTCGATAAACTCACGACGTGGTTCTACCCTATCGCCCATGAGTTTTTCAAAAGTATCAGAAGCCTCAACAGCATCATCCACTGTCACTTGTAAAAGCGTTCTATTTTCGGGGTTCATGGTGGTAACCCAAAGCTGCTCAGGATTCATTTCACCCAAACCTTTATAACGCTGGATATTAATACCACGACGCGCAGCATCCAAGGTAGCTTGGAATAAATCAAAAACGTTATTGTAAACGGTTTTATCGCCCTTCACATCTAAAGTTAGATTACTGATGCCATAGTCAGCACGGATACCGGAAAAGATATTCCACGCTTGCTTATACAAACGTGAGGCAAAAAACTCTGTACCACGACGCACACGATGCTGATTACTATCTTCAAAAGTAACAAAAACACGTGCATCGCCATCTAAAAGCATTTCTCTATCAATGCTTACAGAATAGCCTTTTTCCTGGAAGAAGTTTTGCACTTCCTCACTTACACCATTTTGCAATTCTTCCGGCGTAAGCGGGCTAGGATGTTCAAGCAAAGAAACAAAGAGCTCACGGCTAATACCGGTATTTTCCGCATCTCGAACTCTTCTTTGTAAGTTTTCGATATCTTGCATAAGAAGAATAAGATCTTGACCCGTAAAGGATTTTTCAGCTTCGGTTATAATGTTGGCATCTTCGCTAACACGTTTTAATAAGAATTGATTTAACTCTGCATCATCTTTAATGAATTTTTCAAAACGTGAATTGTGAGCACGGTACAAAGGCGGCTGCGCAATGTATAAATAGCCATTATCAATAAGTTCCTGATATTGACGGAAGAAGAAAGTGAGCAGCAGCGTACGAATATGCGCTCCGTCCACGTCGGCGTCTGTCATAATAACAATTTTATGATAACGTAACTTGGCTAAATCAATATCATCCTTACCAATACCTACGCCCATGGCTGTTATGAGCGCTTTTACTTCTTTATTGGCTAACATTTTATCAAAGCGTGTACGTTCGGTATTTAATATTTTACCACGTAAGGGCAAAATAGCCTGATTATTGGGGTTACGCCCTTGTTTTGCAGAACCGCCTGCAGAGTCACCTTCCACAATAAATATTTCAGAGATGGCAGGGTCTTTGCTTTGGCAATCAGCCAACTTACCAGGTAAAGCATTATCAGAAAGTACACCCTTACGGCGTACCAATTCTTTAGCGCGGCGAGCTGCATCACGAGCTCTTGCAGCATCCACTGCTTTTTCGATGATAAGACGAATATCTTTCGGATTTTCTTCAAAATGTACTGTGAGTTTATCGTATACAAGGCCAGAAACAATACCAGCCACTTCACTATTACCTAGTTTCGTTTTGGTCTGCCCTTCAAATTGTGGATTAGGCAATTTAACACTAATAACTGCCGTTAAGCCTTCACGTACATCGTCACCAGAAAGGCTGGTGCCTTTAAGTTTTTTGACTATATCCGGCTGGCCCTTAATATATCCGTTGATGGCGCGTGTAAGAGCTGTTCTAAAGCCCATTAAATGTGTGCCACCTTCTTTAGTACGAATATTATTGGCAAAAGTAAGTACATTTTCTTTGTATGTGGCATTATATTGCATGGCAAAATCCACAGAAACGTTGTCACTAATTCCTTCGCAATCAATAATGGAGTGAATGCCACTTTCGCCAGAATTTAAATCCTTTACAAATTGTCCAATGCCCCCTTGAGCGCAAAAAACATGTTTTTCTTCTGTACGTTCATCAATGCATTCAATTTCTAAGCCTTTATTAAGGTAAGCTAATTCTTCAAAGCGTTTACGCAATATTTCATACGAATACTCACTTACTTCAAATATTTCTTCATCAGGCTTAAAATGAATGGTGGTACCACGTAAATTTGTATCTCCGTCTCGTACAAGCTCATCTTGAGGCACACCGCGTGAATAATTTTGCTTATAGCGGCCACCATCGCGGCATACAGTGACGGTAAGGCTTTCTGATAGAGCGTTTACACAAGAAACACCCACACCATGCAAACCGCCAGACACTTTATACGTATCATTATCAAATTTACCACCTGCGTGTAGTACTGTAAGAACTACTTGCACTGCAGGAACACCAGCCTTAGGGTGAATATCTACCGGAATACCACGGCCATTATCGCGCACACTAATGCTATTATCCACATGGATAATAACTTGAATATGCGTACAAAAGCCAGCCATGGCTTCGTCTATGGAGTTATCTACAACTTCATATACAAGGTGATGTAAACCACGCACATCAGTAGAACCAATGTACATGGCAGGTCTTTTACGTACCGCGGCAAGACCCTCTAAAATATCAATGGAAGAGGCGCCGTAATTGGACGTATTTTCTTTATTATCTGTGGTCATACTAAACATCATCCTCGCTGTAATAGGCGGTATTACCCACCTTCATGGGCATAATAATTATTAAATAGTCTGCATCATCCTTACCGGAAATGGCACAAGGCCCTTCATCGGTGGTAAGGCGCATGGTAAGTTCTTGTGATTGAAAATGCCCCATAATATCCATGAGCTCTTTACTGGGGAAAGCTATCTTTTTGATATTACCTACGTAATTTACTTCTAAACTTTCTGTGGCCGAACCTACATCTTGCCCTTGTACTGAAAGTACTGCTTCTTGCTCGCTAAGTTCAAAATTGGCAAAACGAATATTCTTTGTATTAAAAATACTTAAACGGCCTAAAGCTTCGGCGCATTCTTTTCTATCAATTTTAAGGCTATTGGCACTGTCACGCACTTTTTCTAAAAAAGCATTATAATCTGGGTAATTATATGTAACACGCGGTAAACTTAATGTTTCTCCTTTCAGTGTGCGTACATAAAAACGCTTATCAGTGATGTTAAATTCAATTTCATCATCACCCAACCATTTTTTAAGCTCTTGAAGATACTTCTTTTGCAATAAAATACCTTCTTCAGGTAAAAGTGCAAAAAGGTCATCATTGTTAAAAGATACTAAGGCAAATTGATGTCCATTAAGGCCGCATACTTCTATGTACGTATCGCCATTTTCCTTGGTGATGGGCTTCATAAATAAGCATGCTATGGCATCCATGGTATCATCATCACTGATACAAAAAGTTACTTTTTCTAAAATATCTTGGAAAAAGTCACCAGACCAAATAACAGCGTTTTCTGTTGGGAAGGGAGAAAATTCTTGAAACCATATGGCATCATTGGTGGGGAGTTTATACTTTTTGCGTCCTTGCTCAATATGCAAAGTTTGGCTTTCACTGTCTAAGTGAAGTTTAATTTTACCATTGGGCAGTTGACGTATCAGATCTACAAAAGCACGACCTTGTACCCCCACAAGACCTTGTTCTTCTACTATGGCAGGATATTTACCATGAAATTCCATATTCACATCTGTTGCCAAAAGTGAAACGCTATCGCCTTCCGTTTTTATCCATATGGAACGTAAATAGGCTGCGCCTGTACGTTGGGGTAAAATGTTGGCGGCTTTTTGCAATCCTTCAATGACTTGTTCTTTTTCAATAAGTATTTTCATAAATAATCCTGTAGTAGAATATAAAAGGGTTACTTCTTGTTACTAACTTATATATGTTTATAAAATTATTACTTTTTTTATTAACATTGCTTGTTACATTTTAGGAACATTGTAGCTGTAAAATGTGCATATACAGGCAGGCTAAGGTGTAAAGCATTTTTTGCGTAGCTCTGTTACCATATGTTGCATATCTTTGTTCGTATCTCTTAATTTTTTAATTTTTTTAATAGCATACATAACTGTACTATGGTCTTTTCCACCAAATATCTTCCCTATAACAGGGTAAGATAAACCTAAAATATCACGGCACAGATACATACTCATTTGCCTTGCACGCACAATATCCGGTGTACGTTTATCACCTAGGATAGACTCTTCAGCCATATCAAAGTAGTTGGCAATACAAAAAATAATAGCCTGTGGGCTTAATTTTTTTTCTTCTTCGCCTGTAGAACTTAAAATATGGTCAATATCGCTTGTATACACTTCACTATTAGTATGTGTTTGAAAAGCTAATATTTTTAAAATTACACCGCGCAAAAGTGCTATGGTGCTACAACGCTGCGCAATGAGTAAAATATGTTCCTTACTTAACTTTATGCCCTGCCCTTTACAATGTTTCATGGCGTAGCGCATACGTACGTCAATGTCCGCTTCTTTAAGCTGCACCACAAGCCCTGAGTGCAGGCGGGAGCGTAAAGAAGGGGAAAACACCGTTTCCTCTTCTGGAGTTAAAGCACTGGCCAATATGAGCTGTTTTTTCTGTGTTAGGCACAGCTCTACAAATTCTATAAAAGCTTCCTGCAGTGGGGAAAAGGCTTTGCTATTTTCCAACGTATCCAAAATGAAAATAGAAAAAGTCTGGCATAGTTTTTTTGGCCCCAGTTCCGATAATTTTTTGCAAAAAGAATCAAAATTTTCATGTAAAATAACTTTTTCAGCGTGTGTATGTAAAAAAGCATTTTTCATGCAATGCAAAATATGTGTCTTCCCAGTGCTTGTTTTTCCATGCAAAATAAAAGGATTATATTTTACTTCAAAAGGATTTTTGGCAATTTCTCGCAGCACTGCTAAAGGAAACGCATTCTTTTTATTATAAATAAATTCTTCAAAAAAATCTGTACTTTGTGTAGGGGGATTTTTTGTAAAAAAAGATGCCGTACGCTGTTTTTGAGCAGGATTTTTATATACAAATAAGGGAGTATGCCCATATTTTGAAAGAATAATTTCCTTATTGTAATTTTCAAATTCGTGTTGTTTATGCTGCGTAAACCATGTTTCAAATAATCCATGAGGAAAAACCACAAATAAAGTTTTTTTGTGTTCATCATACTGCATATCAAGCGAATACAGCCACCCTGTATTGGGTGTTAAGGAAGAATTTTCCTTAAATTTTTTCTCTAATTCTTCTCGTATGTTATGTAGATTTTGCATGATGAAGAAATTATATTCGCATGTAAGAGTATTTAAAGGAAAAATATAGCAAAAAAAGCTTCTTTTAACAAGTGTAAAATGGTAAGTTTTTTTAGGTAAAATGTATAATATTTTGAATAGTTATAAAGTTAATATAGCACATGCTTTTTATACCTATACATGGGTACAAATTTTATGTAACTCCTTTATAAAAATATATAAGCTTAAAAAAGTTGCTACTGGACAAGGAGACACAATAAGATTACCATTCTCCAGAAAAAATTTAGAAAATACTTTTATAAAAAAATTTTATAAAATTTAGTAAGTTAGTAAGTTATAACAATTTAACCTAAGGTATCCCATGATACGTAATGTACTTTTTACACTTTTTGGTCTTGGCCTTTTTGTGCTTGGTATTGTCAGTGGACCCAAAGTTACAGCGCTCTTTTTTCCTGAACCTTCTGCTGTGGTGGAAGTTGATCAACAGAAAAAAAATGACTCAACATCTCAGCCTATAGCTTCGGACACCAAAAATGCCCCCAGTCAAACACAAGAAACCGCTGATACACAGGCTAAGCAAGGTATAGCTCCTACTACGGATACTGCACCTAAGGAAGAAGATAAAGGCTTAGTTGATACATCTGATAGCGCATATGATGCAACATATGATGCAGAAAGTGATCCTGAGCTTATTGATGGAGCTTTTACAGAGACTGATCCTCATTTACCTTCTCCTGAAGAAGGGGAAGATGTGCCTGAGGTTAAAGAGCAAATTGTAGAAGCAAAAATTGAAGCTGGTGATAGTTTATTAGTTTTATTTCAAGACTATACCGATCAAAAATCTGCTTATGCTTTGGCTAATGTTATAGATAAGGAAATATCTGTAAAAAAGATTCGCGTGGGGCAACCTTACCTCATTGAATATGACGCAGAAAAAGATAAAATTATTCGTTTTGAGTACGAAATTAACAGTAAAGAAAAGCTTTTTGTGAACTCTGACGGCGATGCTTATAAAGCAAAAGTAGAAGAAATTGTTTACGATAAAAAGCTTATTTTTGTGGAAGGTACTATCAAGGATAGCCTTTTCTTAACCATGAGCGAATTGAACGAATCACCACAATTGGCTCTTCAAGTGGCCAATATGTTTCAATGGGAAATAAACTTTATCCGTGATGTACAAGCCGGTGACTCCTTTTCCATCTTAGTGGAAAAGTTGTATCGTGAGGGTGAATTTAAGGGCTATGGTCGTACCCTTGGTGCCACTTTTACCAATAGCGGTAAAAAGTACGAAAGTTTCCTCTATTATGACGCCAATAAAAAAGAAATGCATTACAACGCCAAAGGGGAAAACTTACGTAAGGTTCTTTTACAATCTCCCCTTTCATTTACTCGTGTAACCTCTGGCTATACACATAGTCGTAAACATCCTGTGTATGGTACGTATAGGCCGCATTTGGGCGTAGATTATGGCGCTCCCATGGGCACGCCTATTATGGCTGTAGGTGACGGTACCATAACCTATTTTGGTTGGCGTGGGGGCTATGGTAAGCATATTAGCGTGCGCCATGCTTCGGGCTTAGAGTCTATGTATTCGCACATGTCTCGCTATGGTCGCGGCCTTAAAAAAGGTAGTAAGGTACGTCAAGGGCAAGTTATTGGTTATGTGGGTAGTACTGGCGTTTCCACCGGTCCTCACTTAGATTTTCGCTTAAAGCAAAATGGAAAGTTTATTAACCCTACGAAGGCCATTAACCCACGTGCTGCTGCTGTAAGTAAGGTACATAAGGTAGGTTATGAAGAACGTAAAAAAATTGTTCGTGAATATATGGACGGTACGCGCTCTTTAGTTTCGTACGAGCCTGCCAGTATGAATGTACCAAAATAAGTTAATTTGGCTAAGATTACTGTATGAAAAAAGTCCTTGATATTTCACTATCAAGGACTTTTTATTTATCTACGGGGTAGTTAAAAACTGTGTATGAATTTATACGTAAATTAATGCCCAGCGATACTGTATTTTTTTAATTTATACTGCAAAAGAGATTTGGAAATACTTAAAAGCTCTGCTGCCTTAACTTGTACAAAATCCGTACGTACCAAGGCTCTACGTATGAGCGCTGCTTCTATTTTTTCTAAGGTATCAGCTATATCCAATTGAACAGGCAGTAAATCCACAGCGCTTTTATATTGCGCTTCTTCATCACGAATTTCCGGTGGTAGATTTTCCACATCAATAACATCTGATTGTACAAGCACGGTGCAGCGTTCTACAATATTTTGCAATTGGCGAATATTTCCCGGCCATTCGTAGGCTACAAGATAGTTGAGAGCGCCTGAATTAAATGTTTTCACAGCAATATCATTTTCTGTGGCAAAAGCTGCTGAAAAATGCGCCACAAGTAGCGGTATATCTTCGCGTCTTTCACGCAAAGGCGGTAAATTAATTTCTACCACATTGAGCCTGTAAAAGAGATCTTCGCGGAATTTTCCTGCATCTACTAATTGCTGTAAGTTTTTATTGGTGGCTGCCACTACGCGAATATCCACTTCAATTTGTTCGTCACCGCCTACACGTTCGAAGCGTTTATCTTGTAAAATGCGTAGCAGCTTTACTTGTAAATCTGGTGTGAGCTCACCTATTTCGTCTAAAAATAGCGTACCACCGTTGGCTTGTTCAAAACGTCCACGACGCATGGCCACAGCACCGGTAAACGAGCCTTTTTCATGTCCAAAAAGTTCGCTTTCCAGCACACCGGGATTTAAAGCCATGCAGTTAACAGAAATAAAAGGCCCTTCTTTACGAGGTGAAGTAACATGTATGGCACGGGCCACAAGCTCTTTTCCTGTGCCAGATTCCCCTGTTATAAGCACGGTGGAGCGACTGGGTGCTGCACGGTCAATCATGGTAAACACATCGCGTATGGCACGACTGCGACCTATGATTTGATGCGTTCCATAGCGTATTTCCATGGCTTCTTGTAAAAGTCTATATTGCCTATGTGTGGTGGCTAGTTCCACAGCGTTATGTAAGGAAAGCAGTAATTCGTCATTGGCAAAGGGCTTAGTTATATAATCAAAAGCACCGTATTTCATAACTTCCACAGCGCTTTCGATGGAGCCAAAAGCTGTCATAATAAGCACAGGTATATGAGGCCAATTTTTCTTTACTCTTTCCAATACGTCACGCCCAGTGAGGCGCGGCATTTTCATATCAGTAATAACAACATCCACCTCAGACTCTTCCAAAAAGGTTAAGGCAGTTTCAGGGTCATTTATGGCTGTTACATTATATTTTTCATCAAGAAGTAATGTCTCTAAAATGAGTAAATAGTTTTTTTCATCATCAATAATAAGAATATGCGCTTTATCATTCATAAAACACCCCGTGTTTAAAATTTAATTGGGTGGTAAAACTTCAAATGTAATAGTTATTTTAGCATTATTATCTTCGGTATTTTCTAAGTGTATTTGCCCATTATGGCTGGTAATAATGCTTTTTACAATGGCAAGGCCAAGGCCAGTGCCGGTATCCTTAGTTGTGAAAAAGGGATCAAACATATTTTCTATACTGTCGGGCGGAAAACCAGGCCCTGTATCCACAAAGGTAAGATGCATATGCGTGCCATCATTTTTACCGCAAATATGTATGATACCCGGCCCATCCATAGCTTGTTGGGCATTTACTAAAATATTATAAAATGCGCGGTAAAGAAGGTCTTTATCACCTTTTATAATTAAATCTTGCGAAAGATCTATTTCCACACTCACTTGGCGTTTATTGAAATCGCTTTCCAAAAAAGCCATAACTTCATCTATAACGCGCGCTATATCAACTTTTGTTTCAGCCAACTGTTTTGGTCTGGCATAATCCAAAAAGTCGTTAATGGTTTGACTTAAACGGCAAGATTCATCATAAATGGCGCCTAAAATGCGCTGAGAAGCCACATCACTATCTTTTTCTTTATTTCTTTTAAGTAAAAACTCTGAGCTAGATCGTATAATACCAAGCGGATTGCGTATTTCATGCGCAATACTGGCTATGACGCGTCCCATGCTCACTAATTTTTCCTTACTGTGTAGTTCATCTTCCAAGGCTTTATTTTTGGCTACACGATACGCTAAAACCCTTTCGGCACGGCGAATAAGAAACATGAGTAAGAGAAAAAGAATTACCGAAGAAAACAAACATGTGGCTACGATAACACCTTGAAATGCCAATACCGAAGTATAATCTTCGGTAATATCTTGGCTAAGCTCAAGCACACCCATAACATGGTTAGAAACATTACCTTCCTTATCACGCACTTGGCCCGTTAAAGGGTATACAGAACGTAGAATAAGGGAGCCAGGTTCTAAAGGGAGATGTAAAGGTGCTTGCCATAGGGGAAAACTTGTAATGAGTTCAGCCTTGGAGCGCTCCCCTTTCAATATGTCGTTGACAGTTTCTGGGGCAAGACCGGCGCGACCTAAATCTTCATTATCTGTAGAATAAGCTACAATGCGCCCATAATTGTAAATGCGAAAGCGTTGAATTTTTAGCCCATGCATTACAGAGCGTACAATGGTATCAAGACGTTCGTACTGCACAGGATTTTTTAGGGCAATGCGCCCATAGGCTAATACTGTGGGTATGGTAAAACGCTGATAAATTTGGTGGTTAAGGTTTGTGCCCAAAAGGTCAGCAAACTCTTCTTGCTTAGTGAGCAAATTATCACGTGCGCTATTGGCAATAAATATGGAAAGAACTAAGGAAGAAGTTAAAATAAGGATAAAAGAAAGCCATGACAGCGTTCTTGCATAAGCTAAAGGTAAGTCATGCACTTCTTGCCTGTTATGGCCACTCTTTTTTTGCATTAAAATAATTGCCTTTCTTGTGCTGTATGCATAAAAGCGTTTAATTGGTCTTGCTCTACTTCATAACCTTCAGCGCCTAAACGGGCATTGGCAAAGCGTTTACCCATTTCTACAGCGGGTTGATCTAAAGGATTAATATTCATAAGCCACCCCGTAAAAAGGGTGCTAATTTCTAAAAGCGTCATTAAAGAGCCGGCGGCTTCTTCATCGGTTTTTGCCATATCAATATGTAAAAGAGGCACAGCATGCTTATGTAAAGACATACGCGTGCCCAAGGCTTCTGCATGCAACAATTCGCCAAAATGCTTGTTTTCAAGCCATTTCCACTGTGCTGGTAACCCTTGGGGAAAAACTTTACCCTTGGGGCTGTCATCACTGGTAAGGAATAGACAAGCTTTATTACGCGGCCCATCTAGAAAGAGTTGCTGTGTGGAGTGCTGATCTGTAACACCGGTGGCGGCAATGGGCATGCTGCCCTTGCCTTCCTTCCCAAGGCTTTCGGCCCATAATTGTACAAACCAAGCTCCAAAATGTGCCCATGAAGGAATATAAGAAAAGAAAATTAATTCATTATAATGTACGGCTTCAAGACCCATTGCCCATATGGCCATGGTATACGAAGGATGTATACAAATATTTTCTAAATCTTGAGACAAGGGCTGGGCTACACGCTCTGCACCGCGTAAAAGAGCTTGCCAATCCATACCTAAAAAAGCTGCTGGTAAAAGACCCACAGCAGAAAGAGCCGAATAGCGCCCCCCTAAATAGTTGGGTACTTCTAAAGACATAAAGCCATACTTTTGCACTTCTTGGCGTAAAAAACCCACTTCTGCATCGGTGATGAGCACCATATGCTGTGTCCAACTCTCCCCTACTTTTTCCTTCAGCCATGCGCATGTTAAAAAATATTGAGCAATGGTTTCAATGGTTCCGCCTGATTTACTAATGCACACGACAACCGTTTTTTCAGCTGGGAGTTTTTCCAGCCAGCTATCAAAAGTTTTGGAGCATACATTGTCGGCAATCCATAACCATGGCCCTTCATGAGCAGGGCCATCTTGCCCCGGTGCAAAAGCTTTTTGTAAGGCTCGCGCGCCAAGGGCGGAGCCGCCAATGCCGAGTAAAAGCATATGGTCAAACTGGGCGCAGTGCGGAACCGCCTTGGCCATATCTTCTTCCAATTGTTCTTTATAAGAAAGATTAATGAAAGGAAGTTTATCTATTTCTTTTTCAAGACGCGCAGCAAAACCGGCAGTGCAACTATATTTTTTCAAAGCTGTTTTGGAAATACGTCCAATATAGGCGTGGGACCAATCAATGCTATGTTCTTGCATAATTATTCCTCAAATAGGCTTAGGCGTTTACCACGCGCAAGCCTTGCTTTTACTTTTTTATATGTTGCAGGGTATACACCAAAACGCAAAGACCATAAAGGGCAGGCCTCACGTGCGGTGCATTGGCGCACATCACTGCGGTGCCCAGCGCATGAAAGACAATGCGTGCGTACCACACGTAAAGCTTTTTTTTGTAATAATGTTACAGCCATGGCATCGCCGTTACTTTGGCTAGCACAAGTATCGTCAGTAGGAGAAGGTAGCGTTTGCTCATGTACAGGGCTTTGTATTTCTGGGGTATTTTTCCCCAGTCTCCAAGGCCATAAATGGCATGCTGTATCTCGGCATTGTTGTATTTCAGGGGAAGAATTTCCCTGACAATCCAAGCAAAACCGACGCACTTGGCGCAATATATCCGGACGAGCCATGATGTTTTAAACCTCTACGCACAACATTTTTTAAACTTTTTACCGCTACCGCAAGGGCAAGGGTCATTGCGGCCTACTTTAGGTTCTGGGCGGCGATAGCCTTCTGGGCGATGCGAAATACCCTCTAGGTAATAAAGTTTACCGTCTTGTTCTTGGAAGTAACTTTTTTCTGATAAGCTATACACATTGCCTGCTACTTCATATACAGCAGAAAAAGTTACTGTATCAAAAGTGCCTTCGCCTTCTGAGGCAGGCTCAGTGCCACATTCTTTAATATTTAGTTGATGCCAAATGATGCCTTCCATATTATCGGCTATATTTGAATCCTCCACTTCATCCCTATATAAAGGATGTGTGGTTTCCACTATATAATCATAAATATGCATGCTAAAAGCGGAAAAGCGTGAACGAACCATGGCTTCAGCAGTGGGTACTGGGGTACCATCATGGTAAGGTTTACAACAGCTTTCATAGGCCAATGAGGAGCCACAGGGGCAAAGATTTTCTGACATTTTTTTTTCCATTAAAGTAAATTTATTTGCGCATTTTAGGCTAAACGTTTCCATTTGGAAAGGATTTTTTTATACGTATTTTTCGTGTGAAATTTAAAATCTGTTACTTAGTATAAATGTAAACTTGAGTCGTAGTAGGCAGCTGAAAAAGTACAATTTACTATGGTGTACTTTTTTACCATGATTGAATTTTAAAAGTACTTGGAATAATTAGATGTGAAGAACTTAGGGAATATAAGGCATCTAACCTACTCTTCTTGAAAGTATTTTTTTATATGCGCTAAAATGGGGAAATACGCTTTATATACTATGTTAACGTGCAATTTTTTACTGGGCTGTTGACCTTAAGCGTAAGTAAAATTTTTCAATTAAAAAAATGAGTAATTACTAGTATTCCACTAGGTGGGTTAAGAAATTTATACTAAATAATTATTTTTCATAAGATTTTCTAGAAAATATTTTCTTTTATATTATATGGTTATTAATTTATTAGTAAACAATACTACTTTGGAACGCTTATTGCTATTAAAAAAGTACCTTCCTTCCTTTTGCTTAAAGCCTCCTCTTAAGCGAAGCGACCCGCACGGTGCGGGTCGCTTTTTTTTGGCATGAAGGGTAAAATATCATGTAAAAAATCATCTTAGGAAACACCATTATATTATCACCTTGACAGATTTTACAAACAAAGCGCATGATAACAAGATGCATATGTATAAAAAATATAGAAATATCTGCCTCGTGATGGCCTTAGTTGTTTTAACTGTGCTTTGGTCTGTACAAGGAGATGGTGGTACTTATCAGTGGCAGTGGCGAAGAGCTTTTCAATTTATTATACGTTATCGCGCTGGTGATTGGTATATTGGCCCATTACTACAAGGCTTATGGCTTACCTTACAAATCATGAGTATGGGTTTTGTACTGGCATTTTTTTGTGGGCTTGGTGCAGCTTTTTTGCGCTATCTTCCGTCAAAAGTAGCGCGTCTTTTAGCTAGCGGGTATGTGGGTTTAGTACGTAATACGCCATTACTCATACAACTTTTTGTGGTTTATTTTGTTTTAGCACCTTTAGGAAATATAAGCCCTTTTTGGGCAGCAGTATGGACTTTAGCCGCTTTTGAAGGGGCTTATATGGCAGAAATATTTCGCGCTGGTTTGGATTCTATACCTAAACAGCAGTGGGATGCAGCGTATTCATCGGGGTTTTCAACCACACAAATTTTTATGTACATAGTGCTACCGCAAGCTTTACGCCGTGTTTTACCCCCACTTACAGGGCAGACGGTATCGCTTATTAAAGATTCTGCCCTTGTTTCTGCCATAGCCATACCAGAACTCACCATGCAGGCACAACTTATCATAGCAGATACCTTTTTATCTTTAGAAATATGGATATTGGTGGCTGCTTTATACGTGCTTCTTTCTCTTTTAGTCACCATACCAGCAAAAATATTAGAGAAGCGTTACGCATGGCAATGGCTATAACCCTTTGTGCTGGCCTTGGTTTGTGTAAACTTGACATCTGAGTGAAATATATATTTTTGAGTCAAGATTTTTGTTTTAACGAAGTTTCGTATTTATGAGTGATTTTGTAAGAATTTTAGATAAAATGATACATTTTATGAATGCTATACAAAGTCTAAAGTTTTTTTGATATTTACCGATATGATTTTTGAGGGAATATCATGCAGACGAAGAATCTTCACACACGTATTATGCTGCAACAATATGAGTTGCAACTCTTAACAGCGAGGCGTATTGCGCGTCATCGCCGTAAATTACGTTTGGAAGAAGGTGAGAATGGATTACAATTGGATCCTCTTGTTAGTCGTAAGTTGGTAATTCAGCGTGTTGCGCGTGAATTATATGAGATGCTTCTCTCCACCGGTAGTGAAAACCCCATGGTAGACATTATTGTAAAAAAACTCAGTGCCGCTTTAGGTATAAAAGTTCTTTTTCAATACCCTACCCCGTCTCCCTTGCAGGACGAACATTTGCGGCTTTTACGTGTACCGGAACAAGGAGAAAGCGCCCCTATGCCACTTACGGAAGAAGAAAACATGAAGGCCTTGCACCTTTTGTGGAAAATAGTTCTCACCACCGTTGAGGAAAGTACCATATAATGGCATATTTTTTGCTTAGTTTTCGCGCGAAAGCTATAAAATATTTTTAACAGTGAATATTTTTCCTCATGGCAATATTTTGCCACAAGTCATATATGTGTTCTTTTAGCATGCATACAGGGGAAACCTTTTAGGGAGAGTAATATGCAAATTTCATCACAAATAAATCCGTTGTCTGTGTATCAGCAACATACAGATAAAGCTTCTCAAGCACAAAGCACCACAGCGCAACAACCACAAACAAAAGCTGCGCCAGTAGAAAATGCATCAGCTAAAACAGATAGTGTTACTTTTTCTGCCGATGCAAAACTTTTGGCTGAAGCTAATCGTGTAGCTTCTACGCAAGATGCAGGGCGTGCAGAAAAAATAGCCAGTTTGCGTGACCAAGTGCAAAATGGCACCTACGTTGCCAATGAGGCTGGCATAGCGCAAGGTCTTGTGCGTGAAGATAGCGCCTTATTTACTTTTTAGATTCAGCATATTGGTGATGGAAATGGTCAAAGCCTTTTCCTTGAGGCATTCTTTGGCTGTTTAGTTCCATAATGCCGTCATCGGTAACGGTGCCTATGCTGCGCAATTGCGGTAATGCCGCATGAATAATAGGAAAGAGCGTAGGCACGCAGGCCCCCAAAAGAGCGTAATCTTCGCCGCCAAGCCAAGCTTCTTGAACCGCATTGCGCTTGTGTAATGCGGCGTGGCGTAATACCTCGTCATGCAAGAGCGCTTTGGGAAAGAGCAATTGCGCACCTAAGATACTATGTTTATCCATGCCTAAGAGGCGTGGTATATCGCTAGCTAGCCCATCAGAAACGTCCATAAGTACGGGCGGGCGCGTGTTTGTGCAAGAGCGAGCTAAAATGAGTCCGGCATCCACTTGTGGCTGTGGTTGTAAATGGGCTGCGCATGCACAAGGCCATTTCTCTAAGGCCATTTTTTCATTTTTTTCCAACTCTTCCAGTCCAATACGGGCAAGACCCACATGCCCTATGAGAAATAATATATCACCTGGCATGGCGCCGCCGCGTGTAAGATATTTTCCTGTACTATCAGACACATTGTAGGAAGTATTTGCAGTAGTTTCGGCAGTATTTTGTCCACCATGGCCCAACTGTTTAGGACTAATGCCCTCTCCCCATACCGTTATGCAAATAACTATCTTTTCTGAGCGAGAAATATCTCCACCACTTAAAGCCATATTATGGCGCTTAGCCAATGAAGCCATACCGCTAAAAAAGTCATTAAGCCAAGCAATATCCAGAGAAGCAGGAATGGCAAGGCCCATGCTAAAGCCTAAAGGCCGTACACCCATGGCTGCTAAATCACTGATATTAACAGCTAAAGCTTTATATCCTACATCTTGCGGGCTAAAATAGCTTTTACGAAAGTGCACATCTTCAATAAATAAATCGGTGCTTACACAAAGGCCATTTTGTTCGCGTAAAACAGCACAATCATCGCCACGCCCCAAGAGTAAGGAGGGGTGTTGCTCTGGAAAATGTGTAGCCAAAAGCTCCAAGATGGAGGATTCAGAAAAGGTACTCATGGGCTTTTCCTGTTAGACCCTATTCAGGGGTTAAGAAATCCTGCAAAATGGTTTTTAATCCAAAACCAGAAAAATTCACTTGATATTTGTCGGGTGAGACAAATTTAATCATTTTTCCGCGTCCAAAAATTTTATGATGGCAATAGCCCAAGGGTAAGGGGCCATTGTCGTTGTTGCGTGATTGCGTATTGGTTGAATCTCCCGCATCATATTGATGTGGTTTAGAAAATTCTGTAGGTGGTAAAAGACGAACTGGCTTGCGTTGCGCTGTTTCGCCATGTCCAAAACCAAATGCTCCGCGTTGACCACGCTGATGCAATTGTCCGCCATAGCTTTCGTACCATTCTTCGCACAAGTTTTCTCTGGCACTGGTAAGTTCGCGCATAAAGGGGCTAGGACTGGCATGCACAGGTCCACTGCCTTTCATATATAAAGTACTTGGCGCGTAGAGCTCTAAGCATTGGCGAGCTCTGGTACAAGCCACATACATAAGGCGGCGTTCTTCTTCAAAACTTTCTAAATCTGCACTGGCATGGCGCGAGGGGAAGCGGTCTTCCACAAGGTCAATAATTAGTACAGCATTCCACTCAAGCCCCTTGGCCGAGTGAATGGTAGAGAGGCTAATGCATTGCTCTTCCACTTCTTTTTCATCGTTTGAATCCAGCACAAGGTCAGCAATAAAAAGGTCTAAATCTGTATAGCCATTGGCAAGATGTTGAATTTCTTCTAAACCTTGCAAACGTCGTGGCCAATCGTCTGGATATTCCGCTTCAAGGCGTGGTTGATACTGTGTTATAAGTTCAGCCATGTACTGCGCAGGAGTGTAGGGTATGGCCCGTAACCTATCTAAACAACGAATATCTGCTAAAAAATCATGATATTTGGCAAAAGCTTTTTCCGTGGCGGTACTATCTCCAGAGCAAGCCACCGTATACAGTTTTTGCATGGTTTTTTTGCCAATGCCCTTATGTAAAACAGCCACGCGCTCAAAGGCTGTGAGGTCAAAGGGGTTTAAAATGAGCCGTGCGTAGGATAAAATATCTTTAATATGCGAAGCTTCCGAAAAGCGAATGCCACCGTATTTACGAAAGGCAATACCTTCTCTTTGTAAGGCGGCTTCAATGGCGTAGGAGTGAAAACCTGCTCTAAAAAGCACAGCAATTTCATGCGGTAACTGTTCACGCATAAGCTCACGAACACGCTTTACTACCATATCAGCTTGGCTTCTGTCGCTGGCAGGTTGAATATGCTTTACAGCAAGGCCGCCTTGGCGTGAGGTAAAGAGCTTTTTGTCGTAAGATTGGGCTGCATTTTTTAAAAGGGTATTGGCTATGTCCAATATGGGTTGGGTAGAGCGGTAATTTTCTTCCAGTCGAATAATTTGCGTGTCCGCAAAATTATCTGGAAAATCCAGAATATTTTTCACATTGGCGCCGCGAAAAGCGTATATGGACTGCGCATCATCGCCCACAGCCATAACATTTCCACTGCCGCCAAATTCTTTGGAGCCCAAAAGGCGTACAATACGCGCTTGCACAAGGTTGGTATCTTGATATTCGTCCACCATTATATATTGATAGCGCTGACGCAGGTACTGCACTTCCGGCCTTTTGCCCATGACGCATTCTTGCAAAAGGTTTTCCAATTCAAAGAGCAAGTCGTCATAATCAAGCAAGCCGTGGGTACGCCTAAAAGCTGTATAGGCCGTAGCAATTTTGCAAATATCTTCGCAATGGGGCAAAAGATGTTGCGATTCGCGGCGCAGTACTTCTTCTATACTTATTTCTTTATTGCGCGCTTTACTGATTATGCCCACAATGGTTTGTGTTTTGGGAAAAGACCTATCCCCTTTTCCAAGGGAGAGGGATTCTTTACAATGAGCAATGGCAGAAGCAATGTCGGCACTGTCCATAATGGAAAAATGACGCCCTTCCAGCCATGAGGGGCGGTATTGGCGCAAGACACCATAAGCAAAAGCGTGAAAGGTGCCCCCTTGCACGCCACTGAGCCCTTGCTCCAAAAGCAAAGAAGCACGGTGTAACATTTCTTGAGCGGCTTTGCGTGTAAAGGTGAGCAAGAGCATGGATGTGGGGGCCACGCCATGCTCATAAAGCCATGCAAGGCGATATACAATGGTACGCGTTTTGCCGGAACCGGCACCGGCAATAACTAGAACAGCGCCATCATCTGCAGTGGCGGCGGCATATTGGGCTTCATTTAAGCTTTTGGCATAATCAATCA
Source organism: uncultured Desulfovibrionaceae bacterium (assembly GCA_964371505.1). Lineage (GTDB taxonomy): Bacteria > Desulfobacterota > Desulfovibrionia > Desulfovibrionales > Desulfovibrionaceae > CAYJAD01. Next base: position 18,317 of record CAYJNG010000004.1, read on the forward strand.
TGCACATATAATACAGCCTAGCATTGACATAGGCAAGAGGCGAGTTTACAGTGAAAGACAAGATAAAACTTTGTGTCATTAAAATGGTTTTATCTGCCCATATTAGCAAGGAGTGCCATTATCATGTCTCAAGTACAAGATACCTTTGTGAAAAACGTTGAAAAAGTGTTAGAAGTTGTGATGTTTGAAAATTGGCTTCGCTTTTATTTTATTGGCGAAGAAGAAGGCAGTGATAGTTTATTTATTCACGTGCCGGAGCAAGGTATGGCACGCATTAAAGAGCTTTATCCGCATCTTTCTTTACTGGCAGAAACAGTAAATAATAAGGAAATAACCTTTGATTCTTCTCGTGCTGCCGTATGCGAACATGTGCTTACGGAAGTGGATGGTAAAACTATACCTAAAGAAATGTCCACTATGATTTTTGATAGTGTTACTTTTCATGTGGAGTTACAGTTGTTTAACACATGGATTAGCGCACACGAAGAGCAATTGGATGAGAGCTTTTTAGAATTTGGCGCATGGCGTAATATTTTTGCCCATTGGCGTCAAACGGACGGCGTAAAAGAAATTGCGGTTAAAATGATGAACGCAGCCACAACGCAAACCGCAGAAACTTCAGAAACAGTACACTAATAGCAATAACTACTGTAGACACTTATTTTGCCCCTTGCCGCAACGGTGAGGGGTTTTTTAATGATAAAAGTGGAACGCTTTGTGCAAACACCCCTTTAGGGAACCACCCTAAAGGAGATTGCGTCATGTTTTTGACCTCCATTTTACACACAAAAAAGTTACAAAAATTCTCTATACAAAGCCTTTTCTTCTTGGGTTTACTCTTGTTTTTTGCCGCGCCTTCGCACGCTGTACGTGTTAAGGATATTGCAACTTTTTCTGGCCAGCGTGACAATCAGCTTATAGGTTACGGCCTTGTGGTGGGTCTTTCTGGCACGGGGGATAAAACAGGTACTACCTTCACCAAAGCGTCCATTGCCAATATGATGGATAAGATGGGTATAGGCGTTAAAGCAGATGATATAAAAGTCAAAAACGTGGCATCAGTTATGGTTACGGCCAGTATGCCTGTTTCTGCCAAGCCGGGCTCGCGTATAGATGTAACGCTTTCCTCCGTGGGTGATGCCACATCCCTCTTGGGCGGCGTACTTTTACAAACCACCTTAAAAGGTGTGGATGGCAAAACTTATGCCTTAGCGCAAGGTTCGCTCACCATTGGCGGCTTTACCGCTGAGGGCGCCGCTGCACGCACGCAAAAAAACGTTACCACCGTAGGTATTATTCCCGGTGGAGGCATCATAGAACGTGGCATTCCTTTTCAATTCAATGACCAAAGTAAACTCACTTTAAATTTGCGTACGCCGGACTTTAGCACCAGTCAAAATATTTCTGAGCGTGTTAACGATGCCATGGGCGGGCCTTTTTCCAAGGCCACCGATGCCGCTACAGTTCTTGTACAAGTACCGCCGCAATATACCAACAATTTGGTGCCGCTCATGGCTTCCATAGAAAATATTGAAGTTTCTCCCGATGCACCGGCAAAAGTGGTGGTAGATGAAAAGACCGGTACTGTGGTTCTGGGGCGTAATGTGCGTATTTCGCAAACAGCCGTGGCCCATGGTAGTTTACAAATTACGGTGCAAGAAGCGGAACAAGTTTCACAGCCGGGGCCTTTTTCTCAAGGGCAAACGGTGGTTTCTCCTGAAACAGAATTAAATGTGCGCGAAGAAAATAGGCGCCTTATGATGGTGGAAGGTGCCACATTACAAGAATTGGTGGACGGGCTTAATGCCATTGGCGCCACCCCGCGTGATCTTATTTCCATATTGCGTACCTTACAAGTTTCCGGTGCTTTACATGCACAATTGGAGGTTATCTAATGTCTAGTCCTCTTAATTTTATGCAAAATCCTGCCAATGCTCCTGCGCAATTGCAAACGCAAAGCATGGAGCTTAAGCAAAGTGAAATAAAGGCATTGGGGCAAAGCAAACTTTCTGATGCAGAAAAAAGCGCCAAATTGCGTGAAACGTGTGAAAGCTTTGAGTCCATTTTTATTCAAAAAATGTGGCAACAAATGCGCGCCACTTTGCCGCAAGAAAACCCTTTAGTGGGCAAGGAAGAAAAATTTTGGCAAAGCATGTATGATCAAGAATTTTCCAAACATATGGCCAAAAGCGGCGGTATAGGTTTGGCAGATATGATGTACGAGCAATTGTCAGAAAACTTGGTCAATGTGAGCAAAACCACAGCCGAAGCTGCTCAGAAGAGTAAGGGGTTTGAAATTCACGCTGCACCATTGTTGCCCATGCCCAAAGGTTTAGCCCATGCTCAAGGAAATACTGCGCAGCCGGATTTATTGGCTGATGCTTCCATGGAAAGTGGAGCACAGGCTTCATGGCAAACAGGCGTGCAAGCCAATGCACAAACAAATACTTCTACTGCAGCCACGCATGGTGACGCAAGATTTAGCGGTTTATATGAAAATGTGCCTGCAGCTCAAGCGGGTGTTCATGGTGCTGTGCCTACTGCAGGCACAACGCAGCACAGTGCTGAAAATGCAAGCTCAGTGCAGCAATTTCTTGCAGGCTTGCAAGCTAAGCAAGGCTTGGCTTCCTCTAATACCGCAACGGGAACAACAGGTCCGCAACGTGCGCAACAGGCTGAACTTGCAGTAGGTAATCAACCACCTTTAAACGGTGTATTGCCGGCTAATTCTGCGCCGCAAGTGGTGCGTTACACCACCAATGTGCCGGCTGGGCAACGTAAGGGCAATGCGGAAGAGCAGTTGAAAGAGTTGTTAGCTAAGGCATCAGCACAACAGGCCCAACAGGCAAACATGGCAGCTTATGGGCAAAATGGTTTAATGGGTCAAACGTGGGGTCAGCCCACAGCGCAGCAGCAATCGCAACAAGCTGTACAAGACGCTTTAAGTCAAGCGCATACAGCTGTGGGGGGTGCACCTTCTATAGTGCAGCCTAACTCGCCTTTTGTAGCTCCGGTGAGCGCACCTGCCACTTTGCAGATGAGCTCCGCCGCTGCTCAAGCGGCTCCGGCTAGCGCCTCTCCTTATACTGTACCGCCGGCATACGCACCTAAGCAGCAAAGTTAAGTAGTCGTGCCTTTCTTAAAAACGTGTGGAAAAACGTTTTTAAGCATCGACTAAGTAGGGCGTGATAAGCACGTAAGCAAGATGTAGTTAAAGTTTTGCATGAAGGTTAGGCACTAAATTTGCAATACA
>CAYJNG010000004.1:21669-43832 GCA_964371505.1 uncultured Desulfovibrionaceae bacterium
AAGCAAGATGTAGTTAAAGTTTTGCATGAAGGTTAGGCACTAAATTTGCAATACATCTTGGTAAACCGCAAAAAAGGGTAGAATTTTCCTCCCTAGATATGGCGGGGAAATGAAAATATAACGTCAAAGGAAGCACTTATGTACTATCGCATACACGAAGCATTACAAAGACAAAAGCAAGCCATGCAACTCTTGGTGGATTTGCTCGAAGAAGAATATGCACTTTTACGTAAGCGTGAAACTCAAGAAGTGGTTTCTTTGGAAATGTCTATCCATGAGCTTATCCGTCAGTTAGCCGTAGAAAAAATTGGCGTGAAAGAGATGCTGGATGGCGGCAGATTAAAAGTATACGTGACCTTGCTTCCTGAAGAGCAAGGGGAAAATTTACTTGCTCTTTATAAGCATATAGATGCCAATGAGCAAAAGGCTGCGCGCATGGCCTCACGTAATGCGCAATTATCCTTAGCTTTACTTGATCAAAGCCAGCGTATTATGCAAGAGCTGCATTCGCAAATTACTCCAAAGGACGGGCTTACTTACGGTAGGCGTGGCTCCATGGGTAGACGAAGACCGCAAGCGGCTCTTATTTCAGGGAGGTTGTAATGGGTATTAACTCCTTATTTAATATTGGCCAATCGGCGTTAAATGCGCAACAGGCTACCATTGCTACCACAGGTAATAACATTGCCAATGTGGATACCCCTGGCTATTCCCGTCAATATGTACAGTTAGAAGATGCTTTTGCCTTAAATGCCAAGCCAGGCGCGCAAGGCATGGGCGTGGACGCTGTGCAGGTGCTGCGCTACTTTGACCAATTTGTGGAAGTTTCTTTCTTAGATAAATCTTCCGAAGCGTCGCGCTGGGCAGAACAAGAAGCTACCCTAAGCTCCGTAGAAAGTATTTTTAACGAAGCCAATCGCACAGGTATTAGTGACGCCCTTTCTGCCTTTTTTGGCGCCTGGGAAGATTTGGCCCTGCGTCCTGATGATGATGCCACAAGACAAAACCTTGTGACCTTATCGCAGAACCTTGGCTTGCTTATGAATGACACCATGGATGATTTGAATCAAATTCGTCAGCAAATGGATGCCAATATTCAGGTGGATGTGGAGCGTACCAATGAGCTTATACAGACGATTGCTGATTTAAATAAGCAAATTACCGCCAATACCATTGATGGTGTGAGCAATGCCAACGATCTTTTAGATAAGCGCGATACAGCCGTGCGCGAGCTGGCCACCTATATTGATATTACCACAGAATACACCCATGATGATGAATTTGTGGTACGCACCGCCACGGGTATGCCCTTGGTGCAAGGTGATACTACTTCAGAATTTCAGGTGCTCAGCGCCCGCGCAGAAAATGACCTCATTCCCAATTCAGAATACGAAGGTAATGTTATTTTTGACGGCACCGACGCGCATGAATACACCATTGAAATGCTTTCTGGTGGCACTGCTGGTGCTGTGGGTTCCGGTACCAATCCCACCTATCGTGTATCCTTAGATGGTGGTCAAACATGGCTTAAAAATGATGATGGTTCGCAACAAGTTTTTGAAGTGACTGACAATGACGGTGATGGTTTGGTAGATCCTGTGCAAGTGCACGATTTGAAGATTTCTTTTTCTGAAACCGACAATTTTACTACCGATGACCGTTTTACCATCGTTCCTAAGGAAGGCGTGTATTGGATTGAGCCCACACGCGGTCCCATTAATATGACGCCGCAAACATATTTTGACGGTACCACCAATGAGCAACGCCTAGGCGGCGGTTCCATTACGGCGCACTTTGCCGTACGCGATGACCACATTGGTCGTTATGAAGATGAGCTCAACGCCATGGCCGAAGCGCTCATTTGGGAAGTGAACCGCTTGCACAGCCAAGGTGAAGGCCTTGATTTTACCAATGAGTATAACGGCACTGAAAGAGTTGATTATACCAATGTGCCCTTAGGTACACCGCAAAGTGGCGGCGCCTTTTTTGATCGCTTATCTGCCGGCACCATAACTATGCACTTGTATAGCGCCGAGGATGATGCGCATTTAGAAAAGTTTAATCTTCAATTTGACCCTGCCACTGATAGCCTTGAAGATGTGCGTGATAATATTAATGCCGAATTTGCCGGCAAGCTTGAAGCTGAAATACATGATGGCAAATTAACCATTAGATCGGCGCAAAGCGGTGTGGATATAGCCATTGGTCAAGATACTACAGGTCTTATGGCTGCCCTTGGCGTAAATACCTTCTTTAAGGGAGATAATGCCACTGATATCGCCGTCAACGAAAACATTGCCACCAACTTAACACGTATTAATGCCGGTTATGTGAACGGTGATGATCAACTTTTTGAAGGTGATAACGGACTTGCCAATGACATTGGTGACTTACTTACCAAGAAGGTGGATGTAAACACCCCTTGGCGTACTTCAGGCCAGCAAACCATTGCTGAGTCGTACAGCACCTTGGTTTCTCGTGTGGGTGCCGATTCCCGCACAGCACAAACCAATGCCGAGTATAACGAAGCTTTGGCCAATGATTTAAGCAACCAACAGCAAGCTGTTTCTGGCGTTAACCTTGACGAAGAAATGGCCAATCTTATTAAGTATCAGCATGCCTATACAGCAGCTGCCAAGCTTATTACCACAGCAGATCAAATGCTGGAAACCTTACTTGGTTTAAAGCAGTAGGGGGGGCTTATGCGCGTTAGTAATAGTATGATTTATGACACCAACTTGCGGCATATGCAGACAAGTTTGGCCAACTATATGGAAACCAACATTCAGGGTGGTACACAAAAGAAAATTAATAAGCCCTCGGATGATCCTGCTGGCATGGCCCTTGTGTTGAACTCTCGTGCTGAAATACAATCTACTGAGCAATACGAAAAGAACTTGAGCACGGCGCAAGGCTGGCTTGGGCTTACAGATGCTACTTTGCAAGAAGTGAGCGCCACGCTTATTAAGATTGAAGAATTGGCAAGACAAGCTTCCACAGGCACCATGTCTGACGAAAATAGAGATCAGATTGCCACGCAGCTCACACAGCTTTTTGGGCAATTGCTAAACCTTTCCAATACGGCATTTGAAGGTAATTCCATTTTTGGTGGGCATAATTATACTGAGAATGCTTTTGAGCAAGGTCTTGGTGTGCATACCCACGATGAAAATTTTGATACAGCAGGCACAACCGTTACCGGTATGGCCGATGCTTCCATGTCGTTGCGCTTTTTAGATTCCGGCACCGTAGGTACAGATGCGTTAAATTATCAATGGACCAAGGATGGCGGAAGAACATGGACGGACGCTACCTTGCCCGCCGGTCAAAGTACTATTGCTGTAAATGGTGTGGAAGTGAATATGCGCCCAGGCACCACAGTAACCGGTGCTACGCAAGTGGACCCTGTGGATACCACTGATGGTACTTTCTTAACCTTATACCCTACAGCCATTTATAATGGTGACGATAGCGATCAAAGCGCTTATGGTGCGGTACAAAACGGCGTCCCCGGTCTGAGTACAGAAGTGCATGCTGAAATTGAAGATAATGTCCTTTTAGAGTTCGACGCAGCGGCGGATTTACACGCTCCTGGCTCCACAGTAATCTATCGTTATAGCACTGACGGAGGCACTAGCTGGACAGATACAACAGCTACAGTGCCTAATCCTGCCACTAAGGTTGTGCAGTTGCCCTTTACCAATGCCGACGGTAAGGCTGGCTTCATTGAGCTAAATACAGAAAACGCCACCACAGGCGCGCTGCCAGCAGATTTTAGTGTAGATATACAACCGCGCCGTGTGGATATGCTCAACGGCCCCAGTGATGTGCAACTTAATGCGCAAGGTATTTTTTCGCAAAATACCGTAGTGCGTCTTGATGCTGAGGCTGACTTAGCTCTTGCTGGGTCCGATGTGAAGTATTCCTACAGCATTGATGGCGGTATGACGTGGATTTCTAGCATAGCGCAAGTGCCGGACCCCACCACAGGCTCTGCCACATTGACTATTCCTGGTGGTTTTTTGTCCTTAGAAACCACAGTGGGCGGTACCACCACGTTAGCAGCCAATACGCAAATGACTGTGCACCCAGATAGAGCTGAGCTTGGGTATGAAGTTATGGAAAATACGTACATACCGGTAAACCAAGTGGGTAAAGATATTTTTGGTGGCATGTACAATGGTCAAGTGGTGGAAGGAACAAATATATTTGAGTCGGTAGGGCAGCTTATCGCTTTTTGTGAAAATAATGAATCCAATGGCATAGCTGAAGCCCAAGTGGAAATTAAGGCTGCACTGGAAGGTATGCTTACGCATGAGGCACGTGTGGGCGGGCTTGAAAATCGCCTTGATTTGGCTGCCAGCATGCTTAGTACGGAAAAGCTGGACCAACAAGAGCGCTTGAGTTATACAGAAGATATCGACTTGACAGAGCTTTTAAATCAACTTGCCAAAGATGAGTTGGCTTACACCACTGTGCTTAAGTCTTCTTCTATGATTTTACAAAATAACTTAACAAAATATATTTAATTTACTAACCTTGGGAATATAAAAAGCTGGTTTGTTATGCTTATACTTACACGTCGCCCCAACGAAAGTATTTATATTGGGGAAGATATACGCATTAAAGTGCTCAGCCTGCAAGGTAAGCAGGTGAAGCTTGGCATTGATGTGCCCGATGATGTAACCGTTTATAGGGAAGAAGTGTACTTGCGTGTGACGGAAGAGAATCGTCTCGCTTTAGAAACCCGTACCGAAGATCTTTTATTGGTGACAAGCTTATGGCAAGAAAAAACGAAGTAGAAATACAGACCCGCCTCGGTTTGCGCACCGTGGATACAGATAAAGTTATTTATTTTCCACGGGGTCTTGCAGGTTTTGAGGGCATGCACGAATTTATTTTACTGCAAATTCATGCAGATACGCCTTTTCTTGTACTACAAAGTATGGATAAAGCTCATGTGGGCCTTTTGGTTGCTGACCCGTATACCTTTTTGGAAGATTATAAGGTAAAGGTGGGTGATGCAGAGCAAAAACTTTTACGCCTTAAAGATGAAGAGCGTGATAATGTGGCTGTGCTTGTCACAGTGTCCATTCCTGAAGGTAAGCCGGAAGAAACCAGCCTTAACCTTGTGGGCCCCATTTTGGTAAACCGCGAAAAACGTGTGGGTATGCAAATTCCACAAGCCGATAGCGGTGCAGTGGCGCAATATCTTATTCATCAGGGCAAGCAAGTGCACAAAGACGGCACAGAAGTAGAAATAGAAAATGCGCCTAGCCCCACAGCACAAGAAAAAAGCACAGAAGAAGCTACGCAAGTAGAGAGCGAATAATAGGGTAATATTTTAAAAATGTATAAGCGAGTGCTGTGAGGTGCTCGCTTTTTTTATTGTGTAAGCGTAAGACGCAGAAAATAGCTTTACCTTGCTAGACCTTTGCTTAAGATGCATTTATAGTGACTTTGCATGATAAACATCTACATGAAGGAGAGAGTATGAAAGTGAAAATGGTCTTTCTTTTTTTGTGTTTAGTGATGGTGGCAGGTTGTAGTAGTGCAAAGCAAGATACTACACCAGCAAAGCCGGAAAAGTATAAGTATAAGTACGAAAAAATCATGTAAGTTTTTTAGGCGAGCCTTGTAGTAAGGCTCGCCTTTTACTTTATGCGCTAAAGAAGCAGGAATTTACATTTTTAGCTTCGTTTATTTACTGTATATACCCCATAAAGCGGCCTTGTGGCTTTCTGCACCCCATATTTGCAAATGTAAGGCGTGCAAGGCTTGTGTATTGTGAAGCAAGGCATTTTTTTCGCCATTGCTAAGCCCTTGTGGGCCTTTTTCTAAAGCCTTGGCTATGAGGCCTTGGTGGTAGGGTAACAGGGGCTTACGGGGAGCATTTAAAGACATGTGCAAAGAAAGCTGCGCATGTATGACAACAGTATGTATAAAACCTACATTATCTGGCACTTGTAAAGGAATATGCAAGGGGTTATAGGCATTGCTGACTTCAAGATTTTTCTCTAATGTTTGTAATTCTGTACTGGGTTGTGTTTCTGGCGGTGTGAGGAAGAGGCCTATTTTTTGAGTCCATTTACCTAGAGACACCTTGCTAGTCCATACCGAAAGAGGCACAGAGAAAAGTAAGCCCATGGCCACTGGGGAAAACCAAATGAAAATTTCTGGATTAACAAGATACATAAACCAGCCCCAAATGCCGCCCAAAACACTACCCCACCAATGAAAAGAAAGAGCTGCGCCCCAGGAAGTTCCGGCATCGCCACGGTTTTGCGTGTTCCAGCTTACTATGCGCCCTAGTAAAGAAGTAATAACAAAGGAGCTGTGAAAAAGCATGCGTACAGGGGCGAGGAAGGTAGATACTATAACTTCGCCTACAACGCTAAGGCTCATACGTATAAAGCCGCCAAAGGCTTGAGCCCCGCCCTTAAGCTGCACCAAGGCAATGACGCATAGTTTGGGCAAAAATAGCAAAGCTGCTGTGCAGGTGAGCAGGGTTAAGAGCCAATGGGGGAAATATTGTGGCCAGCTGGGTAAGAGGCTTACCTCAGAAGGAAAATACTCCGGAACCATGAACAGCTCCATAATAACTTGAGCTGAGCTTGTAAGCAGAAAAAGTAACCATAATAAAGCAGATACATAGGACATTATGCCATTGGCAAAAAGAGCCCTATGCGTGGGGAAAAAGCCGCGCGTGAAAATGAGGCGGCTGTGCTGTAAATTCCCTTGGCACCAGCGTCGATCACGTATGAGCTCATCTATGAGGCTGGGGGGGGCTTGTTCGTAAGAGCCGTCCACATCGTACGCAAGCCACACGCCATAGCCTGCACGGCGCATGAGGGCAGATTCCACAAAGTCGTGGCTTAAAATTTCACCGCCCAAGGGCGCTCTGCCGGGCAGTTTTGGCAGTTGGCAGTGCTGCATAAAGGGCTGCACGCGAATAATGGCATTATGCCCCCAATATTGCGTATTACCAAGGCGCCAGTAGTTGAGCCCTGCGGCAAATATGGGGCCGTACAGATGGTTGGCAAATTGTTGCACGCGCGCCAGTAGTGATTGGCTTTTTATAACCTTAGGTAATGATTGCACAATACCAATGCTGGGATGATGCTCCATGATTTGCACCAAGCGTTTAAGGCTCTGCGCCGACATAAGGCTATCGGCATCAAAAATAATCATATAGCGGTATTTTTTACCCCAACGGCGGCAAAAATCAGCAATATTACCACTTTTTCTTTTTAAATTCATTTTTCTGTGGCGGTAAAAAATGTGCTGGTGCGCGTCTTCGCTTTGACATAATTCATGCCACGCTTTTTCTTCATTGGCCCACGCGTCTGCCTTGGTAGAGTCACTTAAGATAAAAATATCGAAATGCTTTTCCATATTTTGTTCGCGTAAAGCCTGCCATACGGTTTTAATACCTGCGCATACGGTTTGGGCGTCTTCATTATAAATGGGAAAGAGCAAGGCTGTGCGTGTGTCTGTGGGCAGAGGGGTATCTTCCGGTACATTATTGGTAAAGGAAAAGCCGTCTACTTTACGAAAAACAGTAGCAAATCCAGCCATGAAATTCCAAAAACCCACGGAAATCCAGTAAAATAAAATAGTAAATAAGGCACTGGAAATAATAAGTAAAGGCTTCCAAGTAGTTTCGGAAAAAAGAGAATATAAGGCAAGGCCGGCCAAAAGAGAAGGCAGCACTGTTAAAAGCATGAGCACAAAACGGCGTTTGGCCACATGCGCTTCCCAAGGGGCTTTGCTTTGGGGGGAAGCTTTTGGGCTCTGTTCTGTTCTTGTGGCGCAGGTTACATTTTTTTTGCGCTTTTTCTGCAACCACTGGTGTAAGCTTTGGTAAATATAGGCAAAAACATTACGTTCTAAAGGTTCGGATACCATACAGGCGCGCTGTATGGGCGGCGTACTTTGTAAGGGTTGGCCTTGTGCGGCGCATATTTGTAAAGGAATATGCTTTTCGTGCAAAAGCTCTTGCAAGGTGCCCATGGTGCGTTGCATATGCGTGAGTTTAGTGGGGCATGTGTGCGTAGAATCCGTGTTGCCTGTGTCACTGTTCTCTGTGCCAGATAAGAGTTTGGCTTCTTTTTCTTCTGTTATTTGCATGCTTTCAAAGGCCAGCGCTACGCTTTGCTTTGGTGAAATATCTATGCCGCGTGTGTAGAGTAAAAGTCGGTTGCGCGCTTCATACTGCGCTGAAGTAAAAGAAGTATTCATGCTTTATTAATCCTTTACTGAGCCATGCTGTAATGCCAAATTTCTGTAATGGCTTGGGGCAAATTTTCGCCGCGTGTGAGATAGGCCTTAAAATCCATGGCGCTAAGTGTGCGCGAGGGAATAAGCGTTTGCACAATATTTTCAGGCTCTGGCAGTTTCACACTAAAGATAAGCCGCCAACCTCCGGTATCGGTATTTTTTTCTAACTTTTTGTGTAATAATTCTACATTATCTGGTAGCTCAAGCACGCTTGCCAATCCCATATGTGCAGGTAACTCTTGCATGGAAGGGCTGTCAAAATCTACCCAAAAAGTGCAGGATGCTTTACCATCGTCACGTATTTCACGCGTGCTTACTACCTTGCCTAAAATATGCGGTGTGGCGCCTGCTGGTGTCCAGTACAGCGTATAGGCATAGGAGGTTTCTACCTGCAAAGGGCTTTGCGGGGTAGCGTGTTGCGCTTCATGGGCATGCACATTTTCAGGAACCCAAAATAAGGCAATATTGTTATGCTTATCACTGCGAGTGGGTATTTCTATAAGCTCTAAATGCCCGCGTCCCCATGTGCCTTTAGGGGTGACCCATAAGGATGTTTGCTTGGCAAGGTGTTGTCCCGTAGGGGAGTAATGAGCGGGCTCAAGATCTCTTTGCAGCAGACCAAAGCCCAAGGGGTTAGTATTTTCTATGGTGGTAATATTTAAACGTTGTGGATTGGTCAGCGGGCGCCAATGCCACTTTTTATGCGCATCAAGGTACAAGAAACCGTTAGAACTGTGCGCACTGGCCTTGTCTTTGCCTTGAGGGTTGCCATTGTTTTGCGCAAAGTAAAACATACTTGTTAGGGGGGCTATACCCACTTTGCGTAGAGTATTTTCCTCCCCGCGCGGAAAGAGTACACAATGCACATCCATAACCGTGGTTGTGGCAGGGCTCAGCGTTAAGGAAAAAGCCCCCGTCATGCTAGGTGCATCCATGAGGGCATAGATGCGCAGTGTTTTTTCATGTACTGCAGGTTTCTCTAACCAAATATGGCTGAAATGGGGAAATTCCTCGCCTTCGTGCAAGGCGGTATTCAAGGTAATGCCGCGTGCAAAAACACCGGCTTGAGCCTGTTTGCCAAAAGCGCGGAAAAAGGTGGCGCCCACAAAAGTGGCTATGGGGTCATAGGCATATGGGCTGTGCAAGGGGAAGAGAATTTGTATACCGCCAATGTGAAACTCTTGGGGTAAATCTTCTAAAACATCCTCATCTTCAATACGAAACATATCTTTATGCACGGCTACTTTAGTGCTTTTTCCCTTTTCGATGACGGAAAGCTTTAGGGGGTGCTGTAAAATATGGCCCGGCGGTAATAACTGTACTCTAAAGGAGAGTTGGTCTTTAAGCCAAAGCTGCTCTGTTTCCTTGTGGTCAATGGCGGACCATTCTTCTTGGTCAAGATCCCTAAAGGCCTGTGGCAAGGTTTCGTCCGGGGCTGTATACGTCGTAAGGGCAAGGGCCTTTGCCATGCTTTTTACGGTTTCAAAGCTAAACTCTTGCTGATGCTTGGCGCTGTGGGCTTCAGCTCCTGTAAAGAATAAAGTTATAACAAAAAAACAAATAAGAATCTTTGCCATGGCTGATGCTCGTGTGAAGGGAGAATTTTTGGTAAACATGAGGGCCTCATGGACTTAGTGTAGACGTAAAAGGAGCGTGTGTTCTGTACCGCTGGGCAAGAGCAAGGTCAGTGTATATACTTGCGGGCCGGGGGCAGCGGGTTGCGCAAAGCGAAATTCATTTCTGCCTTGTACCGTGGCTAAGCTTTGCTGGAGTAAAACTTCATCATTGTCCTTGCTTAAGCGGCTTAAGCGCAGGGTGCTTTGGCCTGCACTGTGAGACCATAAGGGCACATGGTAAAGCCCTGTGTCTGCATGGCGGCGTATATCGTAAGCATCAGCATAGTATTTTTGCGGTTTCCACTTGAGCATGGGCACCACTTCAGGAAAGCCTTCCTTGTGCTTGGGTTCGTGAATGCCGGCTAATTGTAACCCACGCATGATATCAGTATCTTGCATAAATAGTTGCCAAAACAGGCCTGTGCGATAGTTTTCTGCCATGCTTACCATGGGGAGTTGGTTTATGGCTAAATAGTCCTTGCTGTACCAGTTATAACGCAAGCTAAAGGCGTCATAAGGGCCCCAGCGACCCCACATTTTTTCTTTATATTCATCTTGCAAGGCATTGAGCACCTGCAAAGAATAGTGCGGCGTATAAGGTAAAGAGCTGAGCGCTGCTGTGGGGGCTACTGTTGCGCTGTCCTTTCTGGGTTCATTGGCAGCATAACCATTACGCACTTTGCTTGCTGTAAGGCCCCAATAACGTTCAGAGTAACGCTGTGCTTTATGCGCAGTGAGTAAACTATACCCGCGATTACTCAACGTATGTTTAGTATTGCGCACAAAATAGCCTTCAGTAACAAAGGCATCCGCCATGCGCCGTGGGTCTAAGCCTATGAAGGAATATTGAGCTAAAAAAAGTGGCCCTGCGCCGGGCAGGCTGGCTTGCATACGATACCCGTACACGGTTTTGGGTTGATAGCCCTTGCCTGAGGTCCAGTAATCATAACTTTTGCGGCTAATGGGGTGCGTAGGGGATGCCATGGCCATGACATACACAATAAGGCATTCATTATTTCCTAAAATTCTGTGGCTGTGGGCAAAGCCCTTTTGCGGTGTCCAATGCCAGTATAAGCCATTTTCTTCATTGTTGGTAAACCATTGCCAATCAATATCCTGCCAAATTTCTGTAATGGCAGCGCGCATATCTGCCTCTACAGCGGGGCCGTTGAAGTATTGACGTGCCAGTAATAAGCCTTGCATGAGTAGGGCGGTCTCTACAAGGTCTGCACCGGTATCGGTATCACTAAAAGGTAAAGTAGCCCCTGTTTCGCCGTTAAGCCAGTGGGGGAAAGCTCCGTGCAGGGCTTTGCGATCTGTTTTATCGCGCAAAAAAAGTACGATTTTCATAAGACGGTGCATGGCTGCGTCGCGCGATATCCAGCCACGATCCACTGCTGTTATGAGCGCGGCAATGCCAAAGCCGGTGGCACCTGTGGCCACGGGGGTCACTTCCCAGTTAAAGGTGGCTTCGTATACCAAGCCGGAAACAGGGTGGCTGTGCTCCCACATATAAAGGAAGGCATCATGCTGCAGAGCATCAAGCTCGGCGCGGTCTTGCTCAGGGCTCTTGTCTGGTATATGTTGTTTTATTGTAGCTGTTTGAGTGGTGGAGCTTGGTTGTTTTGCACTTACTATGTTTGGTAAATATAGGGCTATGAATAATGCGTATGTAAGAAAAAAAAGCTGCGGAAAAGGCTTGGTGGTAAAAGATGTGTTACGCATAAAATTTGAAGGCTCATTTTTTGTTTATCTTAATGTATGGGAACGAATTTTATAATTTAGCACATGCTCTATTATGGAGTATTCGGCGTACAATAACGCAGTACGCTAGTGTACAGGTTCTGCTCAATAGCATGGGCTTTGAGGGCGAGTCAATTGTGGGCCCATGGGAAATAATTTTTATTTAGGAAATATTCTTTTTTTAGCTTTTTTTTGCTCTTAATGGTGAAAATGAGTCATGTAAAAGCAGGCTCTATTTGCTCTATATTGTCATTTTTACATGGAGCCCCTAGCCTATTTGGGTAAAATCCGAAAAAAGCAGTAAAAGTTCATTGCATTACATCTAAAAGCACGGTATATAAAGATTCTGCACAACTCATTGTGCGGATTTTTTGAAGTATAGGTGGGCTATTGTTGCCAACCAGTAAAAGTAGTTTAAAAGCTGCTTACATAGTATTTATCGGTATTTAATGAAACTTTAACCTTTTTTTCCTGTGTCAATGTTCTTGTGAGATGTGTAAGTTTTTGCATTATCGCTTTTACATGAAGAGTTATTTACAGGGATTTTATACGCAAGAAACGTAGCTTTAAGGCACATCTTGCGTGTAAGAATAGGAATATAAAATGCTTACACTTGTGCTGGCTGTGGCGGCAGCGCTTATAATATCTGCCATTTGCTCGCTTACAGAAACCATGTTGTATTCGGTATCTTGGGCGCATATTGAGGACTTACGTAAAAAAGGGAAAATTTCCGGTGAGTTGCTTTTTCTTATGCGCTCACAAGTGGAAAAGCCCATTGCTGCAGTACTTACGTTAAATACAGTGGCAAACACTGCCGGCTCTGCTGTGGCCGGGGCTGCTTTTTCTTCGGTTTTTGATTCCATTTATATGGGCGTGTTTGCGGCCATATTTACATGTTTGATTCTTATATTTGGTGAAATTATTCCCAAAACCTTGGGCGTGCTGTACGCAAACCCTGTGTCTACGGTTTTAGCGCGTCCTTTGTACGGTATTACCAAGCTTTTATCGCCCATTATTTGGCTTTCTTCGTGTATTACGCGCTTGTTTTCGCCTTCTGCGGGCGGGCCGCAAATGTCAGAAGATGATATTCGCGCAGTAACTTCTCTATCGCGTAAGGCAGGTATGATTCAGCCTTATGCAGAAAAAACCATTGCCAATGTGCTGAGCCTTGAGCGTAAACGCACTTGGGATATTATGACGCCAAGAACGGTAGTGTTTTCATTGTCGGCTGATACAGCCTTACATGAAGCTAGCAAAGTACCTGATATTTGGCACTTTAGCCGTATACCTGTGTATTCTGAACACAATGAGGATATAGTAGGTATTGTAGAGCGGCGCAATTTGGCTAAATATATAGCCAATGCTGAAAAGTGTAATGGTACGTCCTGCACTTTGGCAGACATTATGCAACCTGTGCATTTTGTACAAGAAAGCCAAACGCTAGACAAATTGTTACAAGCTTTTTTAAATTCACGCACGCATTTGTTCGTTGTACTTGATGAATACGGCGGATTGGCAGGCGTGGTTTCACTTGAGGATGTGTTAGAGGAAATTTTAGGACGTGAGATTGTGGACGAAAGCGACGCTGTGGTTGAC
Organism: uncultured Desulfovibrionaceae bacterium; assembly: GCA_964371505.1. Classification (GTDB taxonomy): domain Bacteria; phylum Desulfobacterota; class Desulfovibrionia; order Desulfovibrionales; family Desulfovibrionaceae; genus CAYJAD01. The sequence continues at coordinate 34,905 of CAYJNG010000004.1, forward strand.
TTGCAAGAGCTTGCAAGGACGCGTCGTGAAGCGGCAACAAAAAGCAAACAAAAAGCTTAATAGGAAAAATTCTTATCTTGCTAAATGTCGAGAAGTAGAATACCTTTAAGCTATCAAACGTCTAGGAATTAACACTATGGCAAAAAAAAATTCTACACCTGTGTATGTGGTAGCGCTGCTGCTTTTCTTGAGCGGGGCGGGGTATTTGGTATATTCCGGCCTATCAGAAAATAGTGTGTATTTTTTGAATGTGTCGGAAGCTTTGGCTGCAGACAGTTCAAAGCTTAAGGCAGCTCGCCTTTTTGGCACTGTGAGCGCTGATGATATTATCAATGCCACGGAAGGGCCCGGCGTTGACTTTCGCTTGGTCGATGCGGAAAATACCCAAAAAACACTCATGGTACGCTATCGCGGCGCTGTGCCGGATACCTTTAAGGCCGGTGCAGAAGTTATCATTGAGGGCGGACTAACCCAAGATGGCGTTTTTGCCGCTAAAACTCTTATGACCAAATGTCCTTCAAAGTACGAAAAAGAAAATCGTACGAAAACATAAGAAAAAGAGAAAGTGGTGCTTAAGCATGCTTTCTCTTTTTGCTCTTTTTGCTTCCTAAATATACGAAGTTTTCTGTGAAAACTTCAAACCAATGACAAGGCCACACCTGCTGATTTTTGCATGTGTAAGGTTGTGCCCTGTTTAGCAGTGCCTATAAGTATGCCCTTGCACGGGGATGTGGTGCGGTCATTGGGCAGTTATGGAAGTAAGGAGTAAAGTTTTTTAGGTTCTTTGGTGTTGATATAAAAATATTTTATTTGAGGTAATTATGTATATATTTGCTTATGCCATGCTCATTGTGGCTTTACTTATTAGCCTTGGCGGTGCAGGCCTTGCCATTATGCAGCTTATGCAAGGGCGATCCAGCGCATTGGGGCTTATTGAAAAAGGCCAAGCGCTCATGACCTTAGCCTTGCTGTTGGCTTCTGCCTTGCTTTTGCACGCGCTGTACTGGAATGACTTTTCACTGGTATATGTAGCCAGTTATACAGATAAGCTTTTGCCAACTTTTTATCGTCTTACCGCCTTTTGGGCTGGGCAGCCGGGCTCTTTACTCTTTTGGGCTCTTTCTGTGGCGGTGGCAGGTACGGCATTTTCTTTCACACCAGCGTATAAAAACCTTACCGAAGAAACTCGTTTATGGTTTTGGATATTCTTCTTGGCCATTATGGCGTTCTTTGCCCTTTTGCTCACAGGCTGGAGCAATCCTTTCACCATGCAAACGCCAGCACCGGCAGATGGTAGAGGCTTAAACCCGCTTTTACAAAACCCTGGTATGATTTTTCACCCACCCTTACTTTTTTGGGGGTATGGGGGCTTTGTTATTCCCGGTTGTTTGGCTTTGGCGCAATGCCTTTCCGACAATGAGGAAGTGGAAGGCTCTTGGGTTGTAGTGGCACGTCCCTTTACCCTTTGGGCTTGGCTTTTCTTAACTGCCGGCATTATTTTGGGCGCTTGGTGGGCTTATATGGAGCTAGGCTGGGGTGGATATTGGGCATGGGACCCTGTGGAAAATGCTTCCATTATACCATGGCTTTTAGGTACTGCAGCTTTACACACCACTATTATTCAGGTGCGCCGCGGTAAGCTTGGTCGTGTAAACGTCTTCCTTATGGCGTTAACCACTGTATCGGCATTTTTTGCCACCTACCTAGTGCGTAGTGGTGTGGTACAATCGGTTCACGCCTTTGGAGATGGCGGCGTGGGCACGCCTTTGCTCATTTTCATCATTGCCAGCACTCTTTTGTGCGCCATCATATCCTTTGTGGGCTATAATAGCCGCAAGACTTTGGTGGGTATTGATAGCCGTGAAGGTATGTTAGTGGTGACGGCATGGGTGCTTATCATGCTTTCCATCATAATCTGCTTAGGCACATTGTGGCCCATCATCAGTAAGCTGTGGTCTGCGCAATCGCAAGGCCTTGATGCTAACTTCTATAATAAAGTGTGCTTGCCACTTTTTGCACTCATTGCGGCTATTTTCTCCTTCTGCCCATGGCTTGGTTGGAATGGCGGCGTGCGCAATATGAAAAAGCTTATGGTTGTGCTGGCTGTGTTTGCCGGTACTGCTGTGGCCCTTTGGGTGGCGGATTATCGTCAGCCTACAGCCTTTGTGGCTACGGCGGCTTCGGTGGCGGCCTTGGCTTCCTTGGGTATGCTGGTGGCAGAAAAATCTGTACGTAGTCAGATGAACGCTTTGGCTGCACATGGTGTACACCTTGGTTTGCTTATGATTGTCATAGGTGTAGCTTTTTCCGGCCCTTATAAGGTAGAAAAAGACGTATTATTGACCAAGGGTGAGTCTGCACAGGTGGGCGACTACACCATAGGCCTTGTGGATGTGGCTGAAGGGCGCACCAAGACATATGATTATCTTGAAGCACGCATTCAAGTGACTGACGATGCAGCAGTCTTACAGGGTGTTCTTGCGCCTCAGATGCGGATTTATAATAACTTCAGTGGCATGAAATTCTCTGAAGTAGGCACCATTTTTAGCCTTGGTAATGAGTTTTATGCATCTTTACTGGGCATAGACACGGCAAATAGAGCCACCATACGCATAAGCATAAACCCCTTAGTTAACTGGCTATGGATTGGTGGAACGCTTATGTGTCTCTTCCCTCTTTTAGGTTTACGTCGTCGCATGCGTAGTAAGGTGCCTGATATAGATGAAGATATTGACTCTGCTGAAAATGCTGATGCTCATGTAAAGTAAGGGTTTGTTATGGCTATGGTGCTTGAACTTCATAAGGTGACCAAATTTTTTGGGCAGCGTTGCATTTTAAAAGATGTACAGCTGGCTTTAGGTTCAGGCACCATACATTTACTTACCGGCGCCAATGGGGCAGGGAAATCTACCTTATTGCGCATTATGGCAGGCCTTGCCAAACCAAGCTTTGGCAAAGTGGCTTTAAAGGTAGAAGAAGGAGAGCTTGGATATTTGGGCCACGCTACCTTTGTATATCCAGCATTGACAGCGAGAGAAAACTTGCTTTTTTGGGCCAATATGTATGGCTTGCCGCGTAGTGTTCACACTCGCGAAAAGTTAGAGTCTGTGCTTAGGCAGGTGGATCTTTTATCCTTTGCTGACGTAAAAGCCGGAGTTTTTTCTCGCGGTATGGCACAAAGGTTAAACCTTGCCCGCATTTTGCTTTTACAGCCTAAGCTTTGGCTTTTAGATGAGCCCAGCACGGGGCTTGATGTGCGCTCAGCACAACTGCTGCGTACTTCTGTGCAAAATGCTAAGGAGCAAGGGGCTGCCATTGTGTGGATTAGCCATGATTTGCATAACGATGCCCCCATGGCCGATGGTATATGGCATATAGAAAAAGCACGCTTGCGTGCGGAAAATACGCAGCCAAAGGAACTTGTATGTTAAGCGCCATAGTGGCTTTAGTACGCAAGGATATGCGCTTGGCGCGAGGGCATGGACTCATACAAGCTTTGTTGCTAGGCTTACTTTTACTTTTTGTATTTAGCCTTTCGCAAGAGGTGGGTACCACCATGTCTGCGCAAGGAGCGGCGGCTATTTTTTGGTTGGCATCAGCCTTTTGTCAGGTTCTTGTGTTTAATATGCTCTACGGCATAGAAGAAGTAAATAATGCACGGCAAGGGCTTTTGCTTGCACCGCAACCTTTGTATGTGGTGTGGATAAGTAAGGCTATTACAGGCTTAGTGCTTATTTTAGCGGCGCAAATGGTATTTTTACCGGCGTCCATAGTGTTTTTGGGGCAAAGCATTTCGTCCCTATGGCCACAAGCTCTTTTGGCTATTATTTTGGTGGATATAGGCATGGCAGCTTCTGGTTCTTTACTTGGGGCTTTGTCTCAAGGGCAAGCAGCCAGAGAATCTTTGTTAAGTATTATCCTTTTCCCTCTCCTAGTGCCTTTGCTTTTGGCAGGTATTCGTGTGGGGGCAGGGGGCTTTGCTGAGGTTGTACCTGAAGGCGTAGAAAGTTGGCTAGGTGTAGCCATGGCTTTTGATGCTTTGTTCTTAGGTGCGGGTTTACTACTTTTTGATTATATTTACGCGGGGGAGGAATAAATGCCCCTTATGGCAATATTAGCCCTCATGGGCGCTTTAGCCATGGCAGTGAGCCAATGGTTTATTTATGTGTATGCTCCCATTGAGGCGCATATGGGCCTTGTGCAGAAGATTTTTTATATTCATTTGCCCTTGGCTTGGTGGGCTTTCATGAGCTTTTTTGTGGTCTTTGTGGCCTCCATTGCCTACTTAAAAACACGCTCTCCTAAGTGGGATGCGCTGGCCAAAGCCAGTGCTGAAGTGGGTGTGTTGTGCTCGGCTTTGGCCATTGTTACAGGTTCCATTTGGGCGCGCCATTCGTGGGGCGTTTGGTGGACGTGGGATCCGCGCCTTACCACGGCGCTTATTATGTGGTTTGTGTATACCGGCTATTTGGTGTTGCGCGGCTTAGATATGTCTAAAGCACGTAATGCTAATATTCGCGCGGTGGTGGGCATTGTGGCTTTTATTGATGTGCCCTTAGTGTTTCTTTCAGCCCGGTTGTGGCGTTCCATTCATCCTGCAGTTTTTGCGTCCAAGGGTGGTGGTTTGGATGACGCCATGAAGGTGACTGTGTTTGTGTGTTTGGCTAGCTTTGGCCTTGTGTGGGCGGCTTTAGTGTTTTTCCGTAAAAAACAGCTAGAGCAAGAAGCGTATGTGGAAGAGCTCTTTATGGAGCTGGAAACAGAAGAAGGAACTTCTTCGTAAGTGTTGGCAAAGCCAGCGCGACTTTATAATTTATCTGTCATTTAGGAGATATATATGGATAATATAACATGGCTCATGGCGGCCAACGTGGCTGTATGGCTGGGTATTGGTGCCTATGTGGCTTTCTTGGCTTTGGGGCAAAAGTCTTTGAATAAGCGTTTAGCATTAAAAGAAAATATGGAGGGTGTAGAAAATGTTTGAGTTAGCACCTTCGCGTAAGTATATTTTGGCCATAATGGCTTTTACTCTCATTGTTATGCTTGGCGTTGCTTTTATGCAAAGGCTTAGTGGTGAGCCTTTGGTGGTGCAAGGCAGCACTGGGGGCGGCGCTCAAAATGAAGAGCAAAACCCCATGGCGGCTGTCATGGCAGAAATTGGCAAGCATATGGAAGAATTGCGTGAAAATCCCAATGATTATGACACGCTTGTGCACACTTCTGATTTACTTGTACAAACAGAGCAATGGGAGGCGGCAGAATCTTTCTTGCGCCGCGCCATAGCCATAGACGCGTCCAAAGCGCAGCCGCATTATTTATTGGGTATTGTTTTACACAATAACGAAAAACACGAAGAAGCTGCTGCATCTTTAGAAAAAGTGGTAGCCATTAACGCTGACCCTTCTGCCATGTACAGCTTGGGTGTGTTATATATTTACTACTTAAATGATGCGCCGCGTGGTCTTGCACATTTAGAAAAAGCTCTTGAAAATAAAAATCTTGCTGCAGATTTACGCGCTGCCATGGAAGCTGAAGTAAAAAAAGTGCGTGAAGGGGCAAAAGAGCTTGCCAAGCCTGCTGGTGGAAGTGCTGATGAAGCGCAAAATCCGGCAAAAACAACCGAAGCAGCACAATAATTAAAATAAGTACATTTAAGATAACGAGAATTCTATGACACAGAAAAGAAAAAATACCTATGAAGGTGCACGCCCTGCCCCCAGCATGGTACGTCGCAGCACCATGTATGTATCCGTGGTGGCCGCCTTACTTTTTGGTTTGTTTATGGGAACACTTATCCCCTCATTTAAGGGCGCTCCCAGCACATCACAAGGGCAACAGGCGCAGCAAGGTGCCGCTTCTAATGATGCTGCAGCGCATATAGTGGATGCGGAAGCCGCCGCAAAAAATGATCCTAATAATGCTCAAAATTGGATTCATTTGGGTAATTTGTATTATGATGCTCAAAACCCAGAGCAAGCTGTGCTTGCCTATACCAAGGCTTTAGAAATAACGCCAAATAATGCCAATGTGCTTACAGATAGGGGCACCATGTACCGTGCCATGAAGAAGTTTGATTTGGCATTAAGCTCATATAAACAAGCCAATAAAGTGGATCCCAAGCACGAAAATTCACTTTTTAATGCCGGTATTGTACTTTATTTTGATTTGAACAAAAAAGCTGAAGCCGTAGAAATGTGGCAACAGCTAGTACGCATTAACCCCAACGCCAAAGCGCCCAATGGGGAAAGTGTGAAGGACTTGATTTTAAAGTTAAAATAAGTAACTTTAACAGTATCTATATAAAGCTTTAGGAGAAGTCGTCCCCATGCTGTAGCGCGGGGACGGCTTTGGTGCTTCTTTTTGTAGCGTTGAAACCGCACCTTTTTACGCGCGCATGTAAAAAAATTGTCTTTGTTGCTGGAGGGAAATAATGAAGAAACTCAATGGAAAACGTTTAGCCATTGGCAAGTGGACCCTGTGTTTTTTCCTAGTATGCACTTTTTTCACCATGGGGCTTGGGCTTTACCAAAATAAGGCCATGGCAGTGCAGGATATCCCTGCAAAGCTGGGGGGAGATAGTCTTGCCTTGCTGCCGTATTTGGAAGCTTTTGTGGATACAAGTGCCAGCTTGACCATTGAAGGCATACAAGACCCCACCATTCAGAAAAAATTTCGCCCTTATACCGAAGCTTCCTTGCAAGAGGATGCCGGCGCACTGTGGTTGCGTTTTACTTTAGCGGCAGTAAAGACAGTGCCAACAGCAAATCAAGCACAAACCTTGCTGTTGGATATGGGCGATAGTATGGCGCAAAAGCCCCTACTTTTTGTGCCGGAAGCTCATGGGGCGGATTCTCGCCTTAAGTGGCTAGAGTACAATCCTAGCCGCAGAGCTATTTTCCTTTTGCCTGAGGCGCAAACAAAAGCTGTGACGGCGTATATTCGCATGGATGCTGTACCGAGTATTTGGTTTGCTCCCTATGTGCGCACGCCGCACAATGCTGCAACATCTTGGGAGCTTATGGCCTATCCTGCCGGTGTGGTAGCTCTTTTTATAGTGATGCTGCTTTGCCTTTTACGCGCTTTCACAGAAAGAGGCCAATGGCGCATTTGGGCAGGTTTATATACGGCGGTGACGCTTTTTTATGCCATTTATGGTTTACCCATTGGTGACGCTCCTTACGTTTCCATGCGGCATTTGCCCTTAATTTTGGCTCCAGGGGTGGCGCTGATTTTGCTACCACATGTGGGTAGGCATATTATGGACACGCCCAATCAGTCGCGTATTATTGATTTACAATATACTGGTTTAAGCTTAGTGGGGGCCATTGTTGCCTTATTGCCCTTGGTGCCAGGGCTTGCGTGGCTTGTGCGCTATTTGGAATTCTGGCCGCTTTTAACCTTACTTTTTGTACCCACCACATTGGCCGCTTGGATGCAGGGCTATAGCGGCTCGCGTCGCTATCTTATGGCGTGTTTATTGCCGCCCATGGGTGTGGCCTTGGCCTTGGCAGGGCTTGAGCCTGGCTCTTCGGCGCTTATTCCTGCAGCCGCTTTGGCAGCATTACCCATTTGGGGTGTGGCCTTAGGGGCTTTAGTGCTTACAGCTACGGCAACGTCCAAAAGTTTTAGTGCAGAAACAAGTACACAAAGTACCACTATTCCCACAGTGGAAAGTGTGGTGCAAAGTGACCCTAATTTACGCCTTGTGCCTGTGGAAGAAGCGCAAAGTCTTGAAGCAGAAAATACAGAAGAAGATTGCGAAGATGTGCCTAAAAAGGCCATATCCAATTTGGAAGAGCGCTTACGTTGGCCTGTGGAGCAGCTTAGCCGCCATGTGGCAGCGCTGGAGGCTTGCGCCTTGCCCGTGGCTGCACGTGAGGCCATAGAGTCCCTCACCACAGCGGCTCGTGACATTGGTAGTATTTTAGACGCGCCGGCAAAAAAGCGCATGCCTACTCCCTCCATGGGCGGCATTGAAGAGCATGTATTTGATTTGCAGAGCCTTTTACGCCAAGCGCATGATTCTGTTTCGCCAGTGGCTGATAAGAAAAACATTGCTTTATCGTGGTTTATGCCACCGCATTTGGCGCAATGCTATAAGGGCGATTCTTTACAATTGCTACTGGTGTTACGTTTACTTTTGGAAAGTGCCGTGCGTGCTACGCACAGAGGGGCTGTGCAATTGGCTGTGCGCCGTGTGCCGGAAAGCGTCAACGCAGGGCATTTACTCTTTACGGTGACAGATACAGGCACAGGTAAGCCGCCGCAAGAGCGTAGCGTAACGGCTCTTGCTCGCGCATGGGAGCTTTCCGCCACATATCACGGTTTCTTAGGCGTGGAGAGCAACGCTTATGGCGCATCCATTTCTTTTACGGTAAATTGCGAAGTTTGCACCACTGCAGATCGTGAAACATCGGAGCATGTGGAGCAAGAAGCCAAATTATTGCCCATTATTTTAGTGTCTGATAATGCAGAAGATCGGCATTTATGGGGATTTTTCTTAGAAAAAATAGAAAACCCAGTGCTTGAGCCGCGCAATGCTGAAGGTGCTGTGGCTCTTTATAAAGAACATGGCGCTGCATTGATGATTTTTGATACGCGTATGCCATGGCCAGTGCTAGAACAAGTATTTAATGCTTTGCAGCAAGTGAGTCATGAGAAGGAATATGATTTCCCACAATGCATGGCTATTTATGCACAAGAAGACCATGAAGATCAACTGCCGGAGCATTTTGACGCCATGGGCTTTGCGCAGCTTCTTCCCTTGCCGGTAACGCGTCAAAAGCTGTGCTCGCATGTGGAAAAAATTCTTTTGGAGCAAAGTATAGCCAGCGCAAGTGTTAATGATGCTAACGAAGAAGAGCCTGCGCCAGTGCTTGCACCTACTGCAGAAGAAGAAATTACCTCGCAGCCAGAAAGTTTACCGGA
>CAYJNG010000004.1:43932-46078 GCA_964371505.1 uncultured Desulfovibrionaceae bacterium
AGAAGCCAGTGAAGCAACTTTGCCAGAAATGGATACAGATGCTGCTTCTGCAACATCCTTAGAAGAAGATGGCATGGATGAGCAGGATGAGCAGGAAGAGATCATAGATTTACATGATCAGATTTTTGAAGCGGAGCAGACGGCGCCCAATGAAGAGCACAATCAAGAAGAGATTCAAGATGCGCATACGCCGGAAAGCTTTACGCCTCTTAGCTTAAATCCGCAGGAAGAAATGCTAAATGATGTAGAGAGTGTGGATAACTTAGATGATGTAGAAGCTGCGGATACAGCGGATACCACACAAATCATACAGGGCGCGCAAGATGCTGAACCCTTAGCGTTTGCTACTTCAGATGCCATAGCCGATGAAGCGGTGGCGGTAACACAGCGCCCAGCCCCTGCTGCGGATAAAAGCAATGCAGCCTATTTGACCTCCTTATTGGATGGTGTGCTTGATACGCCGCAGGACGCTCAAGGCGAAACAGCTCCCCATGAGGAAAGACCAGAACAAGGGCAAGAGGAAGAAGTTATATCCACTATGCCTGATGTGGAATCTCAAGCGGATCCTATTGTTGAAGAGAAGGCTAAGGGGCTGCGTTTAGTAACAAAAATACAGCATGTAGCAAAGAGTGCAAGCAAGGAGTCGGTGCAAGGTCACCCAGCTATGCCCCCAGTGATAAAGGTAAGCGGTGGGCGCCGACTTGGTAAGCCTAAAGGTACAGTGCCTTTTGAGCCGCATAGTGTGGATAGTTTAAGCGGCGGACAGGACTGGGTGGGAGAGCCCATGCCCATGGGTAGCCCTGTAGCAAAAAGCACGCCCCAAGTTGTGGTAAAGCCTGTTGCACGAGCTGTAGCTCCGGTAGAAGTTGCCGCAGAGAAAGAGGAAAAAGCAGTATCACGTATTAGCGTGCGTTCAGTTCCAAGGGTTAAAGTAGCGCCAAAAGTGCAACAGCCCACTGCTAAGGAGAGCTTAGCACAAACACCCATACAAGAGCCCACTTCTGAGTCATGGTTACAAGCCCAGCGCCAAGAAAGACCACAAGGGAATCAGCAAGGCATGGAACTTTCTTTCGCGGCCTTAAGTGGCGAAAGCAGCGCTGAATGGGTGGGTGAACCCATGCCCATACAAAAAGCAACAGTTGAAGAGCAAGCAGGCGGCCTAGCTGAAGAAAAAGCCGCAGAAGCTGTTCAGGTAGAGGAAAAGCTGCAAACTTCCTCGCAGCCTATGGAGTTTGAGCCTTTAGCATTTACCAGTGAAGCAACTCAAGCGGAAGAAGCGCAGGCAGAGTATGATTCTGAAGATATGCAAGAATCGTTAGAGCCTGTGGATAGTTTGCACATGGAAGGGGCTGCAAGTTCACCTAAGAATGAAGCAGAAAATCGCGGACGCGAAGAGTTACGTCATTTACGCGACTATTTAAGTAAAATAGAAGCAGTGAACCCTTTAAAGCGGTTAATTCGTTCTGATAAGACACAAAATCCACCGCAAGAAAAGGAACAGAAAGCCTTTTCACCTTTTGATTGGGTAGGTGAACCAACGCCTGTAGCAAAATCTGCCGCTAGCAGTGCTCAAGAGAAAGATCCCATTGGCATGGCAGAAAAAGGGGACGAAGCCATGAACGAACAGGTTCAACAGCGCGAGCAGGGTGAACAGGGCGAACAGGGCATGCAAGCGAAGCAAGCAAGAAACCTTATGCCTTGGGATAGAAGGAAACCCTTGGGTGCCCAGCCGGCTCAGCTCATCCCCGAGCCTGTAAATCTTAGTATAGATTTAGACAGCTATGAAGAAGAAAAAGAGCTTTCTCCCATAGATAGCTTGCTGATAGATTTGGATGGCTGGTTGGCAGAGGCCAAGGAGCATTTACACGCAAACAATACACAAGGTGTGGAAGCGGCCGTGGCTTCCATGGCCAATAATGCTGAGGCCTTTGGCTTGCGTACTTTGGCGCGTTTTGCACGTACTGTGGAGGCTGCAGCCAAAGCGCAAGATGTGGCTGCCCTACATGACCTTGTGCCAGAGCTTGATATGAGTGTGCAAAGAAATAAAACAGCTTTACGTGGATAAGATGAAAAGCCGTCTTTTGTGAAAAAGGCGGCTTTACTATAAGTAAGGGGCTCAGTAATATGGTGCCTATTATTTTAGTCG
>CAYJNG010000005.1:0-5689 GCA_964371505.1 uncultured Desulfovibrionaceae bacterium
CACTTTGGCTCCATGAACGACTCTGCAGAAGATTATTACTATGTTCGCATTGGTGATAGCACTGCTTCTGCTCTTGGTCTTGGTAATCAAAGTGCTGAAGATGCCGGATTTTCTATTTCCACACAGGCTTCCGCACAGCGCGCTCTTGTGGCAGTAAATGACGCCATCGTTTCTAAGGATAAGATTCGTGCTCACATTGGTGCGATTCAAAACCGCTTAGAAGCCACCGTTGATAACTTAACCATTCAGTCTGAGAATATGGCTGCTGCCGAATCTCGTATTTCCGATGTGGACGTATCCATGGAAATGACGAACTTTGTGCGTAACCAAATTCTTACTCAGTCTGCTGTGGCCATGCTTGGTCAAGCGAACTCCATGCCCCGTATGGCCATGAACCTTATCGGCGGCTAACAACATATTTGGCTATGTGGGTGCCTCCTCCTTGGGTGGCACCTGCATTGTCCAAAGCCAGAGATGGCGTCAAATACCCTCAAGAATCTGGGACTTGAGGGTATTTATTTTTGCTTTTTTCTGTGTATATGTTCTATTTTTTCCCGTAGTCATTGTTGTTATACGGTAAAATCCACCGGCACACGCACTTTTTGTCCTGCTTTATTGGTAAAGAGCACATGCCCATGCTCAAGGCCAAAGGTATATACCTGCCGTGTAATATCTACGTCCTTTTGGCAATAGTGAGCTATCTCCTCCATTTTTCCCTCTTTCCACCATTGTAGCGCTTGCAGTCCATCGGCACTTTTTTGTGTTCCCAATGTGGCAGAGGCTATATTGTCCAATGAAACACGATAATTAAGACGGTCTTTTACTTTATCTAATAAATCAATGGTGGGCAGGTTTTTTAGGGGGTACGAGCAAAAAGGCTGTAATACCGTATAGTCAAAGCGCGCAATATTAAAGCCAATAATGGCTTGAGCCTTGGGCAAAAGAGCAAACATTTCTCCCAGTTCATCTTGAGTATAAGTGGTAAAGCTTTCTTTTTCACTATCGTACAAAACAGCCACACTTACGCCCATATGGGCTGCCTTATGCCAACCGCCTACTTCTGCTGCAGAGCGGCGCGTTTCCACATCAAGCACCATGTAGTGCTTTACGATGTCGCTTTTTTGCGTGCTTTCAATTGCTGTATCTATAGTTTTTTGCGTAGTGTCAAAAGGGAGTAAGTATTGATTGTCATTGAATGTTGTTTTCATAATTAGCTCCATAAGGCGTATGGCGCCCATTTTACTGATGGGTCTGTTGCCAGAGCCGCACTTGGGCGAGTGCACACAAGAGGGGCATCCATCATGGCAGGTGCATTGTGCCATGGCCTTATGGGCATTGGCAAATAAAGTGTAAGCGTCTTTATACGCAGCTTCACACAGGCCTGCACCGCCAGGTAAGGCATCGTACACAAAAATGGTAGGTAAGGCCATTTGAGCATGCATGGGGGTGGATATGCCGCCAAAATCATTACGGTCTGCCATGACAAGCAAGGGCAGCATGCCAATGGCCACATGTTCCAGTGCGTGGATGGCGCCCATAAAGTGTAAATATTCTTCTTCAAGATTGCGGCGAATGTCATCAGGTATACAAATCCATAAACCTACGGTTTCAAACACTAGAGGGGGGAAATCTAGAGGAATAATGGAGAGAAGTTTATTGCCGCTTACCGAGCGTTTTTCATAGCCGGTGATATGTTCTGTTATGCGCAGGCGCCCCCAAGCAACGTGGACACCTTGTGCTAAGTGCAAAGGTTTTTGCTCATGCATTTCTAAAATATCTGTATGCTTTTGCGTACGCACGCGGGTAAACCAAGCTCTTTTTGTTTTTTGGGCCACAATGCGCCTTTCATCCATGTATAGGTGCGTAATTTCGTAGCTTTGACCCATGTGTAGGTATATGGCGCCGGGGTGATGCTCCTTAAGCGCACGTATGGCATCCACAATGCCTATAATGTTGCCATGCGTATCTTCTAAAGTATAATTATCTCCCATGCCGTCTTGCCCGCGTAAGTCCACATGTCTTTGTGGTCTTTTACGTGTGGCCATATATTCTTGTCCATCGGCACTTTGCAGCACTTCTCCTCGAAGGCAAAGGGCTTGGAGAGCCTCTTGTGCTGCGCAGGAGCTTAGCCACGCCTTATCTGCCTGCTGCGGACGTAAGGGCGATTCTGCCGCTGCGCAGTTGAGGTGCTTTTCTAAAATAACAGGGTTATGGATATTAATGACGGCTTTTTCTGCAGCTTTAGTAAAAAACTCTTTGGCATGGCGCACAATGTATTGATCTAGCGCGTCTTCACCAGCTATGAGGACAACGGCAGATTCTTGCTGCGCACGTCCTACGCGTCCCCCGCGCTGTAATGTAGACATAACAGTGCCGGGGTAGCCCACTAAAATACACACATCAAGGGAGCCTATGTCTATGCCAAGTTCTAAAGCTGAGGTGGAAATAATGGCAAGTAATTCCCCAGAGTGCATTTTTGCTTCAATATCACGTCTTTCTTCGGGCAGAAAACCTGCACGGTAGGCGGAAATTTTACCTTGCCAAGGTGCCGATTGTTCCTGACTTTGAGAGGCCCATAAGGCTATAAGCTCAGTCATGCGTCGTGAACGGCAGTAAACAATGGTGCGTAAATTGCGTGCCAGTGCGGCTTTTAAAAGGCCAATGGCAGCGCTGGCTGGGCTATCTTGCGGGTTAAGAAAGACAAAGTGCCGTGGCCCTTGAGGGGCACCGGAGGTGTCAATAAGAGCAGGGCTGTGCGCTGGCCCCAACAGATTTTGCGCAAGCTCTTGCCCATTCCCCACAGTGGCGGTGCAAAGAACAAAGTTGGGCCTTGCGCCATAGCGCGCGGCAATGCGTTGTACGCGCTGAAAAAGTTGCGCCATATGCGCTCCCAAAACCCCTCTATAGGTGTGGGCCTCATCCACCACAATATGACTTAAGCCGGCAAAAAAGGTGCTCCATTTTTCGTGATGGGCCACAATGCCAAGGTGTAGCATTTCTGGTGTGGTAATGAGTACATGGGGAGGTTGCATACGCATTTTACGTCTAAAGTGCGGGCTGGTATCTCCATCGTAAATGGCAATGCTTGGGCGGGCGTCCTTTGGCCAAGGCTGTGTAAAAGCTTCAAAGGTGTTTTTTTGATCTTGCGATAAAGCTTTGAGAGGAAAAATATATAAAGCTCGCGCATCGGCATCGTGCACAAAGGTTTCTAAGACTGGTAAAGTATAGACAAGGCTTTTGCCACTGGCCGTGGGCGTGGCCACCACCACAGCTTGCCCGCTGCGCACCACATCTACAGCTTGTGCTTGATGGCTAAAAAGATCATCTATGCCGCGTTGCGCCAGCAGCTTTTGCACAGCAGGAGAAAGAGGGCGCTTGGGCTTTGTGTATGTGGCTTCCACCGCAGGTACAAGCCGGTGATGCGTTACTTGCTCCCCAAAAGAAGAAGCCAGCAAAGCTTGTACATAGGCGCCAACGTCAGAAGATTTCATGCCTGTGCATGTCCTAATGGAAGCTTGAAAGCACAAAGAAGTATGCTACACCGCCTAGTATATATAGCAACCCTGGCAACAACACTTTACGTACAGAATGTGGTAAGCTTACTTCAAAGTATTGGCAAGAAAGAACAAAGCAAATATGTAACGGACTCATCATGGCGCCGGCAAGGCCTGTAACAAGGCCCAGTGTTACCCAAGGAATGGGCGAGCCAAGGCCTAAGGCTTCCACCAAGGCTATGATAAGAGGAAACACCGCCCCCACCGCTGCCATAAGAATACCCGTAAGGGCGCCAATGGCAAGGGGGAGAAGCAGTACGCTTATCCATAGGGTCAGCTCCCCACTGTCTTTACCTATAAGCTGATCAACCACGCCGCCGCCACTAAGCACGTTTTTAAAAACTCCAAGAGCACCCACAATAAAAATCATGGAACGTACACTGGGCTTGGTAATGGTTTTTATAAAGGTCATGGGGCCTTTTTTATTTTGATAAAGGCAAAAAATGACTGCCAGAATAAGGGCAATAATTACCCCGTAATCTAAGGGGAATTGCGGCAAGAAAAGCGCAAAAAGGGCTTCAAAAATTAAGGCGCCGCCAATGGCTACCAATAAAGGAGCTCCCTCCCAAAACACTTTTCGCCAAACACCTTGCATGGGGGAGGTGGCACTGTCAGAAATTGGCATGTGGGGAATGGCATGAGGGCGCACAAAGAAAAACCAACCTATGCAAAAGAAGACAATGCTCATGGGGAAGGTCCACATGACAAGCTCAGGGGTGGTGATGCCGCTAAAGCCAGCTGTTAAAATCATGGCAGGGTACAGGGGCCAGCTCATTTCTACCGTATGGCGAAACCAATAATTAATGAGGGATTTAGACTCTTGCGGCATGGGTAATTCTTTAGAAACGGCATTAATCATGGGCGCGGAAAAAACCGCACCGCCGGGCATGGGCAAAAGCCCAATGAGAATGGGGAAGAATACCATGCGAAAGCGCGGTGAAGTGAGTTTTTTAGCTAGGGGCTCCATGAAGCGTTCTGCTTGGCCTGTACTTTCCATGAGCGAAGAAAGAGAAAGCACAAGAATAACCACAGCCCATACAGTAAGAATGGAAATATCTTGAAAAATGCCCATGGCATGATGCAACCACTCAAGTGGCATAATGCCAAATACAAGGGCCATGAGAAAAGAGCCCAAAAGTACGGAGAGCCCTAAACCCAATTTACGCATGGCAAAAAGCATAAAAACAAATACACCAATGATTTTCAGATATGGTATTAACATGGGACTCTCTTAATCTTCAATTTTACATGAATAGTTTGTATATAATGTTTACTTACGCATGGCGTGCCAAATCTTCTTGTATCCACTTTTGCACATCTGCTTGCTCTTGAGGGCTTAGGTAGCTAAGCCATTTTTGGCTCATGCTGTCATAGTGGTTAATGCGTAATTCTTCCCAGCATGGGCGCCCTCTATCCCATGGTTTTGGCCCATGAAAATGCACAATGGCACCATTGGTAAACACATCGGCTTGATAAGGTGGCCTGTTCCATTTTTCTGGCAGTTTACTAATATGTTTGCCAAAAAAATAATTTAGTAGGGATTGGTCTAAATTACCTATAATATGTACGTTTTGCTCACAAAAAGCGAGGAAGTTGTATATATAGTCGTATTTGCGCAGTCTTTGCAAATTAAAGAGCACAACGCCGCTACTGAAGGTCCAAATGGGAAAAGGCATGGGCACTGTATACTCTCGATCGCGCCAAGTATAGTGCATGTGCTCGTGCTCATGGTAAAAAGGGCTTGTATATTCCCTTGCCATGGCCATATAAGGGGGGCGCTGCTCTATGAGGGGGGTAATGTCTTCCGTAAACAGGACATCACAATCGCAATACAGCACAAAATCATCTTGCGCCAGTTCTGGCACTAAAGCCAATTCTAGCTTTAAAAAGCAGCCTATACAATTATGAAATTGCGAGGGGATGAGCTCTTTTGTGAGTATGGGCTTGTAACGAGATACAGGTATGTTATCTGCAGCAAGGGTTTCTAGCACAGTGTTGCTTTGCCCGGCGTATACGCAAAGGCAAGGAAAGTTTTGCCCCATATGCTCACGTAAAGAACGTACCGCCACCTGTAAAAGGCGTAGGAATTTGGGGTTATCATCTATACAAAAAACCACATGCATACATATTCCTTT
>CAYJNG010000005.1:5789-35196 GCA_964371505.1 uncultured Desulfovibrionaceae bacterium
AGGAGGCTTATTTCCATGGAGTGACCAATCTCTTCCAGTGCTTTACGCGTAGCCTGCTCCCTATGCGGCGAAAATACAATTTTCAAGAGAGCTTCTTGTCTATTTATTACCGAAAAATACGCTATATGTTCGTAAGCTTCAAGCAAAAAACGAAACATTCCCACTTGTGAAGGGGCCACACGCACAAGAAGATTACTGCTGTAGGTGGCCGGTGGTAAGGCAGGGCCTATTTTGCGGCGACGCTTTTTGATTTTCTTTTCCATGGTTAACTCCACCCCCAATAGCGCAATAAGGCCACGGCAAGCATGGCGCAGGCAATGGTGCCAAAAAAAGATTTGCTATACCATGCTAAGAGTAGTGAGGGTATGGCTGCTAAAAGATAGGTATTATCAATGCTTATGTAGAGTTTGTCTTGGGATACAAGTACATCTGGAAAAAGTAAAGCCGCCATAACTGCCACAGGCACAAAGGAAAGCCACTTAAGTGATGTTTTGGGCAGACTTTCCACAGAAAGGTACATGAGCGGAAAAACTCTGGGTATGGCTGTAACTAAAGCACAGCCTGCAATGGTAATGAGAAGTTCTGTGTTCATAAGGGCTGCTCTTCATGGTGTTGTTGTACTTGACGTTTTGCTTTTCGAGCTAAGTTATTTTCTTTGCGTTGCTTTTGCAGGTTACGTTGGCGTACAAAGCGCAAATTAGAAAGAAATAAACCCAAGGTGGCAGCCAAGATAGTGGCTAAAATAACATTCCATTGTCCAAGGCCGTTGAGCTTTAATGCAATGGAGGTACAGCCGGCAAAAAGTCCCACCAGCACATGTAGTCTGGTTTGGCATTGCGGAATAAATAAGGCTAAAAACATGGCTGTGAGCGCGTAATCAAGGCCTAAAGGCTTAACGTCTTCTATGAGAGAGCCAAAAAAGACGCCCAAAATGGTGCCAAAAACCCAAGAAATTTGCGCCATGCTATTACATGCATAAAGCGTAGTTAGGGAAAGCTTCCAACCGCGCTGAAAGGCTGTGGAGTGTACGCCAAAGGTTTCGTCTGTTAGCTGTAAACCTAATAGGCAACGTTGCCAGCGTTTGAGGCTTTGGGTATGCGTGGCCAAAGAGGCCGACATAAGTAAATGCCTAAGGTTAATAACAAAGACGGTTAAAATAACCGAAGCAGCCCCCACACCAGCTCCCCAAAGAGAAGCCGCCACAAATTGGCCTGAGCCTGCAAAAATAAAGATGGACATGGCAATGGTTAAAGCTGGTGGAATGTCATTTTTTACCGCAAGCACGCCAAAGGCAAAAGCCACAGGCACATAACCAAGTACAATGGGTAAGGCCCTTTGAATACCATTCATGAAAGGTGAAGAAGAACTTTGCATAGGCCCTATGTATAGCCTTTTGTCTTGAGGTTCAAGGGAGAAAATGCCATTTTTTGTAAAAGCATTTTTGTATGTATTCTTTGGCGTATGCTACGTACTTTGGTTTAGGGGCTTATTGTGGGTACTGTGCGCAAGGTTTCGCTATCTGTTACAAAGTAAAAAGCAAAAGTCCATAGCTTGGTGTGCGCATCATAAGAGCGGACAAAGTATGACCTTTTAAAGTAAAATTCTTTGCTTTGCGGCGACATAACTTCGTAAAAAGCATAGAGAGCATCGCGAGTGGGTCTATCCCACTGAAAGCCGCCAAGACGCATAATATGCTGCATAAGGCGTATAAATTGGCGTCCACCTTGTTCATTACCCTCAATGGCAGCATAGGTAAGTATTACGCCTTCCACCAAATCTTCGTACATGGGTACCGTAAGGTTAACGCCATGCCCAAAGTCGTACGTATACTCTTTGCCTACAGGCGCAGTGTTGGGTATAGCTACTTTTTCATCGGCTCCTCTATGCCAAAAGCGGTGAAAACTTGCCCAGCTAAAGTCGGGCTTGAGGCTGATGCGTATTTTTGCTCCATCTAGCGCCACATGCGGTTCAAGGTCTTTGTTGCTTTCACTTTGGCAGGCAAAGCAACAGCAAAGAGTAAAAAGCACTAGTGCTAGGCGTGTATAAATCATGGCATATCTCCGTATGCTAGTGAAATATAGGTTTAAGATAATCCTTAGGCCTTTGCCTCTGTTCCTTCGTTGTTATCTTTTTCAAACATGGTGGGTGGTCTCCACACCCAAAAGAGAATAAGCAGCGGGATAAGCCCTGCCAGCTCTGCCACCAATCTGTGTGTATAAGGGCTTAAGCCCCACCATAAAGCAAAGGCAAAGCAAGGCACAAGTACCACATATAGCCATTGACGCGCCAGCATGGGCTTAGCCGCATACTGAAAATACGCCACGGTGCAAATGGCTACCCAAACTTTGGTAAGCGTAATGGCTATGGAGGCCCCCTCTAAGGGATTTTCCACCGTTAAATAGGCGCACAAAACAAGGTTCAGCAGAAGGCCTGATGCATAAAATACTAAGAGTAATTTAGACTTGCGCATGCTCATCATGGCATAGGCGGCCAAATTATGCAAAAATGCCGTGGCTATGCAGGGTGTTAGTATTTGCTGCGCTGTAACGGCTACAAGGTATTGCTGCCCGTAGATGAAGCCTAAAATGCGGTCACTTTCTACACAAATAAGGTAAATGACGGGTAAACATGCAGCCCAAAGGGTGCGTGTGGTTTGCCCTGCCAATTCTTGAAAAGCCTTGCGGTCGCTATCCCAGTATTTGGCTAATAAGGGAAAGATAACCTTACCTAGTAAGGCCGTGGATATAAGTACGGATACACCGTCCACCACTTCCCATGCCACGCTATAGGCGCCTACGGCTGCGTCACCGCCGTATTTTTTGAGAAAGATAACATTAAGCTTATTGTATAAAATGCCGCAAATGGAAATAAGGGTAAATACAAGCCCTTTTTTCATTTGCAGCGCGATGTTTTTTAGCTGTGCAAAATTAAGCCTATGCAGAGGGTTTTTCCCTAAGGCTTTTAAGGAGATAATGGTAAGGAGTATGGCTTCTATGAGCTTGTACAAAGCAATGTAGACCACTGAGGCGTTACAAAGCACCAAGATAATACCCGTGCCAGTACCAATAATGGCAGAAGGGATTTTGATGCGCATTTCTACATCTTGCCGCCCGCGTGCTTGGCACAAGGTAAAGAAGGAGTTTACCACGGCTTCAAGGCCAAGCCCTATGGATATGGCCATGACGGTGATACGCAGCTCAAGGCTATAGTCTTGCCAGCTTATAAATATCCAAGTGATAAGTAGTGAAACGCTGAGCAGGCCAAATTTTAGCCATGTTATCTCCCCTAATAGTTTTAAGGGGCGAGCTTCACGTCTGGCAAAGGAGGAAATAAGAAAATTATTCAACCCCACATCAGCTACATTGCGTACAATATAGCCAAAAGAAAGGGCAAGCATAACTTGCCCTAAAGTATCAGCGCTGTGACGTGCCAGAATAATGGTAAATAATGTCCATAAAACATCACTGGTCCATTGTCCGCCAAGAACGTAAGCAAGGCGCTGTGGAATACCTTTTAGTTTAGCCATGAAACCTCTAGGGCCTTACACCTTCTCTTTACAAAGGTGTAAGGCCGCACGGTAATATTAGTTGGAACCAAACTCTACGATGGCTTTAAAGCCAGGCTTAAGTTCAAGATTGGGGTTGGGAATGGTGAGTTGTACTGTGTAGTAAGAAGGTTGTGACACATCAAGGCTGGTACTTGTCCAAGCAATTTGTGAAACAGTGGCTTCAAAGGCTTTATCTTGTAAAGAGGGAATGGTGACTGAAGCTTTGCTTCCCACTTTTATGCGCCCAATCTCCCCTTCAAATACCTGTATTTGTATACTCATGGGATTCATTTTTCCAACAAGTATGGGGGCCGCGCCCATGGGTAGCTGCGCGCCTGCCTGTACGTTGGCAGCCACAGAAAGTATATGCCCATCCATGGGTGAAGTGAGTACAAGCAGCTTTGGCAAGTTAGCAGCACCTGTAACGGGTGTGCCAAAGTAGTCGCTCAGCTCGTCTAGTCTTTGTTTATACGCTGTTTCTTGTTTGCTTAGTGTTTGTTGCAAAAGAGTGATGCGTTCTTGCAAAAGCTTTACTTCGCTGGCGCTGCGTGCTGAGGCTTGGCTAGAGCCAAGGCCGGCTGCAGCCAGTTGACGCGCTTTATTGCTTTGCGCTTTAAGGTTGGATAACTGACTTTGTAAAGTAAGAATTTGCGCGTGGGTATCTTCTGTGCCTGCGCCCCTTGCTAATTCTTTAAGTAGGGTTCTTTCTGCTTCTTCTGTAAGAGAATACTTTAAAAGAATTTCATTGGTACCTACTTCTTGACCAGACTTTACTAAAACTTCTTCAATAATAGCATTAAAGGGTAAGGCTTTGGCACGGGTAACCGTGCTTATTATTTTACCGCTTAAAATAGTAGATTGTGTGCTTTCTGCAGCATAGCTAAGGCTAGAAAAGCTTAAAGCACATAATAATGTCATACACCATAACATTATGTTTTTTTTCGCTTGTTTCATTTATATAATCTCCGCAGCGGGTGGGCCGATATATTTTTCCTTTAATACTCCGGCCACATCCATCCAAGTTAGTTGGGCTAATTTATAATTAAGTTCAGCCTGCACAAAAGCTATACGTGCAGCGAGCAAGGCTTCTTTTTTGGTTGCCAAATCAGGGTAGGGAGTAATGCCTTCTTTAAAGTTGATGGCAGCTTCCTTTTCTTGCATTTTTGCCACTTCCAAATTGGTTTTGGCAATTTTCATGCTTGTTTCAGTGAGGTGTACATTTTGTTGTGCTTCAGTCCATATGTTGGAATATTGCGTGCGCGCTCTGGCTTGCTCTTGAAAGGCTTTGGCCTTTTCCATACGTGCTTTTTGCACACCACGGTATCTACGCCCCCAGTCGATGAGGGGGAAGGATATATTAGCGTGTATAAAGGTATCTTCTGTGCCGTCAACAGGTTGGTATTGCCCTGCCGGTGGAGATTGATTGATGCTAAAGGTTACATCGGGAATGTATTTAGCCCAAGCAACCATGATGTTGAAGTCACCTAGTTTCACTTGAGAACGTAGCAAAAGCTCATCTTCTGTTTTTTTCCATTGTTCTTCCCAAGAAAGCGCTCTGCCGTTGAATGAACTCACAATCTTATCAGTATCTTTGGTGTTGATGTTAAGCTTATGGTTAATCTCTACACCTGCCAAGACTTTAAGCTTGGTGCGTAGCATGGAGTTTTCAATTTCTGTACGTTCTACCTTAAGGGCAGCTTCGTGTTCGCGTTGCTGGGCAAGGTTTAGGGCAACGCCTTGTTGACCATCCACAGACTCTAACTGCCTCCAGTAGGCTGTAACCTTTTTACTCAGGGGAACCAGCTCTTTTTGAATGCGCAAAATTTCTTTTTGCGCGTCGAGGCGCTGATAAAGCTGCGCAATCTCTGTGATGGCATTGCCTATGGCCTTGCGGTGGGTAGAAACGGCAAGGTTTAGCATGATTTTTTGCGCTTGATGCGAAAAATAGCTTTGCATGGGGTTGGGGAAGGCCGCGTCAAAAGCAATTTCGTACACAGGCTCGCCATAGTTATTAGGTGTGCCATTGATATTTCTGTTATTGACAGTAAGGTTGTTGGAAACAGAAATACGCATGCTAGGCTCTGGTAAGTATTGCCAAATGGCCGAGGTTAAATCCACCTTTTGTATTTCAATATCCACTGCAGAGTTTACCAACATGGGGGATTGCTGAATGGTTAAGTACACGCAATCGTCAAAAGAGAAGCTCTTATTGGCATCATAAAGCTTAGGAACGGCACTTTGCAATTTGTCTTTGTGCTCTACAGGTACGCCCGGAGATTCATCAAGCCAGTGTCTGGCTGGTAACTCTGGTGCTGTAATGCCTGCTTTTTGGGAAGCACAGCCTGTGGTGAAGCCCAGCGCCACAACAACAAAGCAAGGGAGTGCTTTTTTAGAAAAAGCAGACATAAAACCCTTTTTTAGAGGATGCATAGTGTGTTCCTTATGGTTTCTCGCTTGTAATAAGCATGTTGTGTATGGTCAAAAGTAACGTGCCTTGTGGGTCTGTTACTTGCGCGTCAAGTGTAAGTGTATGGGCATTTTGCGTCACTATAATCCATTCAAAAATCAAAGAATCTATGTTTGTAGGCAAGCCTTTATAAGAGCATGTGGCCATGTGGCGTATTTGCTCTATACTTTCCAATGTGATTTTTTGATTTTGCATGCATACTGAACCCATGTGCGCCAGTAAAAATTCTACACATACCGACACCCAAGTATAGTCTAAAACATTGTGCCTTGTAAACGCTTTCTTAACTTCCAAGCGCGTTTTTTGCGGTGACACTTGCGCAGAGTCTTTTTCTGCTTGCCCCCAAAGGGCTTGCGGCTGCATGCGCTGCCCTGTGAGGAGGCATTGTGCTTCACTTACAGTGTGCCACGTGTGTAAGCGCCGACCATTGGCAGTGACGGCGCGCACCGCTAGTTCTGCATGGAAGGTGCGTATGGGCGCTTCTTGTGAAGGTATACGCTGAGCTTGCAATAAGCTTTCACGCGTGACTCCCTCAGGGCCAAGGTATACACCAGCATCGGGCATGGGGGAAAATTGTACATGGTTAAAGCCTATACAGCGTAACCAAGGGTAAGGAAAAAGAGCTGCCGCATACAGGCTTTGTAGCATACTTGCTACGCTAAGCGTAGGTATACGTGCTACAGTACTTTCTTCAGTGCAAGCTGCGGCATTGGCATACAGTGAGAAGTTTTTTTGCGCTGTAAATAAGGCTTTGTCTTGCAGCTCAAATGCTAAGGGAAAAACTTGAGGGAAGAAATCGACATTTTCTTCAAGGGTACTTTCATGCGTACCTGCTCTATGCCAATACACATGGGCGTGGGTATTACAAAGAATATGACGAGCAAAGAAATGTGTTAACTCATCCTTACTTATGGCATGCGTTGCGTCTTGGGGGGTGAGAGCTTTTTGCTGTTCTTTTTCTACAATATTGCAAGGCAGGGCAAGGCTACACCAGTGTATGCTGTGTTTTGCAGCAAAAAGTTGCCAAGGGCTTAACTCCTGACATGTAAGCGGGTTTTGGGCTTCTTGCTGGCACGCGTAAAGCGTAAGTGCCTTTTGTATGGTGGTATTTTGCTGCATAAGGGCGGCATAAAGGTCTGTCATGGCTTGCGCATGGTGCAGTGAAGGCCCTGTCGCTTCTGGGGTAAGGTCCATATGCAAAAGCCAATGTATACATTGTTTTGCCAGTGGGGCAGCTTCAGTAAGGACGCGGCAATGCGCACCTAAGCTTTGTAATTTTTCCACATACTCTTGAGAAGGTAAGAGGGTAGGGAGTCGATCCTGCCAGAAAGAACTTGCCATGAAAAGGAAGGTATAGCCAAGGGGGGCTAAGTCTTCTAAAGCGCAGAAGGCTTGCTCTTGTGTGCCTGTATGAACAATGAGCAAGGTTTGCTCTTGTTTTTCTGTTACGGGGCATAAGGGGGTTGGCCAAGGTGTTGTAAGCCAAGGTGTCTCTTGCGTATGAGGGCAGGAAGCAGGTTGCAAATGCGCACATGCCAGCGCCATGGGCACAGCCGCAGTAGCATCACATGGTGCTATGTGGGCTTGTGTGCGTGTTGTAGTAAGGTCTTCTGCAGTGTTTTTTTCCACTGTTAAATTCGATAGTTTTGCTACTACGTTAGCAAGATCTTGTATGGTTGCCACGTGTAGAACATCTTCAAATTGTAAGCGTATGGCAAACTTTTGCTCAATGCTGTGCATAATGGCAGGGAAGCGATTGGAGCGAATGGCCAGCTCGTGGCGTAAATCCATGTGAGGAAGTAAAAGGCTGGCGTTATGCCCTGTGGCATCGGCTAAAATATTTATAATATCTTGAACATACGGAAGTATAGGGGGGGCTGTGTCAGCTTGGTTAAGAGCTTGCTCCGGCTGCGCGGCATTATGCGCTGCTTCTGGTTGCACAGGTTTTGTTGTTTCATCATGATCTGCGGAGCATTCTTCTTGCGTATCCAAGTAATTTAGAGGCACAGCGCGCATATTCGTGGTGGGAATATGCCCCAAGGCATACAAGCGTGCCACTGCTGCGCGCATGGCATTAACCTCATTATTTTTTAAAGAGGTGGGAATACATATGGCTTTGGGCTCAATATCAGTAATAAGACTACACATGGTATCGGCAGGACCAAGCTCCACAAAGTGGCGTATGCCATGATTATTCCACATGTTACGCACACAATCTACCCATCGTACGGTATTTTCATCAAGATCGACCATATAGGTGATGATGCTTTCACTATCTGTAGGATATAGGCCTGCAGTGACATTGCTCATGATGGGCAAGGTGGAGGGCTTCATGGGCAAGCCGTTAAGCCCCTCTAAAGCGCTAGATCTAAGTACGTGCAAGTAAGGGTTGTGGAAGGCCATGGCCACGGGAAGATTCAGAGCTGGGCATTTGTCTTTGCGCAGGGCGCGTTTAGCTTCGGCCAAGGTGGTTTTTTGCCCGCTTAAAATATATTGTGTGGGGGTGTTGTGGTTAGATATGTACAGCTCAGGAAAGAGTTCTAAAATTTTTAAAATTTTCTCTTCGGGGGCGTAGACCACCATCATGCCTGTGCCTTCTTCCATGCTTTTTTCAAGCCCTTCCATATAGACCGCACGGCGGTCAAAAACCTGCCATGCTATTTCGGGCTCATACACGCCGGAAAGGCATATGGCTACGAGCTCTCCAAGGCTGTGACCGGAGCTTATGTGCGGGGCAAAGCCCAGTGATTGTAAGTAGGAAGCCTGTGCATATTCTAGAAAATAGGTGTACGGCATTTGCCAACGTACTTGCTGAATGACATTTATGTCGGTTTCGTCCATAAAACCTAAGATGTCCCATGAAGCCACTTTGGCAAGGCGGTCCATGGCTTCTCTGGCAGCGGGGAAGGTGTCGTATAAGGCTCTTCCGGCTCCAGGCCATATGGCGCCAAGGCCACTACAAGCAATGCCTACCTTGGGTGCTTTAGTGTCTGGCGCAAGCCAAAGTCCTTGCGTTTGGAGCTGAGCAAAATCCTCAGCACTGGGATTAAGGGCAAGGTTTGTTAATTGGTGGCGAAAGCGCGGTGTGGTGGCGCCAAGGCGGTACGTTTGCCCTGCATGCTCAAGGCTAGATAGGTATGCCCCATTTTCTACATAAAGCGTAGACGTCTTTTGTGTGTTTGACATGGTGTGTGTAGCCTTTTCTTGGTTTGCTGTGTTTTGCATGGTAGAAGCGGCTGTGTTTTCAGAACTGTGTGTTGTTTTCATGTAAGTACCATTTTTACAAAAGAGGTGGGGTGAAGAAAGTCTTACCGTTAGCGCTTCAGATAAACCATTTTGTAGGCATTGTCTAGAAAGTGCTCTGTGCACGTAGATGAGGCCGAGAGCGGGGGGCGGGCGCAAAGCAGTTTAAGCCGTTTTGGGGTAAGCAGTGTTTTATGAAGTAAAAGACGCGACAAGGCAGTTAAAAAAAACTTGTAATAGAGTGCAATAAATTGTTTTTTGTCACTTAACTCAATTTTGCCAACAAAAAATGTGGAAAATTCTACCTTAAGGAAAAAAGAAAAGAGTAGTATAAAACCTTGCAAGGAGAGCCTTTTTGTAGTAATTGGCACAGTTCGAGAAAAGACAGTAGGGGCTCAAAGCATATGGCTTTAAGCTCTTAGTTATATATTTTGAGACATTATAAAAGTACTGCGGAGATATGGCATGGATAAAGAGCAAGATTTGAAGGCCAATACTGAAGAAACATTCCAAGAACAAGGAAAAGATTCTGAAGAATCTTGTTCTTCAAAGGGCTTCGGTCGCATGCGCAACAAACTTTCTTTTGAACGGCTTGTGGCCATGGGTGCTTCTATGGGTATGCGCAATCCCCTGTTCTTAGTTCACGACCGTGCTGCTAAAGCTACTACAAGTATTGAAGGTGAGGAGTATTTGAACTTCTCTACTTACGATTACCTTGACCTCAATGGTCATCCGGAAATCACGCAAGTGGTTACAGAAGCAGCGGAAAAGTTTGGTACATCTGCCGGTGCCAGCCGCCTTGTGGGCGGTGAGCGCACTTTGCACCGTGAGTTTGAAAAATCCATTGCGGACTTGTACGAAGTGGACGATGCCATTGTGTATGTAAGTGGGCATGCCACCAATGTGTCTACGCTTGGTTATTTATTTGGCCCGCGCGATCTTATTTTACACGATAATCTGGCTCACAACTCCTTGATGCAAGGAGCTAAGCTTGCAGGTTCCACACGTCTTGCTTTTACGCATAACGATGCTGATGCCCTTGAAGACCTCTTAAAAGAAAAGCGCGGGCAATTCCGCCGTGCTATTATTGTGACGGAAGGTCTTTTCAGTATGGATGGCAACCTCCCAGATTTACCACGTCTTATTGAATTAAAGAAAAAGTATGATTGTATGCTTTTAGTGGATGAAGCACACTCCTTAGGTACCCTTGGTGCCACAGGGCGCGGCGCTCGTGAACACTTTGGCATCAATCCTAAAGATGTAGATATGTGGATGAGTACGCTTAGTAAATCTTTGTGCGGCTGCGGCGGTTTTATTGCCGGTAGCAAAGAGCTTATTGACTACTTAAAGCACGGTTCTCCTGGCTTTGTATTTAGCGTGGGTCTTTCTCCTGTGCTTACTGCTGCCAGCCAAAAGGCTTTGGAGCTTATGCTACGTGAGCCAGAACGTGTGCATAAATTGCAACATATCAGCAAATATTTCTTGGATTATGCCCAAAGCCTTGGTTTAGATACCGGTGTTGCTCAGGGCTATGCCAACGTGCCCGTTATTGTGGGCGATTCCATGGTGGCCGGCTTCATGGCCAATGCGCTGCTTAAACGCGGTGTGTATGCCATGCCCATCACCTTCCCTGCGGTGAAAGAAGGTACGGCGCGTTTACGCTTCTTCTTGTCTGCTGCGCACTCAGAAGAAGATGTACGCCGCGCCCTTGATGTCACTGCGGAGGAAATTCCCCTCGTGACTAAGATGGTGGAAGAAATTCGCATAAAGATGGAAGAAGAAGCCAAGGCAGAAGCTGCAGCTAAAGCTGCTGCTAAAGCGGCACAAAAAGATACTGAATAAGTTCTTTCTTCAAAGAATGTTAAAGGCCCTCATTTTGAGGGCCTTTTTTTTGCGTGCAAAAAGTGAGAAAGTAGGTTATGTACTGTAATAGGTGCCTGCAGTAAAGGGGTTAAAAACATGAGGAAAATTATTTTCTTCAGTATATGTAAAATGTTTAGGCTGCTTTTTACATATGTAATATGTTGTAACCATAGACTTTATTGCGGCGTTATGAAGAACTCTTCGTGTTAGCGGAGGGGGCTTTACCTATGGTAAAGGCGCCATGCTTTAGCGTGGCATGCGCAAAGCTGAGTATTTGCTTTGCGCTCGAATTGGTTTTCCCCGTCACAGGGGAGGCAAAATTTTGGAGGGTAAACCCATGTTGCTACGTAGTTTTTTAGCACTTGTGTTGACTTTGACATTGGCGGCGCCGGCTTCTGCGGAAGTAACAGGTGTGTATGCTGGTGTGAAACTTTTTGATTCTTATCAAACACAGTGGGGCGGTGGCCTCACCAGCGGCACAGCATCACAAAATACTGTGGGCTTAGGTTTTATGTTGGGCTACGATTTTTATTCGCAGTCCGATATGCCTATTCGTGCAGAGCTTGAGTATGCTTTCCGCTCTCAGTTTACGAGTGAAGGCTCTACAGGTATTGGCACAGACTATGTAAACAGTGAAATGCAAATGAATATGCATACATTGTTAGCCAGTGCGTATTATGACTTTTACAATGAAAGTATCTTCACTCCTTATGTAGGTGCAGGTATTGGTATGGCTTTTCTTGATGGACATCATGAGCTTTCCTTTAATGGCACAAGCTATGGTGAACATTTTAGTGATACCGTATTTGCTTGGCACGCAGGTGCTGGTGTAGGTATTGCGGTGACAGACAGTGTTACTGCTGATTTAGGATATCGTTATCTTGGCACCGGTACAGCTCACTCTGAAGTGGCTGGCAGCGATGTGAGCACAGATTTGAGTGCGCACGAATTTAGCGTAGGTGTTCGTTTTGGTTTCTAAGTAGCTACCTTAAAAAACTCTATGCATAGCGTAGAATGTTTTTTAAGTATACTAGTTCATAAGCCTTATTTGGGGAGAGGGGAGACCTTCTCCCCTTTTTTTACGCTGTTTAAAATGAACATGGGAAAAGACGAGGCCATAAAAAAGGGGCATGGAAAACCATACCCCTCATAAAAATTATATATCTAGTATATGCTAGCCATTGGCAGCTTTAAGCATTTCTTCTACCATGCAAAGGGAAGGTGTAGCTTCGGCTTCAAGCCCGCAAAGGCCGCGCACTGCTAACATGAGCATGTCAAAATCAAGGACCATTTCTGTGGTGCCGTTTTGGATTACGCAATGGTCGCCGCGTACGGCAAGCTTGTAGGCATGGCGTGTGCGTTCAGGGCCATTGCCGCGTACAATATAATACACTTGTTCTTTGCTGTCTGTCACGTAGAGCTTTTGACGAGTCAACGTGGCGGTTTCTTCATCAAACCAAGAGGACTCTGCAAATAAACGCCCATGAAAAGAGAGGTCTGGGCCATTATCGTGTTTGAGGCTAACACTTTCCATGGATGGGGTAACACCTTCTGTATGCATAGTCATTCTCCTGTGACGACAAATAAAGTTTGTATGAAGAAAAAATCTTAAAAAAGTTTAGAGTTTCTTTTTTTATAAAAATCTATAAAAATAGCATGTTATACTTGTTTTTGTGCGCTTTTTAGAAAGCATCACACAGTTGAGAAAATAGCACTGTTGGGCCGATATTGTCAAGGATGTGCGTGCAAAGTTATGGGCATTAAGTGCGTTAAGGTCTTGTTCATTACTAAAAATATGAGCAGTAAAACGTATTTTCACTTTGTGCTTGGGGTAAAAACGAAATATATGACATTAGCTTTACACAAAGTAGCCTTTGTATTATGCAATGAGGAAGATTTTTGGGGGGGTGTAGCATGTCAGCATCAATTACAGGTGCCCGTCAGGGCTTAAGACAAGCGCAAACACAAATAAAGCAGGGCAATGTGGCTGCTGCAGTGCAGGCCATTCAAACGGCACTTACGGTTATGCGTGGTAGCCTTATGAAGTCAGAGCGCACCGAGCTGTCGGATCTTGTGGCAGGGGTTGTGGATGCTTTAAAATACGACCCTCTTATAAAACAGATTTTTCCTATGGAGCTTGCGTATATTGCCGGCGGTGAGATTATACTGGCCGACACCTTAAAGGAATTGCAAGGGGCATTGGCAACCCATGTGCACGAACAAGCAGAAGAAGCCAAGAGATTGGCAGAAGAGAAAAAGCGGGCCACTTTTGAGCGAGGCAAAACGGAGCTGAGTGAAGGGCAAGAGAGTAAGGGCAAGCATACTTTTCAATTGCTTAAAAGAGAGTTTCCGCAAGATGTGGACCTTATGGGTAATATGGGCCAAGCGTTGCTGCAGTATAAGTGCTATGAAGAGGCTGTGGAATATTTATCCGAAGCTTTAGATTTGCGTGATGATATGCTTCCCTTATATAATAGCATAGGCATAGCTTTACGGGCCCTTGGCCGCTTTGACACTGCAGAAGTGTATTACTTGCGTGCCTCAAAGTATTTACGGAATGATCCTAATTTATACTTTAATATTGCTCGCTTGTATCTTGAATGGGGGCGTTTGCCCAAAGCAAAGCAAGCCGTAAGTGTGGCTTTAAAGCTAAATCCGGACTTTATGGAAGGGCAAAAGCTGTTACGCCATTTGGAAAAAAAGATAGAAGCTAAAGAAGCAGCATCGTAAAACTTTGTAGCTGTTACATTAGCCCTTTTGCACATAGCGTGCATAGCAGCGTGCCACAGGAGAGTCCGAAGGCATGGAGGCAAGGTATTTACCGCTCAGTTTTTGCGGTGGGCCCAAGTGTACTTTGTGTATGGCCCTTGGCAGTACGGCTTCATGCAAAGGGGTTTTGTCTAAGGATAGGCGCACTTTGACTGCAGAAAAAAAAGCTGAACCCATAAAAGCATTGGCCCGTTCTAAAATTTCATGGTGCATGTAAGATATTTCTTGCATGCTCATGGCATCTTCTCCGCCCACCAAGAGCACACCGTTCTTACTGCCTAGCGGCCAAGCGAGGCAGGCTATGTCTGGCCCCATGACCATATCCCAATGTTGCCAAAGCCGTGTAAGTAAAACTTGCTCTGGCTTGCCAATTCTTTTGAGAAAACGCTCTAGGGCAAGGCGTATATTTTCTGGCTTACGCCATACATGCTTCTTCATGAAGTGCAGTTTACGCTAAGATGCTTTGTGAAGCAATGCTGACATGCTAAAATAGCGTAAAACCGTTGACAAGGTGGCGAAGACATGGCATTTTTTTATGGGTTTTTGCTTTTTTTGTAAGGGAAAATGTTCTTCATGTAAGGCTTGCTTAAGACAGCAGTAAGAAGTATTTTCTCCGTAATGCGTTTATGTACATTGGATTTTTTAAAGAGGCTAAGCCTTTTTGTTAGAGCTTTTCTTTAAAGTGAGGGCACATGTTATATCCGGTTATTTTGTGTGGTGGTAGTGGAACACGCCTTTGGCCTTTATCCCGCACAGGTTGCCCTAAGCAATTTGTGGAATACGGAAAAGGTACTCCTACCTTTTTTGAGCAAACCTTTCAGCGTGTAAAGCATTTACAAAAAGCGCATGAGCGCTCCATAGGTTCTCCCATCGTCATGTGCCATGAAGATCATCGCTTTTATGTGGCTAGCTCTTTGCAACATATTCAGTTGGAAGGAAATCGCGCGGCGCGTATTATTCTGGAGCCGCAAGCACGTAATACGGCACCCGCCATTGCCATAGCGTGCCTTGAAGCCATGAAGGGGGATGAGGAGGCCATTGTGCTTATTCTACCTTCTGACCATATTTTAAAACCGGATACTGTGCTAATTTCTGCGGTGGAAACCGCCATGTCCGCTGCGCAAGAAGGTTTTTTAGTGACCTTTGGCATTAGCCCTGAAGGCCCCAATACAGGCTACGGCTATATAGAAAGCGGCGAGCTTGTGGAACTGGAAGATGCAGCCATGCCCTTGGTACAAAATAGCGTGTGCCGCGTGCGTAAATTCATAGAAAAGCCTTCGCTGGAAGCAGCCACAGAAATGCTAGAACAAGGTGGCTATTTGTGGAATAGCGGCATGTTTATGTTTAAGGCCGCTTCGTATTTGAATGAGCTAGAAAAGTATATGCCTGACATGGTGGAGTTGTGCCGTCATGCCTATGAGCAGCGTAAGCTTGATAAAGATTTTATCCGCCCCGATGCGTCGTCTTTTGCTTCTTGTTCGGCAGAATCTATAGACTATGCCGTTATGGAGCATACACAAAAAGCTGCCGTGGTACCTTTGCAAGTGCAGTGGGATGACATGGGCTCTTGGGACTCTTTTTATAAAGTGGGCGAAGCGCACAAAGATGCCATGGGCAACGTGCTGTGTGGTGATGTGATCACCTTAAAAACGCGTAACTCCTATATACATTCGGAAGGGCGCTTGGTAACGACCCTTGGCGTGGAAGATATTATAGTGGTAGAAACGGCCGATGCTGTGCTGGTGTCCAAAAGGGGCTTTGCACAAGATGTAAAGGCTTTAGCTTCGGCACTTAAGGCTTCAGGCCGACAAGAAGCTATTTTTCACCGCAAAGTGGCACGCCCTTGGGGCTATTACGAAAGTCTTGCCACGGCTGAGCGCTGCCAAGTGAAGCGTATTGTGGTCAATCCTGGTGCGGAGCTTTCTTCTCAAATGCACTACCATAGGGCCGAACATTGGGTGGTGGTATGCGGCACTGCAGAGGTAACCAAGGGAGAGGATGTGTTTTTACTCTCAGAGAATCAATCCACCTATATTTCTCAAGGGGAGACGCATCGCTTGAAAAATCCGGGCATTATTCCCTTGGTGCTTATTGAAATTCAATCGGGCTCCTATCTGGGAGAAGATGATATAGTACGTTTTACAGATCAATACGGAAGAGTACCTTCGCAAGGATAATATATGGAAAAGAATGCACGGATTTTTGTAGCAGGGCACAAAGGGCTTGTGGGCTCGGCTGTGGTGCGCGCTTTAATAAATGAAGGCTACACAAGCATTATAACACGTTCGCGTGCTGAGCTGGATTTAAGCGACGCGGCGGCGGTGGAAGCCTTTTATGCGGCAGAAAAGCCCGAATATGTGTTTGTGTGCGCCGCCAAGGTAGGGGGCATTCATGCCAATAACACCTATCCTGCATCTTTTATTTATGAAAATTTGCAAATGCAAAACGCGCTTATACATAATGCGTGGAAATATGGCGCGAAAAAACTCTTATTTTTAGGTTCTTCTTGTATTTACCCTAAGGAGTGCCCTCAGCCCATTCGTGAGGAATACTTGCTTTCCGGCCCCTTGGAGCCTACCAATAAGGCCTATGCTTTAGCCAAAATAGCCGGCCTTGAAATGTGCGCTTCTTATCGCAGGCAATACGGTTTTGATGCCATTTCTGTCATGCCCACCAATTTGTACGGCCCCGGAGATAATTACCATGCGGAAAATGCCCATGTGATTCCTGCCCTCATGGGGCGTTTTCATGCAGCTAAGCTTGCCAATGTACCGGATGTATGGATATGGGGCACGGGAACGCCGCGCCGTGAGTTTTTATACGTGGATGATTTGGCCGATGCCTGCCTTATGCTCATGCGCACCTATAGCGAAGAGCAGCATGTGAATGTGGGGTGCGGTACAGATATTACCATTTTAGAATTGGCTGAACAGGTGGCTAAGGCCGTGGGATATACAGGAAATATTGTTCTAGATAGCTCAAAACCCGATGGAACCATGCGTAAAGTGTTGGATGTTTCAAAAATTAATGCGCTTGGTTGGAGTGCCAAAATACCATTGGAAGAAGGTTTACGTCACGCTTATGAAGACTTCTTACAAGGCGATGTGAGAAAATAAGCATGTGGAATACCCTGTTCATGCGCATGCTGTCGCCCATG
Source organism: uncultured Desulfovibrionaceae bacterium (assembly GCA_964371505.1). GTDB lineage: Bacteria > Desulfobacterota > Desulfovibrionia > Desulfovibrionales > Desulfovibrionaceae > CAYJAD01. Next base: position 22,836 of record CAYJNG010000005.1, read on the forward strand.
GTCATATTGCTGGTCTTGTGCGCTATTTTTTATGTTATGCTGCACTATTATGCCATTTCCACCTTGGAAGGAGTCACCTCCGTGGCTGTTATGGAAAAAGTCATGGCCTTGCGCATGATTTTTAGCGGCGCTTTTTGTATGCTTTTGGGCTATATGGGAGTAAAGCTTACAGGGCATGTGTGGCCGGCTATGTTGGTGCATACTTCGGTGGTATTGGGCTTATTGCTTGTGGATATCCCTGTGATGCAAATGGTGCAAAATTGGCAACTCACCTTGCTTATTTTAGCTTCTGTGGCGTCTCTTACCGGTGTAGCTGGTGGGCTTACATTGGGTATCTTTTGGCTGCGCATGAAATACCCTCGTAAAAGGCGTCGTTCTTCTTCATCCTAGAGCTGTTTTGAGCCACAAGCTGGGACTATTTAACTATTCACCATGAAAATATGTATCTTGGGTAATCAAGCACGCGCTACGTACTGCTTTTGGGGCACGCTTATAAAGGCCCTACTTGCTAAGGGGCATGAGGTGCTTGTGCTGGTGCCTGCGGGCGCTGCCATAAAGGATGTGCAATGCTTACACGCGCTGGGGGAAGGGGTAGAAGTGCTTACCTATCCTTTACAAAGGCGAAGCGTAAATCCGTGGCACGAGTGGCGTAGTCTCTATGCTCTATGGCAGGTATTACGAGAAGAGCAAGCGGATATTATTTTTGCCTCTACCATAAAACCTATTTTATATGCAGCCTTGGTGCATCGCTTTGGCTTTGCTAAAGAACAAAGCCCGCAAGTGTACGCCTGTTTTACCGGCCTTGGCTATGTTTTTGAAGAGGCGAAAAGTTTGCCTAAGAAACTGTTGCGTCTTGGCGTAAGCGTGCTTCTTTCATTTGCCTTGCATAGTGTGCGTAAAGTGTTTTTCCAAAATAAAGACGATCGCGACTTTTTTTTACAGCAAGGCATTATTGCGCCTTCACGTAAGGATAAGTGCCGGCTTTGCCGTGGCTGCGGGGTTAATGTGCGGCATTTTGCCCTACATACAAGCTACCCAGAAAGGCTTACCTTTTTACTCATGGGGCGCCTTTTGGAAGCTAAGGGCATACATGATTTTGTCACTGCGGCGCGTATATTACGCGGCTCCTACCCTGAGGTGCGCTTTCAACTGCTAGGCCCGCCAGAAACAGGTCAGGGCAGTATAGCCATGGAGCAAATACAAGCGTGGCATGAAGAGGGCAGCATTGAATATTTAGGGCAAGCAGAAGATGTGCGCCCGTATATAGCCAATGCCTCTGTGTTGGTATTACCATCATGGAGAGAAGGCACGCCTACTGCCATTTTGGAAGGTATGAGCATGGGCCGCGCCGCTGTGGTAAGTCATGCACCTGGGTGCCGTGAAGCGGTAAAAGAGGGAGAAAATGGCTTCTTAGTGCCGCCTAAAGACCCGCTTGCCTTGGTTGCAGCCTTGGAACGTTTTATTTTGGCGCCGCAATTGATACCCCACATGGGGGCCAAAGGTCGGAAAAGAGCTGAGGTGCTTTTTGATGCAGAACTTGTGGCCCACGCATTATTGCAAGAAATGGATGCGTAATTTCCCTAGCCTACTAATGCCCCGAATAGTCCATGACGGCGTTTAAAGATGCCGTGCTCACCGTCATAAGGCCTTGTTCTATGCGATGGCGTGTTAAAGTCCAAGCTTCCAAATCAATATAATCAATTTTGCCTTGAGAGTCCTTTTGCAAGAAGGGGCGCAAGGTGGTGAGCACTTCTTCCATATCCAGATACATACCTTCATATGCTAAGCGTAGCATATCATTTTCGTACACAAGCATTTCTTCTATTGCCATATGCTCTGTGTCCGTAAAGTAAGGGCGTAAGGCTTCTAGGCTGTGCGGTGCTATGGGCCACACATGCCCATAGACTTTAATAAGTATATTATATGACATAGAGTACTACTTTTTATTGGTGCGGTGTTTGAGGTAGGCAAAAGTTTTGGGTACGCGCATTTTGCAAGCCTTCGCAATCTCCCAAGGCGCAGGCTTTGGCAAAGTCATCGCACATGGGGGCATATTCTTTAAGAAGCATGGAGCTGGCGCCTCTTGCGCGTAGCCATGTGGCCTGTTCCGGCTGCAGGGTAAGGGCCGAGCTAAAATCCACTTTTGCCAAAGAAGGTTGATGCAAGCGTAGATAGGCAAGGCCTCGCATATACAGCGCTTTGCCACGGGTGCTTTCCAGCGCTAAGGCTTTATTTAGGCTTTCAATGGCCCTATGCGGTGTGTCCAATTGTAATTGTACTTCCCCAAGGCTTGTCCACAGTAGGGCAAGGTCTGGGCTTAAAGAGCAAGCCTGTTGTAAAAGGGCTTCTGCATTTTGTGGATGTTGCCATGTGTGGTCAAAAGCAAGCAATGCCGTGTGAAACAGCCACAAGGCTTGCAGTTTTGGGCCCACTTTTTGGCTTGCGCCGTGTAAAGTGGTTAGGGGGGTGCTAAGAGTATCTTTTTTTATGCCCGAGGCCATGAGCAAAATATCTTCTCCCATGGCAGTATGTTTTTGTAAAAATTGCAGCCACTCTTTGCGCATATTTATAAGGTCTTGCTGGGCAAATAAATTTTTAAGCGCATGGGCCAAGGGGCTTTGCTCTTGTTTGAGTATGACTTTAGCGCTTATATCTCCGCCAGCTGCATTGGCATAGGTGACGCTGTTAAAAACAGGGGTGAAAATGTGTGCCACCAAAGCCATTTGCTCTAACGTATCTTGCGTGCCTAAGCTAAGCAGTCTTTGTGAGGTCAGCGTAGTATGTTTACTACGCAAAGCGCGCATGTACGCTATGGATGTAACCATGGGTATGGCGTCTTCTTTTTTTATGTCCTTGGCAAAAGAAAGCGTGAGCTGGATAACTTCTGGTGCGTTTTGCTGTAAGGTTGGCTTTTGTTTCTCTGTATTTTGTGCAGCCCATGTGCATGAAGCAAAAAAGGCCCAAGAGCCAAGCAGGCATAATAAGAGGGCGTAGAGGCTTCTCTTACACAAAAAAGCCCCCAGTGACAAAGTGTGCTTTGTCACCATGGGGGCAAATTTTATATAAGTAGGGCCAAGCATAAGCACGTGGTGCTAGTTTATACCTGCCATACGTGCCACTTTATCTACACCTGGGCGCAGGAGCTCTTGCACGGTGCTTTGTAAAAGGCCAGTGGCGGTACTGGTAGATATGAGACCTGTTTTGTTCTGGCTGGCAGAAAGGCCTTCACGTAAGATGACATTTTGAGGATTGTGCACCACAATTTCCACTTGCATGGCGGCGCGTAATTCTGCCACGGAAGCTTCCGTGAGCTTGGCTTCTTGCACATTACCTGTAACTACATAGGCTGGAGAGCCTTGAAGCGCTTCGGACATGGAGTGAGCAAAAGTTACCTGAAGGCCTTTATTACGCAAAGCTTCAGCAAAAGAGCGGCTTATCCACTCAGGCACAGAAGAGGTGCCCACAAAAGTGGTATTATCTGTGCGGGTACCAAGGTGTGACTGTTCGCGGCTATCGGTAAAGAGTACCACGGCTACACGAGCGGCACTAGGCGCTGGCAAAACACTGGTTTTTTCTGTTTGATAGGTAAGCGGTACGGTGTTGTTAGGGCCGCAAGCAGCACAGAAAAGGGCGATACATGCTAAGCTGAGCAAAGAGGCCAAGGTCTTGAGTTTCATACATTCCTCCATGGAATACATAGTCTTAAGTGTAAATAATCGTGATGCTTTACCCCTATAATGCTTGCTTTATGTTACAGTACGTACGTAGGCAAACTTGTACTAGGAATAAAATTCTAGAGAATTTCTATACTATATATTTTTTTTTGTGGGCTGGCAAGTAAAGGGCCTTGGCATGGCGCTGGTAGGGAGGAAATCTTTTGCCTGCCAAATGTTTTCTAGACGCCTAGCGCACTAATGTATAGAATACGGCGCATATTGTACCATGATTATGTAAGGAGAAGTATATATGCTTGATATAAAATCCATTCAAAAAAATCCCGATGCGCTACGCACAGCCTTGCAGGCCAGAAATTCTTCGCTTCAAGTGGATGAATTTCTTGCCCTTGATGGTGAGCGTCGCCGCTTGTTACTGGAAGTTGAGCAGCTTAAAAGCCAACTTAATGCCGCTTCTGCAGAAATTGGCAAGCGTAAAAAAGCTGGTGAGGATGCCTCTGAAAGTATAGCCGCCATGGGTGAGCTTTCGCACCGTATTAAAGCTTTGGATGTGGAGACAGAGGCCGCCAAAGAAAAAGTGGAAGCGTGGCTTTTAACTGTGCCCAATATGCCGCATGAAAGCGTGCCTGTAGGGAAGGATGAAGCCGATAACCCTGAAGTGCATCGCTTTGGTACCCCTCCCACTTTTGACTTTACCCCTAAGGAACACTGGGAGCTGGGCACGGAGCTTAAGGGCTTAGATTTTGAATGCGGCAGTAAACTTGCCGGTTCACGCTTTGTGGTCTCCATGGGCTGGGCTGCCAAGTTAGAGAGAGCTTTAGCTACGTTCTTTTTGGATGAGCATGCAAAAAATGGTTATATAGAAGTTGCACCGCCGCTTATGGTGAATCGTAAAACCATGACAGGCACAGGCCAGTTACCAAAATTTGAGGAAGATCTTTTCCGCCTTGAAGGGTGGGAGTATTTTCTTATTCCCACAGCTGAGGTGCCTTTAACCAATATTCATGCCGGTGAGGTTATGGACGAGGGCGCATTGCCGCGTGGTTACTGTGCGCATACGCCTTGTTTCCGCTCTGAAGCGGGCTCTTATGGCAAAGATACCAAGGGGCTTATTCGTCAGCATCAATTTAATAAAGTGGAAATGGTACGCTTTGCACATCCGGAAGATTCGTATAATCAACTGGAGCTCATGCGCAGTCATGCCGAAAGCTTATTGGAAAAATTGGGCCTAGCGTATCGCACTATAGTTTTGTGTACAGGAGATATGGGCTTTGGCGCCACCAAAACGTATGACCTTGAGGTCTGGTTGCCGGGGCAAAATACGTATCGTGAAATTTCTTCTTGCTCCAACTGTGGTGATTTTCAAGCTCGCCGTGCAGATATTCGTTTTCGTCCCAAGGGGGGGAAACCACAATTTGTGCATACGCTTAATGGGTCTGGTCTTGCTGTGGGGCGCGCTTTGGTGGCTGTGTTAGAAAATGGCCAGCAAGCCGATGGTTCCATCGTTCTGCCAGAAGTGCTCGTGCCTTATATGGGCGGAGTTAAAGTTATTGGTGGCTAGGCTTTGATGTAAAAAGGGGAATACGTTACGGCGTATTCCCCTTTTATTTATGTACAATATCTTAATGAGAGTAGTAAGAATTAGACTGCGTGTAGGTCTTCATCTCTATCTGCGTAGGCTTCTGCAATTTCAATGAAGGCCACTTCGTTGGCTATAAAGGCGTCCAGCACCGCAGGGTCAAATTGTGTGCCGTAGCCATCCATCATAATGCTTTTGGCTTTTTCGTGCGGCATGGCAGGCTTATATACGCGGCGGCTGGTGAGTGCGTCGTACACGTCTGCCACACTCATAAGGCGTGCGCAAAGGGGAATGTCTTCACCGGCTAAGCCTTGAGGGTAACCTTTGCCGTCCCAGCGCTCGTGGTGAGAATACGCAACAACACGCGCAATGCTTAAGAAAGAGTCTGAGCCCAATTTGGTATCTGTGGAAGAGAGTACAATTTTACCGCGTACGGTATGCTCCTTCATAATTTCAAATTCTTCTTCCGTAAGCTTTCCTGGCTTTTGTAAAATAGAGTCAGGTATACATACCTTGCCCACATCATGCAGGGGGGCAGAAAGGTAGAGCAGCTCACGGGTTTTTTCGTCAAGCTCGGAGGCATATTTTTCTTGCTGCGCCATATGCTCTGCAAGTACTTTTACAAATTTTTGTGTGCGCTTAATGTGTAGCCCTGTTTCAGGGTCGCGCCATTCGGCAAGGCTGGCCATGCTTTCAATGGTGGCTTCTTGGGTTAAGTGCAATTGCTTGGTGCGCTCATTAACAAGAAAATCTAGCTGGTCGCGGTGTTTTTTTAGTTCTAACTGGTTATTAACGCGTGTTTGCACAAGGGAAGCGCGAAAGGGTTTACTAATATAGTCTACACCGCCAAGAGAAAGGCCGTGGGCTTCTTCTTTTTCATCTTTTTGTGCAGTAATAAAAAGTACTGGAATGTCTTGAGTGACGGAGTTTTGTTTGAGCCTTTCACATACTTCATAGCCAGTCATGCCAGGCATGATAACGTCTAGGAGTATAATATCCGGTTGCGGAGCTACTTTAGAAAGGCGTAAGGCATCCTTACCGTTACGTGCAAACATGATGGTATATTCATCACGTAACAGCTCACCCAAAATACGTATATTTTCCGGCGCGTCATCCACAATGAGGACTCTGCCGTTTTTTTCTTTTCTTTCGTGTTCTTGTGCAGCACTCATAATTACTCTCCAAGGTTAGGCATAAATAACTGCAAGTATAGTAGTCCCTCAGCGGGGCATGTCAAGGAAAACTATTTCTTTTTGCTGAGTTTTTCCGCAATGGGGTCGGCCATACTCTGAGCTAGTTTTACCAGTAAGGTGCTTTGTGCCTTTACTAAAGTTTCATAACTTGGGCCTGCACCCATGGAATCTACAAAGGCTCCGCTCAGCAGCTCTCTATTATCATAAGTATGCACTGTCCAGCGTGCGTCAATGGTTACTTTACCACCAATATTGCCGTCAAAGCGATGGATGAATACAAAAATCTTACGTGCGTCGGCGTCATCATCATCTAAAGAGAGGAGCAGAACATTTTTTTCCAGTAAGGAATTCATAAGCACATCAGAAATAACACGCTTAGATCCATCGGTCATATCTTCTGCCCAAGAATTAAATTCAGAAATGGTGAGGCGCACACCGTCGGCATCACGCGTGGTTATGCTGTCCCTATCGAGATAGGCGGGAATTTTCACCTCTTGTAAAATCACTTTGGGCATTTTCTTTTTATCGGCTTCTGCAAGTTGCTTAGCAGGTGAGAAAGTTTTGCTCTCTAGCATATAAAAAGACGTGGGTTCGCTGGCGCAAGCGCTCATAAGGCCCAATACCATTAAGCTGGCACCTAAAAAGCAGGTACGTAGATGTGCTTTTGTGTTCTTATGTGTAAACATTACTTACTCCCTTTACCCAGTAGCAGAGCTTCCGGTCTTTTTTCTAAAAGTTTTGCCAATTCGCGGAATGCGCGAGCCGTTTTGGAAAATTCACCCAAGGCGTTGTGTACCTCTTGTAAGGTTTTTGAATTGGGTGATACAATTTTATTTGCAGAAACAACCGTTTGCTCAAGTTCTTTGGCTACGGCAGCAAAGGAGTTTAAGGCCAGCTGTACAGCGGCCATGGCTTGAGGGAGTTGATTTTCCAGCGTCACGCTGGTATCGCCAAGGGCGTTAATGGTGCGTTGTAAGTCATCGCGTAAGGATGTGGCGCCATCGGTAAGCTCAGCTGTATGTTCTAATGTTTTGCGTAAAGCTGCAAGAGATTTATATAAATCTTCAGAGGTGCTGAATTTGGCAAAACCATCCAAGGCAGCGTTGAGTGAGCGTGACATATCTTCCAAGGGCAAGCTGGAAAGGGTTTTTTCAAACTCGTCAAAGGTGGAAGGTATGGTGGGGATTTCGCGCGAGTGATCGGCGGAATGGTAACGCGCCGGCGTAGCGGGGAAAAAGTCCAACTCCACATCGTACTGCCCTGTAACTAAGCTACGCATATGCAAGCGAGCGCGCAGGCCGCGTTGAATCATGCGTTGCATAAGCACGGTGCGGGCTTCTTCGGATACCGTTGCGCTAGACACATTGTCAAAGGCAATGCTGCTGGCATTGATATTTACATGTACAGGAATGGTTATTTCTTCATCTCTTGGATTAGCCACCAGTCGAATTTGTGTCACTGTGCCAAGGGGGACGCCGCGAAATACCACCGGAGCCCCTAGGGATAGACCGTTCACCGAACCTTCAAAATAGAGCACATACTCAATGTCGTTGGTAAAAAAGTTTTTGCCGCCAAGGGTCATAATGCAAAGGACAAGGAAGGCCACACTGCCCAGTACAAAACCACCTATGGTTGCTTTTCTATTTCTTTTACTCATATTGTATCCTTATACGTAGGTATATTATATATGTAACGTGCTTTGTTTTGGCATGTCATCTTCCGCTTCGCCACGCGTAAGAAATTTGCGCACCACAAGCGGTGTTTGTGGGTCTTGCAGCAAGTGAGACGGTTTGCCAAGGGCTGCTGCGCTTTGCGTGGTGGCATCAAGGTACAAGGCGGTATCTGCAATGGCAAAAAGAGAAGCCAGTTCATGCGTAACCACCACAAAAGTTTTTTGCAAGGAGTCACGCAGCTCTAAAATAAGGTCATCGAGCATGCGCGCGCTCACGGGGTCAAGACCGGCAGAAGGTTCGTCCAAAAAAACAATATCAGGGTCTAAAGCTAAGGCGCGAGCTAGCCCAGCGCGCTTACGCATACCACCGCTAATTTCTGAAGGATAGTAATCTCCAAAGCCTGCAAGGCCGGATAAGGCCAATTTAAGCTCGGCTTGTTCTCGTATTTCGGCAGCAGTAAGCGAGGTGTATTGCTCTAGTGGCAAGGCCACATTTTCTGCTAGGGTCATGGAGCTCCATAAGGCACCGCCTTGATAGAGCACGCCGGTGCAGCGCATAATTTCTTGGCGTACATGCTCTTCACTGGGCCAAAAAGGTATGCCTTCGTAAGAAACAAAACCTTGGCTTGGTTCTTTTAAGCCCATAAGAACACGTAATAGCGTACTTTTGCCGCAACCACTGCCGCCCATAATGATGAAAATCTCCCCGCGATGTACGGTAAAAGTGAGGTTTTCCATAAGAACACGTGTTCCATAGCCCACCTTGAGATCTTGTATTTGAAGTATGCTTTCTTTTTGCATCATCATACGCCCAGTCTATTGCAAATAATAGTAATAATAGCCGTTGCCACAATAATACCCACAATGGAATTTACCACGGCGGAGGTGGTGGCTTGGCCTACAGCTTCTGCGGATCTACCGCAAAATATACCTTGATGGCAACCGGCCACAGCTATGATGACGCCAAATACCGTGCCATAGATAAGCCCTATAAATAAATGCAGTATGGGAACATAGGTAATGGTGGCAGAAATATATTCTTGCGGGCTTAAATCCAGCATGAAAACCCCCACCAAAAAGCCCCCTAAAATGCCCATAAAGTCAGCATATAGCGTGAGCAGCGGGGCCATGCAAATCATGGCAATAATGCGTGGTAAAACCAAAAAATCTATGGCGGAAAAGCCAAAGGTTTTAAGAGCGTCCACTTCTTCATTTACCTGCATGGTGCCTATAAGTGCAGCATAGGCTGCCCCTATGCGCCCGCTCATAACTATACCTACCATGACAGCGCCCATAACGCGTAGCATGCCAATGCCCACCAGCGGCGCCACAAAACGCTGCGCGCCAAATTGTGTGAGCTGAATGGCACCCACAAAGGCTAAGATAAGCCCAAAAAGTAAGGAGGTTATGGAAACAATGGGTAAGGATTTTGCGCCGCACTCTTCTATGGCTTCCCATATATCTGTACCACGCACATCGGCTTTACCGCGTACCAATCTATAAAAGCCTTGGGCTATTTCGCCAAAAAACTCTAAAAAGCTTTCATACCCTTGGAGCATGTCCTCCCAGCCATTTTTGAGGCGTTCCCAAAGGCTGTATTGTATGGGGGCATGGTTTACATCTTGCTGCTGCACGCGAAAGGCCATTTCGAGTAATTTTTGCAAGCCTTTCGATAGATTGGAGGTATCTATGCGTAGCTGCTGCTCTTTTGCGGCTCGTATGAGGCGTACCAATAGCGCCAATAAAGAACTGTCCCAAGATATAAGGTCTTTTTCATGAAAGATAAGACGTTGTACCTGAGGCTCTTGCATAGCGGTGAGCAAAGGGGAAACTTCAGGCAAGGAGTAGCTTATGTGCCATTGGCCGGAGAAACTCACATGAAGGGAAGAGCCTGTATTTTCTATGGTTATATGTGCGGTATTTGGCATGGGGTAGCAAGTGTAGGTAAGGTGTTTATAGGTAGATGCTATGTATGCACCATGCCCTAACTTGGGCAGATTGGCAATACAAAAGGCAGGGTTAGCGGGCGCATTTTGGCATATTCTTATGTCTATCTAGAAGTAAGGCAGGAGGAGGGCATGGGTATTTCTGTAAAAAATACGTCGCCAAGGAGCCTTCCATCAAGGACGCAAAGAAAAACGGGAAGGTAGATTTGCCAGCTCTGTTACTTGACGTTCGTGCTCTATGGGGCTAGATAGAAGGTGCCCTAAACTTAGAAAATGCAGAGTTTTTTTATGAACAACTGTACTTATAAAGGCTAGATAAAATCGTAATCTGGGCAGAGCTTTTTGAGGACATGCCTTGTGGAATACAAGGCGTTTTTATATTATATTACATTGAGGGGAAACGTCATGGAAAAGTCTAAAGTGTATTTTACTGATATGCGCTGTAAAGTGGGTACAAGTTTGCAAATGAAGCTGGATAAGCTTATTCGTAAAGCAGGTATCACCAGTATGCCTCTTGATGGAAAATTTGTGGCCATTAAGATTCACTTTGGAGAGCCCGGCAATTTATCTTACTTGCGCCCCAACTTTGCTAAAACAGTGGTAGATCTTTTGCACGGCGAAAATGCCAAACCCTTCTTAACAGACTGTAATACCCTGTATGTGGGCCGCCGTAAGCATGCTTTAGAGCATATCACTGCTGCGTATGAAAATGGCTATTCGCCTTTTTCCACGGGCTGTCATGTGATTATTGCTGACGGCTTAAAAGGCACAGATGATGTCATCATTCCCTTAGAAGGCACCACCTACTGCACAGAAGCTCGCATTGGTCGCGCTGTGATGGATGCCGACATTGTGATTTCTTTAAATCACTTTAAAGGCCATGAGATGACAGGCTTTGGCGGCGCCATTAAAAATATTGGCATGGGCTGTGGTAGCCGCGCCGGTAAAATGCATATGCATAGCGATGGCAGACCCACCGTAAATGCAGAAAAATGTCGTAAATGCGGCGTTTGTATTGAATATTGCGCCCATGAAGGTATTTCATATGGCGAAGATAAAATGGCTAGCATTAACCATGACAATTGCTTAGGTTGCGGTCGCTGTATTGGGGCGTGTAATTTTGACGCCATCGTAGCCCCCTTTGATGCCAATAATGATACATTAAACTGTCGCATGGCAGAGTACACTTTGGCTGTGCTTAAAGATAGACCGCACTTCCACATTAGCATTGTAAACCAAGTGTCCCCTTATTGTGATTGTCATAGCGAAAATGATGCGGCTGTGGTGCCTGATATTGGCATGTTTGCCTCCTTTGACCCTGTGGCCCTTGATAAGGCTTGCATTGACGCTGTGAACGCAGCTCCTGCCATAGGTACTTCCGCTGCCAGTGATTGCGGATGTAACCATGGGCATATAGGCGATCACTTTAAAGCCATTCACCCCACCACCAACTGGCGCTCACAGCTGAGCCATTCTGAAAAGATTGGCCTTGGCAATAGCGATTATGAGTTGATTACCATAAAGTAAGTTTTACCACCTGTAACCGTAAAGGAGTAGCGTATGGAAATGCTAGACGCAGGGAAACGTTGCGTATTGGAAAAATATGCCACCTTTAAAGGGCGTGCTTCTCGTGCTGAATATTGGCTTTTTTATGCCGCAGCAAGTCTTGCTAGTATTGTGTTATTTGGTATAGCGGGAGTGCTGGGGGTTATAAGCAGCACGTTGGGATTCCTGCTGATGAGCTTGCTGGGTATTGCAACTTTAGGGCTGATAATCCCAGGTATAGCTGTGGCTGTGCGTAGAATGCACGATATTGGTAAAAGCGGTTGGTTTGTATTGATTTGTTTTGTTCCTCTTGTGGGTGGGCTTATCTTCTTTTATTGGACGACGTTAAGTAGCCAAAAAGAAGCTAATGCTTACGGTGAGCCTCCACAGGATTAGTAGGCTATTTGTATTTACTTTATGGTAAGTTTTTAAGAGGAGCTTTGTTTAAAGCTCCTCTTAAAGTGCTGACAAAGTCAGCACGCATCAAAAATCAAGAGTAGGCGTAATTCACTTACGCCGTTAAGCGAATGATTTTTGTGTCTTTCCGCTTGGCAGCTTTGCTGACAATAGCGGCGCAGACCCCGCGTAGCGGGTTTGTCATTAGTATGGGGGGAGCTTTGTTTAAAGCTCCTTTTTTAATGAGCAACATAGCAAAAAAACTTTATATGTTGAAGTTTAGATATGTTACATGTCATTTTTCATGATATGTGTTGGATGAATTTTCCATACTTTCTCCAAAATTTACTTTTTGC
>CAYJNG010000005.1:35296-40414 GCA_964371505.1 uncultured Desulfovibrionaceae bacterium
TTTTTGCGTGCTTCTTTGTGAGCGCACAAAAATAAAAAATTTAAAGAAATTATGTAAAAAGCAACCACTCGCGCTTTTGTTGTGTAAGGTTATGGAGCTTCTCACTTTGTACCTTGTAAAAGGAGACAAAAGCGCGAGGCCTTGAAGGGACCCCCCTGTCACTTTGTTTCGCTTCGCTGCACCACGTGACATCCCCCCTATAGTGCTACGCACAGGGGGGAGTGGTTAGGAGAGAGGTAAGATTGCGTTGTAAGTGTGAGCCAGCGAGGGAGTTACATCGCCATAAAAAGTTTTTGAGGGGTGGGTTTGGGGGAGGGCACTTTTTTCAAAAAGTGTCCCTCCCCAAGAATATTGACAAAAGAATAAGGAAGAATCAGTTAATTTGGTGTTATGTTCAAAATATCCAAAGCTGAAATTTCTTCTTCAGCCACGCGGGCGGCCTCAGCCATGATTTGCCCTTCGTGAGTTTTCCATGAGCTGAGAATTTGCTTTTTAAATTCACTGCCAAAGGCTTTGAGTTGTTCATTACAAAGCTTTTCGAGCCGTGCTTCACTAAAAAGCCGCTTGCGCACAAGGGAGGGGGTGGGCACATGCATAACCTTATCCACCACCCACTTATTAAGATTAAAGACCTTCATAAGCACAAGACCGCTAACACCAATGACTGTAGCTGTAATGGGGGCGCCGGAGGCTGCAAGGGCTGCAAGGCCTGGGCCAGCCACCATGGTGGCTATTTCTGCGGCGTTACGGTCTTGGCTAAGGGTAGATTTGCCAAGCTCATCGCCCATGCGTGCCACAAAATTATCCATGGCAAGGGCAATCCATGTTTGTTCAAGGCGTTCTGGCACTATGGGTATGCCTTTTTCGTGAAACCAATTTTTAAGTTCAAGGCGGCAAGCGTCGATGATTTGACGCCCCATGCGTGCCATGGCGGCATCGAGGAGCTGTTGCACTCTGCTTTCTTCTTCCACAAGGTTTTGGGCAATACCTTGCATAAGTTTGTTGAGGGCGCCGCCTTCTTCACGGTAGCGGCGAAACTCAGGCATGAGAATGACATCACGCAAAAAGGCACCCATATCTTGCATTAAGAGCTCAGAGCCGTTTTCTAAAATGCGCTCAATGGCATGGCGGCGAATGCGCTCATTCATGAAGGAAGCTAACTCACTTTTCAGCGCTTCACGCCCTTCACGTAAGTGGGCAGCAAGAATATCATATTGCGCCAAGCCCTTGGCAATATCCGCATAGGGTTCATCACCCATGAGGATTTTTGTTTCTGCCCCAAGGTTTTGGGTAATAACATCCAGCACAAAGGGCCATGCGCTGCTGCCACCGGTAAGAAGCACCAAGGGCATATCTGCAAAGGGCGAGGCTGTTTCGGTGCGCACGCTCTTTAAGGTTTCTAAAAAAGCATCTTCAAACCACGAGATAAGATCTACACGCTTGCCAGCTAGGAGGCCTTGCCCGCGCATGGAAAGTCCGGCCCGTGCGCCATGCTCTTGTAAGGCTAAGAGAAAGTTTGGCGTGGGGGCATAATTACCTGCCCGTTCTAAAAAAGCTTCCCATGTGAAGTTTTCTATATAGGCGGAAGATTCTAAGGTTTTTTGCCCATCAAAATAAGACCAACGCACACGCACGGTGATGCTTTGCTCGCGATTTTCCGCCATGGCAGCGGAAAATTCTTCCTTAGCACGGCGACACGCCACCCAATGTACGTAATACTCATTATTCTCTTGCTGCAATTGCTTTTCAAGATGTGGATTATGCTCTAGCAGCACTTGGTAAAAAAGGTCGTCAAAAAGGCGTCCGCCATACAGCATATCCCCATGCCGCCCCACCACATCTGCGCGGCGTAAATACGCAAAGTCGCAGGTGCCGCCGCCAAAATCCACCGTGAGTACACCTTTAGCCGCTTGCGACGGAGGCAAGGCGCCATTGGCTATATAGTGTAGTAAGGCGCCCACAGGCTCACGTAAAAACTCCACATTGTGCCAGCCTGTGCTGTGTAAGCATTGGCGCAACACTTGCTGATAATGGTTTTCTGCCTGTGAAGGAATACCCACCAAAATATGCTCGGCATGTGTTTCTTTTGGGCCGGTTTCATCCACCGGCTCAGGGTGCAGCTCTTGCACGCGGCTGTGCAAGAGGCGTAAAAAATCTACCATCCAGCCTTTGGCCTCTTGGCTTACGGCAATATCTGGCTTAAATTGACTGTGTAAACTATAGCTTTTGCGCTCGCTTTGGCTCGCTTCGCCAAATTCGTATTCAGCAGCAGAGCCAATAAGAAAGGGCTCGTCATTTTTATAAAGGATAAGCGTGGGGATGGCACCGCCAAGGGCTGGGTTATGCCACCCCTCAGGTTTAATGACGCGCACCTTGTTAATGCTGTCGCCGCAAGAGGCAATACATGTATTGCTGGTGCCAAGATCCATGGCTACTATGGTTTTTTTATTTTGCATACTAGCTCCTTACCTTACGTACAGTGCCTTTACGTGCTAGCAAACCTTGCTCCATGAGCGGCGGTTCATCCACATAACAGGCATCACCTAGGGCAATATGGCCCAAGGCTGTGTAGCGTTCAGCCATTTCTTCGGACCAAAGCAACTTACCTTGCTCACGCGTGGCTTCTATGCCAAGGCGGCGTAAGCGCTCTTCCAACCATTGTCCACGAGCTTGGGGTAATTCTCCCGCCAGTGAGTAGAGCTCCACACCCACTTTTTTCCACGCATCCTTGGTGGGGTCGTTTTTCAAGGCAATATTTTCTTGTAAAAGCGGCGCCACAAGGCTTGCCCCGGCCCACCATTGCTGTACAGCCATATGCAGCTTTTCTGTAAAGTCATCCTTATCGAAGGATAAAGGCCGTCTAAGCAAGAGATTAAAAAGGAAAATGAAAAGCAGAATGCCGTATATATTTGAAAGAATGGGCAACACTTGTCCCGAAGTGATGAGTAGGCCAAAGGATTGTATAAGGTGTAAAAAACCTACCTTAGCAGCCAGAAAATCACGTACAAGACTGAGTACCAAAATAAAAGCAAAGGCCCAAGTGGTGTAACGGCTAAAGCGTTTCCATGTATAGCTTTTTCCTAGAAGGCGTATGCGCCCCAAGGTCATGGCGCTGACCATATACTCCGAGAGCCATACTATGCCCATGGCTCCCAAGAGTCCGCAAAGCATGCCAATGCCTTGGCTCATGCCGGAACTGAGCAAAGGGCTTGTGCCATTTGCTTGCACGCCAGCTTGCACACCCGTTTGTACTTCTGCTGAGCTTGTGCTTTGGGCGGCAAGCAGGGCAATATCCCCCACATAGGTGAAGGCTTGGCCCAAAGCAAGGCCCAGTAAAAGCCCTAATATAGCCAGAAAAGCCGTACGCCACGCAGAAAAATGTGCTATTTTACGCACAGGTGGCAAAAGTAGGGGGGGGAGGCTATCACGCCAGATGTCTTCCAATTCCGCTGAGGGGAAGGGATTGTTTGCTGGCGAGTTTGAGTTCTCGCTATATTCTTGCATAAGTTTTTGCACAAGGCGTTGACGGGTATCAAAGATGCGTCCTTGTAAGAAGCGTTCATCTACTTTGCTTGGCATGTCTTTAGTGGCATAGCTTAAAGCTTCTGCGCTGATAAGGGCGAGATTTTCATTGTGTGCCACGCCATGGTGGCCATAAGAGCCTTGAGGAAGGGGGGGAGGGTTTTTCATAAGCTACCTACAAATGCTTTTTCTGTGTCGATGATATATAAAATACTTAGGTAAAAACGTTATTTCTGTCTTTTTATAAGCTAAAAAAAAGCGGCTAGGGCAACACCTTAACCGCTGAGTCTGAAAAAAAACTTAAGAAACCACCTCTTCCGGATAAATACTTTCCATGCTGGCTTTAAAGGCGGCAAACTCTCCGGCTTTAATGGCCTCACGCGCACGGCGTACCGTATCTAAGAAGTAGGTAAGATTATGCAAGGAGTTGAGCCTAAAGGATAAAAGCTCCTTACTTACATAGAGGTGGCGAAGGTACGCACGGCTAAAGGTACGGCAGGTATAGCAATTACATTGCGGATCCAGCGGGCCGTCGTCTTCGGCATATTCTTTACGCTTAATATTTACCTTGCCAAGAGATGTGTACAAGGTGCCATTGCGCGCGTTACGCGTGGGGAGTACACAGTCAAACATGTCTACACCGGCGGCAATGCCGTTTACTATGTCTAGCGGCGTGCCTACGCCCATGAGGTAGCGTGGCTTATCCTTAGGGAGCAGAGGGGCTGTGTAATAAAGAAATTCCATAAGAATTTCCTTGCTTTCACCCACAGAGAGGCCACCAATGGCAAAGCCATCAAAGTCCAAGCCGCATAATTCTTCCACAGAGCGTTTACGCAAGTCTTTATAGAAGCCACCTTGAGTAATGGCAAAGAGCAGATTGGCTGCTGTGCCTTGGGGATAGGCTTCGCGGGCTCTTTTGGCCCAGCGCGTGGTTAAGGCCAGTGATTTTTCCGTATAGCCGTACTCGGCGCCAAAGGCCACGCATTCATCTAGCACCATCATAATATCAGAGTTTAAGTTACGCTGAATTTTTATGACGTTTTCCGGTGTGAAGAAGTGTTTGGAACCGTCTATGTGTGAACGAAATTCCACACCTTCTTCAGAAATTTTACGTAAGTCGTTAAGGCTGAATACTTGAAAGCCGCCGCTGTCGGTGAGGATGGGTTTGTCCCATGCGTTAAAGCCGTGCAGGCCGCCGCGTCGAGCCACAAGGTCGTCGCCGGGGCGTAAGTATAAATGATAGGTATTCCCGAGGATTATTTCTGCGTTGAGGGCGTGCAGGTCGTCGGGGGCTATAGCTTTAACCGAGCCCACGGTGCCCACGGGCATGAATATGGGGGTATTTATGGTGCCGTGTGCTGTGTGCAAAACGCCGGTGCGGGCGTCGCCGTCTTGAGCGGTGATGGTAAATGTCTTATTCATGGGGGTATTATACGAGGAATAGGGGGGATGTGCAAGAGGGCTGTGTAAGGGGAATTGAGGAGGGTGAGAGGAGTGGGAATTTTTTTTGGCGTGGGGGTGGGGTGGGGGACTTTTCCATACTTTCTCCAAAATTTACTTTTTGCACGCTCACGGCATCATCACGCTACAAATGAA
>CAYJNG010000006.1:0-35276 GCA_964371505.1 uncultured Desulfovibrionaceae bacterium
CTTTTTCAGTTAAGCCTTCATAGTACTTACGTAAAATCACGAGGCATTCATCACGACCGAAGTGATCTGGAATCTCTGCACCTTCAGAAAGCATCTTACGAAGCTTGGTACCGGAAAGGATAACGCGATCGTCCTTGCCATGGGGGCAAGTACGCATGGAAGCCATACCGTCGCACTTTTTGCAGTAGAAAGTCCAGTCAATGTTTAAGTTCATGCATTGCAAGTTTTTAGAAGCATCTTCAGACTGTGGAAGTTTCAAGAAAATATCTTGCGCTTCAAACATGCCATAGAAGTCACCTACACCAGCATGGTCACGACCTACAAGCAAGTTGTTGATGCCGTAGTTTTGACGGAAAGTAGCGTGTAAAAGAGCTTCGCGTGGACCAGCATAACGCATATCAAGAGGATAACCAGCTTGGATTACGTGGTCTTTTACAAAGTAATGTTCTACCAAGGTATCAATACACTCAACGCGAACTTCTGCAGGAATATCACCAGGCTTCAAGGAACCTACAAGGGAGTGAATAACCACGCCATCGCAAATTTCTACGCCGATTTTAGCAAGATATTCGTGGGAGCGGTGCATGGGATTACGTAATTGTAATGCAGCAACCTTACCCCAGTTACGCTCGTCCATCTTGGCACGAAGTTCTGCAGGAGTTAAGTATACACCAGGGAACTTGGTGGGGAAGTCGCCTTGAGAAAGCACTTTAACAGTACCAGCTACGTTGAATTCCTTTTGCTCCATAACCATTTTCACACCTGGGTGATCTTCTAAAGCAACGTCCCAGAATTTTTCGGAGTCAGGGCCTTCACCCTTAAAGATAAGCTCGCATTCCCACTTTTTATCAGCATCTGTCATTTCATACACTTCGTCTACTTTCATGGTAGCCATGAGTTCGCCGTTACGTACAAGAGCTACTTCTTCGCCCACTTTAATGGCGGCTGCGTCGTCTTTAGAAATATCGAGAGTCACAGGAACAGGCCAGAAACAACCACAAGCCAAAGTCATGTTTTCACACACGCTCTTCCAGTCAGCCTTCCCCATAAAGCCGCTTAATGGAGAAAATCCACCAATACCCATCATTATGAGGTCGCCCTTGGCGCGCGAAGAGATTTCAATTTGCTTCAAGCTGGCTGCTTTTGCCTTTTCAGCATCAAGAGCAGCCCCTTCGAGCAAACAACAAACAAGACCTTTACCACCATGTGGGGAAACCAATCTAGACATCGTGAGAACCTCCAAAATTTGTGTTGTGTGTAATGAGCATGATACAGAATCTTATCAAACCATCTAACGCAAAACACTGAATCATGCGCAAATCCATTTTGTGAAAAATTTAACAACATGTCAAGTCACTTTTGAACTTTTATAAAACAAGAAAAATGTTTTTAAAGTAAAAATAAACTTATCTTAAAAGGCATACTATCTATACCACACTGCGCGCTACTACACAAGACACACAAAGCAAAAAATGCAAAGTTATATTTGACAATCGAATGATGTGCAGGTAAACCCTACCTCCTTCGTACAGTATCTCTAGAGTTTTTCTCATAATTATTTAAAATTATTGTAGCACTCTCATTTACTGTTCAGAAAGACGGTTTTAGAAGCATAAAAAGTGCCACTCTAAACTTTTTCTAACATTTTTGTATGGAATTAAAAGCAAAAAATATTGATAATCTGCTAATTTAATTAAACTTTTTTTATGGCCTTTTTTTGTTTTTTTACTTGATAAACAAAATAAAAAAAATTATACTTCGCAAACGAAGTTAACAATAACAAGGAAGGTAAACCCATGTTACGTAAATCATGTTCAACAGCATTATTGCTCTTATGTTTGGCGCCAGCTCTTGGCAGCCAAGCTGAAGCAGCTCAACAAGTTAGTGTAGGCAGCCTTACAGGCGGCCCTTACGAATTAGTAGAAGATGGCAATAAAGATAAGCCTCAAACTTCTATGTTGCAAACAGTTAATGCTGTGCTTAACTCGCATAAATCCCTTAAGTCCATTCAAGAAAACCGCGAAGTTGCTATCCATGAATTAGATGCATCCAGAGCCGGTTACGGCCCACGCATTGACCTTACGGGTAGAGCTGGTATTACCAATCAAAACAATATCACCACTCGCGCCAATGGCAATGCAAGCTACTTCCACTCCAATGGTAGCGTACAGCTTTTGCTCACACAGCCCATTTGGAATGGCTTTGCCACACGCAGCCGCGTACGCGCTAGCGAATCTTTACTTCGCTCCGTATCTAGCCGCGTAATAGACAATGCCACCACTTTAGCTCTTGACGGTATCATTGCACACGTTGACCTTATCTGGCGCAGAAAGAACCTTCTGTTGGCTGATAAGAACGTACAAACCCACCAAAGAATTTTAACTCTTACTAAAGAACGGGAAGCTACAGGCGCTGACGTACTTGCCAGCGTAACCCAAACACAAGGCCGTCTTGTGGACGCTCTTTCCACCTTTGAAAACAGCAGATCTTCCCTTATTCAAGGTGAAGCTTCTTACCGTCGCTTAACTGAAATGCCTGTACCTGCTGCTTTAGGTGCTGTGAAGCAACCATTAAAAATGTTCTCCACACCAGAAGAAGTACTTGCCCTTGCAAAAGTGAACAACCCTAAGGTTATTGCTTACTTGGAAGACGTGCAAACAGCGCAAGCCAATAAAGAACTTACTGACTCTGCTTTCCACCCTGTGATTAACCTTGAAGCTGGCCCAAGCTACAGCAACAATGGCTATGAATATAATGGTGAAGAATGGAGTGCTAGCTTTGACGTTATGGGTACCATTTCTTGGAACCTCTTTAACAGTGGCGCTGACGTAGCTGCATCTAAGGCTTCTGCTGCACGCATTCGTGAATCTCGTCAAACAGCTTATAGCTTCATTGACGACTTAACCCTTGATATTGAAAACTCATGGACCGACTATAAGACCGCTATTACACAGCTTGCTTATCACTTAGAAGCCATTGGTTACAACATTCAAACTCGTGATGCGTACATGGAACAATACCTTATTGGACAACGCACACTGCTTGACCTTCTTGATGCTGAAAACGAATTGTATAATTCTGAAATTCAAGCTGTAACAGCACGCGCTAACGTACTTATCAGCACCTATCGCCTCTATGCTTTAGCTGGCTTACTCTTACCAGAACTTAACATTTCTGCAGAGCAAGTTTTAGTTAAGCCTGCTGAGTAGTATCTAGATTTTCAGAGAAAAATTATTAAACTTTCCACAAACAGCCTTAAGGCTGTTTGTGGAAAGTTTTTTTTGAGGGTTGACAAATTCACTTTTCACTCGTAAATTATTAAGTGAATACTTATGTATAACCATAGGCGAAAAAAGATGTCACAAGAAAAAAAAAATTCTCTCTCAACGTCTACTGCAGCTAAAAACAACAACCTAGAAAAACCCTTATCTGTAGCAGAGAGCGCCTTACAAAGTCTTACCTTTGCAGACGAAAAGGCTGTGCCTGTGTCTGCCCAAACCATACCTAAAACACGCACTACTCAGCAAAGTATACAAAAGTCAAAGCCTAATACCTTTGAAAATATTACATCTGTTACACAAAGTTCCTCAAATGTGAGGGCAAACCAACAAGAAGTTTCCATGACAGAAAAAAAAGTACCTAACACAGCTCCTAAGCAAGAGAACGGTTCGGTGTCAGCCCAAGCCCCCGCTCGGCCTAGCACGCAAAATGAGACGCCCACAAAAGCGCCCATGCAGGCATCACAAAGTCCTTCATCGTTGCTAGGGCAAGAAAAGCCTATGGCTAAACAGCCGGCTACAATGCCAGAGGCTGGCGTATCTGCTCAAGCAAAGGCCGAAGCTGCTTCAAGACCTGTGGGAGCCCCTTCTAAACCAGTTGCCCCTAACATGGAAAAATCCATGGCAGCGCCTGTAAAGCCCAATGCTTCAACGCCTGCACAGGAATCTTCTGCAAAAGTTTCTTCTGCACCAGTTTCGCCTGCTCAAA
The DNA here is from genome assembly GCA_964371505.1 of uncultured Desulfovibrionaceae bacterium. Lineage (GTDB taxonomy): Bacteria > Desulfobacterota > Desulfovibrionia > Desulfovibrionales > Desulfovibrionaceae > CAYJAD01. The sequence continues at coordinate 3,988 of CAYJNG010000006.1, forward strand.
GCACTTCTGGGCAAAATTCTTCTGGGCAAAATCCCTCTGCACAGCAAAGCACACAAAGCACTGCAGTACAAACACCTACTGCCCCAAAGGCTGCAGCTCAAGCAAGCGCCCAAGAAGCTACACCGCCAAACGCACCGGTAACTCCATCTGCCATGGCACAAGAACAACCTTCCGCTGTCACGCCTCCAGAAGCACAAAGCGCTGCACCTGAAGCTCCAACACAACAAAATTTTGAGCCCGAAGCTATGCCCGTGGCTCCAGCAGAAGTAGACTATGTTCCGCCCCTATTGCGTAGCCTTAGCTCTCTTTTACGCTTACGTGGTAAAAGTGTTTCCCCACAGTTCTTATATGCTGGCCTTGCCGGTATTGGGGAAGTAACTCCCGGTGAGTGTATCCGCGCAGCAGCACGTTCTGGCTTGCAAGCCAAAATTATGCAGCGCCCCACTTTGGACGACATCTCACCGCTCACACTGCCCTGCGTACTTATTTTAGAAAATGGTCGTTCTTGTGTGCTCACGGCTTTAACACAGCACCTTGCCACCATTATTTTGCCAGAGCTTGGAGATGAACCCCAGCAGGTGAACAGAGACAGAATAGCCAATGAATATACAGGCTATGCGGTTTTTGGTTCTGTAGACAATCACGGCGATAAGCGCATTGAATCTTTTAGACGCACGCCAGGAAAACGCTGGTTCTGGGATGCCATTAAACACTATGGCCCCATTTATCGCCATGCGGCTTTTGCCAGTGTTATTATTAACCTTATTGCCCTTGGCAGTCCGCTCTTCGTTATGAACGTATACGACAGAGTTGTGCCCAATAATGCCATTGACACCTTGTGGGTGTTGGCCATTGGTATTAGCCTTGCGTACCTTTTTGACTTTTTGCTACGTACACTACGTAACCACTTTGTAGATACAGCCGGTCGTAATGCTGACGTTGTTATTTCCAGTATGCTGGTGGACAAAGTGCTTTCTATGCAGCTGGACCATAAGCCAGAGTCCACAGGGGCGCTGGTAAACAACGTACGTGAATTTGAATCATTGCGTGAATTTTTTAGTTCATCCACGCTTCTTTCATGTATTGACTTGCCCTTCCTCTTCCTCTTTATTATTTTCTTAGGGTTCATAGGCGGGCCGCTGATTATTCTTCCGCTTGTAGCCATGCCCATCATGTTTGGCGCGGGTATCCTATTACAATCCTTGGCTAAGCGTGCAGCAGAAAAAAGCTACTCTCAGAATATGCATAAAAATGCTCTTCTTACAGAAATTGTAAACGGCCTTGAAACCTTAAAGTGCTGCCAAGGCGAAACTCGCATGCAACACATGTGGGAAACCGTTGTAGAAGAATCTGCTCAAGCCAATATTGAAACAAAAAAATACGGCTCCTTGGCTGTTGGCTTTTCTGTTTTTATTACGCAATTTGTTACCGTAGCCATGGTAGTATGGGGTGTGCACCTCATTGCCGCCGGCGAGCTCACCATGGGTGGTCTTATCGGTAGTAATATTTTAGCAGGCCGCGCCATGGCACCTCTTATGCAAATGGCCGGACTCATCACACGTTATCAAAATTCACGCATCTCCCTTGATGCGCTGAATACGCTTATGTCCTTACCATCTGAGGATAGAGACGCCAGCACGACTGTAGACTTTGGGCCTCTTGACCCTGCCTTTACCTTAGAAAGCGTAAGCTTTGCCTACCCCAATGCTGCACGTACTGCAGTGGAGGATTTATCATTGCATATTGCACCGGGTGAAAAAGTAGGCGTTATTGGGCGTATGGGATCGGGTAAGTCTACACTTATTCGCCTCCTTATTGGTCTCTATCAGCCCACAGAGGGCGCCGTAAAATTTGGCGGCATTGACATCCGGCAAATGGCCGGCACCGACTTGCGTACTCGTGTGGGCTTCGCACCACAAGATACTGTACTCTTTTACGGTAGTGTGCGCGATAATATTGTTCTTGGTGACCCCTTTGTAAGTGACCAAAGAATGCTGCGCGCAGCCTCCATTTCTAGCGTAACAGACTTTATCCGTACAAAGCCAGAAGGCTTTGGCACGCAAGTAGGTGAGCAAGGAAAGGCCTTATCTGGTGGTCAAAGACAAGCCATTGGTTTAGCTCGTGCCCTTGTGCGTGATCCAGAAGTGCTTATTCTTGATGAGCCTACCAGTAACATGGACACGTCTTCAGAGCTCACAGTGCAAACACGCTTAATGAAACATATGAGAAATAAAACGCTTATCCTTGTAACACACCGTATGAGTATGTTAAAACTTGTGGACAGACTCATTGTTATGGATGGTGGGCGTATTGTAGCTGACGGCCCGAAAGATCTTGTTATCGAAAAGTTGCGCTCCTCGTCCATGACTAAAGCGCAAGAACAAAAGCAACAAGAGCTCGCCGTATAGAAGCAAATTTGGCTTCTTACCAAGCTAAAAACATGAGGTAGTATTATGCAACCAGATAAAGATAATAAAAATAAACAAATGCATCATAATCCTATGGGTAACCCCTTGGATAATGAATTGTTAACCAATGAAGAGCAAAGTAAAATATTGCCCGATGAGCTTGTCTATGCAGACGTGGTAGAGGCAGCTTTACAGCGCAACCCTACCACACAAGCGCGCTTGCTTTCTTTAGCCACGGGCTTGTTTATCATCATCTTCGTAGGATGGGCCGCATGGGCAGAAGTGGACGAAGTAACACGTGCTGAGGGCAAAGTTATTGCCTCTCAAGGTACGCAAATAATTCAAAACCTTGAGGGTGGTATCCTACAAGCTGTTTTAGTGCGCGAAGGACAAATTATCACACAAGGCACCCCTTTGGCACGACTTGATAACGAAGTGGCAGCCTCTACATTTAGAGACGCGCTTACCAAATCCTTAGAAAGTCGCGCCGCCATTACTCGTCTCGAAGCTGAGCTTAGCGGTGAAACTCCTGTTTTTCCAGAAGATATTCAAAAAACAGCTCCGCAGGTCATCGCAGACCAAGTGACGGTTATGGAAGCGCGTAAACTCCAGCGTGAAAGTGAGCTACGCCTTTTAGAGTCCCAATACGATCAGCGTATCAAAGAAGTGGAAGAACAAGAAACTCGCAAAGCATCTGTTGCGCGTAACCTTGCTTTGGCCATTGAGCAACGCAACACCGTTTTACCTTTGCTTGCTCGTAAGAACTACTCACGCATAGAATTTTTAGACCTTGAACAAAAGGTGGCCAACCTTGAGGGTGAGCTGAACGGCCTTGCTGCTTCCATACCCAAGACGCAAGCCGCTGCCAACGAAGCCAAGCAACGCATTGCCTTCCGTAAGGCTGAGCTTGATGCTGCCATTACCGAAGAAATTAACAAATACCGTACAGAGTTGAACTCTTTAAAGGAAACACTGTCTGCCGGTAGCGACCGTGTTACACGTACAGTTATGCGTGCGCCGGTCAATGGCACCATTCAGCAGATTCATATCAACACCATTGGCGGCGTTGTTAAACCTGGTGAACCCATTATGGAAATCGTTCCTCTGGATGACACCTTACTTGTGGAAGTGAAAGTTCGCCCTTCTGACGTTGCCTTCTTACACCCAAACCAAAAAGCCATGGTAAAGTTCTCTGCTTATGACTTTGGTATTTACGGTGGTCTTGAAGGTGTTTTAGAACAAATCAGTGCAGATACCGTGGAAGATAAGAAGGGTGAAGTCTTTTACCTTGCAAAATTACGTACACAAAAAAATGGCATCATCTATCACGATGAAACTCTGCCCATTATTCCTGGCATGACCGCCACTGCTGATATTCTTACCGGACGTAAGACCATATTAGATTATATCTTGAAGCCCATTTTAAAAGCACATCAAAACGCACTTCGTGAAAGGTAGGATCCATGTCGAAAGCTCTCTCACCCTCTAGGACTCGCTACCGCGGTATTATCCTTATATTTCTGATTATGCTCACAGTTGCGGGCTCGTCAGTTATATTTGCTACTTATACTTTGCGTCATGCTGCTGAAAGCATGGAGAACAATCTTAATATCACCCTCACTGCAGATGCCATGACCAAAGCTTCTGAAGTGCAGTTGTGGTTTAAAAAGCTTGAAGATAACACAAAGCGCTTTGTAAGCAAAGATATGCTACGCCTATATTGCTCTGAATACCTTGTACATAATCAACAGCTTGACAGTGGAGAACTCCCCACATGGGCTACACAAGGTGGCGCTGGAGAGCTTGACCTTGAAGGTACTAAAGAAGCTCTTTTGCAGCAACTTCTTACCTTCATGCGTGAAGAAGAAGACATTGTAGATGTAGGTGTTTGGGATACAAATTTGCGTCCGCTTTTCTTGTCGTCTGACCATATCTCCACGCTTACACCTTTACAAGACGGTGTCATGCGTGAAGCCTTGAGCGTAAAAAAGCCTACCTCTTCTGTCATTTATGACAGTCCAAACGGGCTTATGGTTAACTTAGCTTACCCTATTTTTCCGCCTGAATACACAGACTTAGATCCAGGTGAGCCTGTAGGCGTTACGCTTCTTTTTGTACCGCTGGAAAACGTATTGGCTAAAATTTTACAAAACGATATTAGCACCAATGCGCCTTACCGCATTCTGCAGTGGTCAGAAGAGTCTGACGAGCTTTTAGAATTTGCAGATCTTAACGGCGGTCAACTCACATTTTTGGCTGGCTGGCTGGCTCCGCGAAATAATGTATTACCGCTACAAAAACGCAATTTGAGTAATGGTGAATCCGTGTACTCCGTGGGTGTGCCCATAGAAGGTTACGATTTAATTGTTACTCATGAGCAGCCTGCCTATGAGGCAGAAGAGTTTTACAATAACTTTAAAATCATCATGTACTCCATGGTAGGCGCCAGTATTTTCCTTACTTTCCTTGTGGGCGGTATGGGATGGTGGTTCTTAGTACATCGCAGCGAGCAAGATATCACTAAAAATATGCGCTTGCTCTATGAAGATGTGCATACAAAGCAACAAATTCTTAATGGTATTAACGCCACGTTAATAGACGGCGTTGTTCTCACTGACAGCCTTGGAAATATTCAATATGCCAATGCCAGTTTTGCAAAAATGGTGCAGCATGATATTGAAAGCATCTATGGCTACAAGATGGGGAATATCATTAACCCTGACGCTGCAGAACGCTTACAAATGCAGTTAGACAAGGTAGTTCGCAGTGAATCCACGCACACTTTTGAAGATAAGATTACCGTGCACGGAAACTTGCTGTACCTCCAAGCTGTATGTACACCATATTTTGGCGCGCAAAACCGTGTAGACGGTGTGGTTTCTGTATACAGAGATGTGACTCAAATGCTTCTTGAGCGTGAAAAAGAACAAGCACGCGTTGAGCAGTTGATTCAAGTACTCACCATGGCCATTGAACTTGTGAACCCCTATCTTTGCGGTCACTCACAAGCCCTTGGCGACCTTGCACATAAACTTGCCGTAAACTTAAAATGCTCCTCAGAAGAGCTTAAAACCATACGCATATCAGCTGCTTTGAGCCAAATTGGTATGCTTAGCTTACCGCAAGAGCTCCTCAATAAAAAGGGCGCGCTCACGGAAGAAGAGCGTGCGCTTATGCACACTCACGTGGATAAAACCAGTAAGATTTTGGCAGATTTTGATTTTGGCTTACCCATTCAAGCCACCATCAACCAAATGTACGAAAACATGGACGGCACTGGTTATCCTAATCATCTCCAAGGCGATGATATTGACTTCTTGCCGCGTATACTTGCAGTGTCTAACGTATTCTGCGCCATCTTACGCCCGCGTGTATACCGCAAGGCAAAAACACTCAAGGAAACATTGATGCTTCTTGATAAAGACAAGCAACAGTTTGATCCTAAAGTAATAGCAGCTTTACATGCCTACTCTGCCACAGAAGAAGGTAAAGCTTTTATTGCGCAATTACAGCGCAAGAACGTGCATTCGTAAAATAAAGGGGAGTTTGTGAAAGTACTATTTCTGCCGCACAATTTTCCTGGACCATTTAGAGGAACTGCCAGCCGTCTTGCAACACTTGACGATGCTAAGGTGCTTTTTGTAAGTGGGCGTTCTCGTAACGATGTACGCATACCGGGTGTAGGTCGAATTTTAGTCAATCAACCTCCCATCCCTCCTATTAAGGATAGAGCAGAGCTAGAAGCCGTGCGTGGCATACGACGTGCCACGCACATGGCTCATGTGCTCACACGCTTGAAGAGCACAGGATTTACTCCTGATATAATCATAGGCAATGCTGGCTATGGTTACTCCATGTATATTAAAGATATTTTCCCATCGTCCTTTCTAGTGGCTTACGCGGAAGGCTTTCACGATTCAGGCAACAATTTTACGCTTTTTAGTAAGGGGAAAGAACATCCTACCTTGGATTTTTCTCCTGATCGCGTGCGCAACTTCTTTCAATGGAACGCTTTGCACGATTGTCATATGGCCTATACTTCTACCCAGTGGCAAAAGGCCCTATACCCTGCAAACCTTGCAAAACATATTCAAGTGCTCCATGAAGGTGTTGACACAGAATTTTTTCACCCTAAAGATGAAACAAAATTTGTGGTGGAAGGTTGTGACCTTGCCCACGTGGAAGAGTTGGTCACCTTTTCTGGGCGTAGCCTAGAGACCAATCAAACCTGCCCGCCTTTTTTACACGCGTTGCCGCGCATTCTTGAGGAACGCCCTAAGGCACACATTGTTATCATGTCTGCCTCATCGGCCAAAAACAACCCTCAAACAGAAAAATGGCAGACCATGTTACGCGAAACCTACGACATTAACGAAAGGCGCGTGCATTTTATCAATTTTCGCCCACATAAAGACTACAGAACACTTTTACAAGCTTCTGATGTGCATATATTTCTCTCTGCTCCTTTGGCATTATCTTCGGGTATCTTCGAAGCCATGAGTTGCCAATGCCTTGTTATTGCATCGGATTCTGGCCCCATAAGTGAGGTCATTTCACACGGGAATAATGGTTTCCTCTATGACCCCTACGATAGCAATGCTTTGGCAGAAATGACCATTTCCTTATTGGAACGCAAAGAAGCTATGTCTCCCATATGCAAGGCCGCTCGCGACACCATTACGCAGAAATATAATGTACTGACTCAAACCCAGAAAACAGTCAGTACCATTTTAAAAAAATACAAAGCATGGAAACAAGAGCAATCATAATCTCTTCACAGAGTTCCTTATGCCAAAAGTACTTTTAAATTCGCAGCAACGCATGTCGCCCTTGGCAAAAAGCCTTGTTATAATGCTCAGCATTTTCTTTTTGCTTGGCATGAACAGCTATGCCCATGCTGCACCCAAGCTTTTTGGTTCCATTGAGTTTAAGGGATCCATGAAAGGCTTAAAACAATGGCTTAGTGTGAAAGATCGCCATTATAAAAATAATATCCTTAAATCTGGTTCTAAATTAAACCACGGTACCACGTGGGATTCTTTAATGGCAAAACTTAAAGGTAAGGACACTTTAACACAGCTGAAAATAGTTAATAATTTTTGGAATCAATGGCCCTATAAGCAAGATCCCTCTGTATACAAATCACCTGACTATTGGGCCACGCCATCTGAATTTAAAAAACGTTCTGGCGATTGTGAAGATTATGCCATAGCAAAATATTTTACCTTAAGAAGTGCAGGTTTTCCTGTTTCGCAAATGCGAATTGTCGTTGTAAAAGATACAATTTTAAGACTTGCTCATGCTGTGCTTGCAGTATATGTTGGAGAGGAAGTCTACATTTTAGATAACTTATCCAGAAACGTGCTCTCACATAAGCGAATACGCAACTATATACCGCAGTATTCAGTCAATGAAGATAATAGATGGATGCATGTTATGCCCAAAAAAAAATAGACGGAGACTCCCATGTACGATGAGAACCAAAAAGGAATCGCACCTACTGCACAAGGAATGTCAAAGCGTTCACGCTTAGTGATTTTTGCCGGTGTTGTTTTGGCTTTTTGCGGTGTAACAGCCATTATTTGCCATACGTTTTACTCCGCACAAAAAAGAGACATTCTTCTTTCCCAAGAAGAACGCTTACAACTTAATGTTGATACCACAGCTGAAAGTATTCGCCTGTGGAAAGTAAGCTTAGAAAATCAAGCCGCACGCGTAAGCGAGTCTGAATTATTTCGTCTTTTTGCGCAAGATATTGCCAGCATGAACATGAGCGATGTAAAACTTCTTAACGATTCCGAAACAGTGGAAAGCGAGAATGAAGATTTTACCTACATTGCTGAACAACTGCCCATGATGCGCACCATCCTTTTAGATTTTACCTCTTACAATGGCTTACACGACGCGCGCATAACCAGTGCCGATGGCAATACTATGCTCTCATCTGCACCGCGCCCCTTACCCATATCTCCTTCACAAGTAGCAGCCATTAAACAGGCCATAGCCCAGAATAAAACAACATACGCTCCGGTGCATAACTCCACCACAGGCATGATGTTAGACTATGCCTCGCCCATTTTAGCAGAACAAGCAGAAACCAACAAAGCTGTAGCTGCCTTTTTGATTACCACTCCGGTTACTGGGCAACTGGCAAACTTTTTAAACCGTACTTCCGGACAAAACCAAGAAATTCGTAGCAGCTTACTACAGCTTAACAAAGAAACATGGGAAGTTTTACGCTCCGACGCTACCCAAGAACTTCCAGAAACCATACAAATTGCCACCGATGCAAAAAAACTCCCCTTTGGTAGTCGTCAAGCCTTATCCGGCAATGGCGAAGTGTACTCCATAGGTCAACGCGTTAATGATTTAAATTGGATGGTGGTACAAGAAATTCCTGCTGCCCTCGTGGATGCACAACTTAGCCGCGCTTTTAACCTTGTGTACGGCGCCGGCATATTTTTATGTCTTAGCGTGCTACTCATGTTCTCACTCGTATGGTGGATTATGATTGGGCGTGAACAACGCACCGTTGCAGAACAATTTAGAAAGTTATATCAAGTCATTAGAAAACAGAAGCATCTTCTTGACAGCATTAACGTTTCTCTTGATGTGGGCCTCATTATGGCAGATGTAAGCGGCACACTGCACCTTGCAAACCGTGCATTTGCAGAAATTATCAATAAAAATGTTGATGACTTGCAAGGCGAAAACTTACACAATGTCATTACAGATAAAGCCGCTTTCCAAGTGCAAGAAGCCATATCCTTAGTAGCCAAGTCAGAAAACTCTAAAACCATCGAACTTGTACTGGAAATAAAAGGCGAAGAACGCCTCTTCCGCGCTACGCTCTTCCCCTTTATGGACAGCGAAGACCCCACAGCGGCGGCTGTTATTACCATGCAAGATATTACAGAGTTCCGCAGAAATAGTGAGAAGCGTAATAAGCAACAGATGAGCACCATCGAAGCCTTAGTAGGCACCATCGAACGTGTTGACCCCTACCTTGCAGGTCACTCCAGTTTAATGCGCCGCCTATCTGAGCTTTTGGCCGATGAAATGGCTTTAGAAGGAAAAGACAAAGATACACTGGCCACCGCGGCTGTGCTTTCGCAAATTGGTAGAATTTTCGTACCACGTGAATTGCTTTCAAAGACTGGAAAGCTTACCCCAGAAGAGCAAGCAGAACTTGGTAGAATCCCAGAATATGCGTATAATATTCTCAGCACAATTGACTTTGGCATTCCTGTGCCCAGCGCAATCTTGCAAATGAATGAGAAGCTTGACGGAACAGGTTCACCCAACAAATTGCATGACAATCAAATATCATTACATGGCCGTGTACTTGGTATTATTAATACCTTCTGCGCCATGGTAAGCCCACGTGCCTTCCGTGACGGCCTTCCAGTCGATAAGGCATTAAGCATTTTGCGCGAAAACAGTAATGCCTATGATAATGATATTGTTAACAAGCTAGCTGAAGTACTTACAAGCCCTGAGGGGTCGCAAGCTGTGAACGAACGCCTCACTAGCGTGCAAGCAAAATAAAAAAATATACATATAAAAAAATCCCCATGATTGCCATGGGGATTTTTTTAATAAGTGAACACCACCGCCACTTCTATATCTACACAGGCACAAAAACGTTAAGTAAATATGTGCTTAGCATTTTTAGCCCTTGTAAAACATTGCGTCTTAGGGTACTCTTTATTCAAGATATTAAGTTTACCTCCCATGCGAAAAAGCATGGTCATACCTTTTAGCTTAGGAGCCCCTGTGATTAAGGTCCTTATCGTTGACGACTCGCTTTTCATGTGTAAAGCTCTCAAGCATATTCTCACAAGTGATGAAAATATAGAAGTTGTCGGTGTAGCCAATAACGGGCAGGAAGCCGTACAAAAAGTACAACAACTAGACCCTGACGTGGTAACACTAGACGTTGAGATGCCTAAAATGAATGGGTTGGAAGCTTTGCAAGAAATAATGAAAACAAAGCCCACACCAACTATTATGATTAGCTCTCTTACGGAAGAAGGAGCCGAAACAACACTTAAGGCTTTAGAAGCAGGAGCGTTGGACTTTTTACCCAAATCACAAAGTGCACAAGAGCAATTTGGTAAAGATCTCATAACCAAAATTCGTTTACTTGCAAGAAAAAAATCCCTCATGCAATTACGCTTTGGTATGAAAAAACAAGAAGCGCGTAAATCTTCACCGGCAACAGTGAGTAAGGATGCAGGCTTTAAGGCATGTCGAGGAGCTCGAGATATTATCGCCATAGGTGTTTCCACCGGTGGGCCTCCTGCTGTGCAAAAATTATTATCGGCCTTTCCGGCAGATTTTCCGGCAACTATTCTTATTGCGCAGCACATGCCTGCTGCCTTTACAGGACCTTTTGCAAAAAGACTTGATAGCACATGTAAAATTGCGGTATCAGAGGCAGTACATGGGGAAAGGCCAAAACCAGGTCATGCCTATATTGCCCCTGGCGGAAAACATATGCGTTTTCAGATGAAAGGCCCTTTACCGGAGCTTGTTATTTCAGAGCAGCCCACAACAGAACTCTACAAGCCTTCTGCCACAGAACTTATGCACTCTGTAGCGCAAGCCATGCCACGCAGAACCATAGGTCTTATTCTTACCGGCATGGGCAGCGACGGGCTTGAAGGTATTCGCGCTTTAAAAGAAAAAGGCGGATACATTATGGCGCAAAATGAAGCATCTTGTGTTGTTTATGGCATGCCAAAAGCTATTGTTGATGCAAACCTTACAGACCAAATTGTTGATATTGACAGCATGGCTCAAGCTTTAATGACAGCCGTTAAAGGTTAATTTCCAAAAAGGAATAAACTATGAGCGCAAGTACAAATAGTGAATCACAAGCAGTTTTAACAGCCCTCTACAGCCGCGATAATGACGACATTCGCCAAGCCGCTTTTGAAGCGGGCGATATGTGTTTAGAAGAGGCCATTCCTCTTCTGAGCGATCATATCAAAAGTCGTAATGTTGGTGTGCAAGAGGCCGCAGAGTATGCCTTGCGGAAAATCCGCGGGCCCAAAACTATTGAAAAAATGATTCCTTACTTACACAGTGAGGACTCCTCCTTGCGCAATGTGGCCATGGATATTTTACGTGAAATTGGCCACGACGATGTACCTTCTTTATGCCCTTTATTGCTTAATCAAGATCCAGATATACGCATTTTTATGGCTGACATATTAGGACATACGCAAAGCCGTATAGCCGTGCCGCCATTATGCGAAGCCTTGCTTAAAGACCCAGAAGTTAATGTGCGCTACCAAGCAGCCATGAGCCTTGGGCAATTGGCCTTTCCTGAAGCTGTAGAGGCCTTACACCAAGCCATGAAAGATGAAGAATGGGTACAATTCTCCGTTGTTGAAGCTCTAACAAAAATCCGTGCTGATAGTACCATTAATACCTTGGTACAATCTTTAAATGCAAGCTCTCCCTTGGTGACTTCCATCATCATTGATGCACTTGGTGAAATGAAAAACATCAAAGCGGTGCCTATGCTTTTGAAATTTATAGAGCAAGCGCCGGAAGTTTTGCGCCATAAAACAGTGAAAACCATTGTACAAATTCTAGGCCCTGACTCTCTTTGCCTTATATCTGATACAGAGAAAGAAAAATTTAAAGGCTACCTTGAAGAAGCACTCAGCGATGAAGATGAGGACGTACAACAAATTGCTCTCATGGGTCTTGCTGTTATGGGCGATGATGCAGCATCCAAAGCCATTATGGCTTTATTAGAAAGCCTTGCACGCAAGACAGAATGTGACATTTATCAAGCCGGCGTTAAAGCCTTGGCAGAAATTGGTACTAACGACGCATTTTTCACTTTCTTAAGCCCAGAAAATCCTGTGCGTATGAAAATTGCCGCTGAAACCTGTCTACATATGGAAGGGCGCGACTGCGTACCCGCACTCAAGGCAATTTTTTACGAACTTGACCGTGATAGCCAACGTCTTGCAGCGGAATACATATCGAAGCACGCCACCCAAGAAGATGCTGACTTCATGCTCAGTGTATTACAAGAAGGTGGCGATGAGGACGTTATAAAAAGTGCCATTGTATGCCTTGGAAGCCAGCTCGCCTTTGAGCCAGCTCAAGAAATTATTTTTACTTTCCTTGATCATCCCTACACGGATGTAAAAGAAGTGGCCCTTGAAGCTTGTATAAAACTACACACGCCTGCACTGGTTGAGCATTTTGTGCAATGGCTTAACGAAGGGCAAGAAGAACAACGTATGATGGCGGTGTATGCTTTGGGCGCTTTTGGTTTACAAGAAAACTACTCTTATATTGTTCGCGCTTTAAACGATGAAGAAGCCTCAGTACGGCAACTTGCTGTAGAAGCTTTTGCACAACATAACATAAGCTTACGTGACCACTTGGATACATTGCTTGCTAAACTGCAAGACCCTTCACCAGAGGTGCGTACTTCTGTTATTGATGTGCTTGGTGCTTCCAATGATTCCTCTGTAGTTCCGCATCTCATAAAACTGTTAAATGACCCCAACGACTGGGTATGCATTCGAGCCATTGAAGCTTTATGCGCACTACCCTCCGATGATTTGGCGGAAGTCTTTATACAAAGATTGCAAGATGCAAGACCTATGGTATGTCTAAAGCTCATAGAAGTACTTGCAGATATTGGTGGAGAAATAGCATTTAAAGCTCTCCTTGAAATGGTCCAGCATGATGTTGTAGAAATTCAACAGGCAGCTACAGAAGCTATCGCAAAAGTAAAGGCAGGCTAAAAATGTCTTCCCTCTTTAAACGCCCTACATCTCCTTTTAAGCAGGAGCTTAAAATTTCTGATGAAGAATTTATTCAACTTCGAGATTTTATTTATCAACAATGCGGTATTTTTATTGCCGAAAATAGAAAATACTTAGTTGAAAACCGTTTAAGCAATCGCATTAAAGAGTTAAAGCTTAAGTCATACAGTGAGTATTACAACTTTTTGCGCTTTGATATCAGTAAAAAAACTGAGCTTAATCGCCTTTTTGAAGTTGTAACAACCAATGAAACAAGCTTTTACAGGAACCCGCCACAACTTAAGGTATTTCAAGATGTTATTATGAAAAACACCTTGGATGAATGTCGCAAAAGCGGGAAAAAACGTCTGCGCATTTGGTCTGCTGGCTGCTCCACAGGTGAGGAGCCATACACCATTGCTATGATTTTGCATGAAATATTAAAAAATGAAATTTCACAATGGGATATTAAAATTACAGCCAATGATTTATCCGAGGCTGTACTCGCTACAGCAAGGCAAGGCCTTTATAGCGAGTACGCTTTGCGCACCACGCCCAAGGATATCATAGGTAAATATTTCACACCAAAAGATGGGCTTTTTGCTGTTAATCCCAATGTAAAACGCCTTGTGCAATTTGGACAAATTAACCTTAATGACAAAATACAATTGTCTCGTGTGGAAAAATCCCACGCTGTGTTTTGTCGTAACGTTATTATTTATTTTGATAACGACATGAAAAAACGCGTTATTAATGCTTTTTATGACAATCTGATTCCTGGTGGTTCATTACATATTGGCCATTCAGAATCTTTGCATAATATTAGCCGTGCGTTTACTCCAGAGCATTACACAGGTATTATTGTATATCGCAAGCAAAGCTAGGGTTTCATGAGTGCAAAAGTTATAGCTATTGCCAATCAGAAAGGTGGTGTGGGCAAAACTACCACAACGCTCACCTTAGGCACAGCACTGGCACGTAAAGGGAAAAAAGTCCTTATTCTTGACTTGGACCCCCACGCTTGCGCTTCTTTGCATATGAAGCTCTACCCTGAAGAGCAAGAAGTTACTTTACACAATTTAATTCTTGCGGAAGAAAAAGCATGGCCGGGCATCTGGAGAAGACTAGCAAAACCTGTTGCCGATGGTAGTATACACTTTGCTGCTGGAAGTATTCGCCTTTCAGAGCTAGAGCTAGATTTTCAAAATCGTAAAGGTAAAGGCATGGTGCTTGCTAAGGCAATGGTACCGGTTTTACACGATTACGATTATATATTACTAGACTGTCCACCGCATGTGGGGATTTTACTTGTTAATGCTTTAGTGGCATCAAATTTACTTATAATTCCCATTCAAACGGACTTTTTAGCATTACATGGGCTTAAATTGCTTTTTGATACAATTCGCACGTTAAACAAAGTGCTGCCAAGCCCTATTAGATACAAAGCCTTACCGACGATGTATGACAAAAGAGCCAGAGCGTGTACTAAGGTATTGCAGCTTATGCGCAATAAAATGAGCTCTGCCATGTTTGAGACTGTCATAGGTGTAGACACAAGATTTCGCGAAGCTAGTGCTTTGGGAACAACAGTTTTTCATATAGCAGCAGATTCGCGCGGTGCTCTAGCCTATGAGGCTTTAGCCGAGGAAGTGGTGAAAATATGGTAAGAACTCCTGAACAATATTTTGAAGATCAAGACTTTGCCGCTCCTGAGCCTGTAAAAGAAGGCAATATAACCGGAGCAGAGCATGCTTTTTTGCAAAAATATGTAGGTGTAGAAAATGCTGAAGCCTTAGGAATTTCTTTCAATGAGCTTGAGGCAGCTACGGCATTACAGCTAAGCTACCAAATTCCCATGGAAGAAGAGCTGAAAACTTTTGAACACCTACAAATGATTTTTTTTGAAGTATGTGGGCAGGTTTACACCATACCCATTGAGGCTGTACAAGAGGTTATTCGCTTTACACCGCCCATGCAACTTCCTTTAACGCCAGACTTTATGGCAGGAGTAGTTAACTTGCGTGGTAGAGTGACGCCCCTTTTGCACTTAGACCAATTGCTAGGTTACTGTGGGGGCAACACCACCAAGTTGCAAGACAAGTTCATCATAGTCTGCCAGCGTAAAGGTATGCAATTTGGCATGATTATAGATAAAGTAAGAAATATGTTTATTGTTAAACAAAAAGAAATTTCTTGGAATGTGGAATTTGAAATTGGTGCCAATGTTCAATGCATTTGCGGCATCTTAGACCATGACAAGAAAATATTTGGAATCATTTCTACCGATAAAATTGTTAATCACGTTCTTCAATCCCGAGGTTAGTTATGAGTAAACACATTATGGTCGTTGACGACTCCAAAACCATTAGAAACTTACTTGCTTTTGTTATGAAAGCAGAAGGTTTTAAGGTTACTACTGCTGAAGATGGCCTTGATGGCCTTGAGCAATTATATAATGGCGCAGAAGTTGATTTAATTATTTCAGATATCAATATGCCACGTATGGACGGTTTTACTTTTATCAAAACTTTACGTGAGCAAGACGCCTATAAAGACACACCTATTATTGTTCTTTCCACTGAAGGACAAGAAAAGGATATTCAACAAGGTATGAGTTTTGGGGCCAACCTTTATATGGTAAAACCTGCTCAGCCAGAAAAAATGGTTCGAAACATAAAGATGTTGCTCGGATAGCCGATAAGTTAAGATATGTACGACGTTTGGCGGTTTACTTCTTTTAATTTTTGCACCAAGGGTTTGTTATGAGTCAAGATTTTATGGATGCTGAGATTTTTGCTGACTTTATTGTTGAAGCGCGCGAACATCTTGAGACAATCGAGCCCAACTTGCTAGAGCTGGAAAAAAGCCCTGACAATCTTGATTTGCTCAATGAGATTTTTCGTCCTATGCACTCCCTTAAAGGTGCGTCGGGCTTTCTTGGGCTTAATCGCATAAATCAGCTCGCTCATAGATGTGAAAATATACTTGATGACGTGCGTCATGCTAAAATGACCATGACTTCAGGTATTATGGATATTATCCTTGCCTCCACCGATGCCTTGCGCCAAATGTTAGACTTCTTAGAAAGCTCTAACACCGATGAAGGCGTGCCCATTGAAGATCTTATCACAGAAATTGACGCTCTCATGGAAGGCGGCGGTGTGGTTGTTTCAAACACAGAAGCAGAACAACCAAGCGCAGACAGCCATGACCAAGCAGCAGACGCACCAAGTGCGCAAGTAGAAACGTCTGATGCGCCAACTCAAGACGGCATAAAAGCCCTCAAAAAGAGTGATAAAAGCGCCAAAGATTGGATCTCTACCTTTTCTAGCCGCGAAGCCTATAAACTCACGGCTTTTGGTGAAGGCCATCTAAAAGACTTTGTGGATGAGTCGCAAGAAATTGTAGAAAATTTAAATACAGGTCTTTTGTCTTTAGAAGCTGAAGGCGAAGGGCAAGAAGAACTCATTAATGACTTATTCCGCTTCTTCCACAATCTTAAAGGAAATAGCGGTATTATTGGGTATGAAGAAATTAATGCCCTTACCCACGAAGCAGAAACTGTACTTAACAATATGCGCAAAGGGGAAGTGCAGCCCAGTCACGAACTCATAGACTTGCTCCTCTTTGTGGTAGATATTTTAGAAATTCTCGTACAAGCCATTGATTGCGCTGCAGGCACAGCTGCCCCTAAGGATACAAGCCAAGTTTTACATCAGCTTCAAGAAGCCCTAGCAGGCGGAGCTATCATGCTACCTGCCGGTATGTATGAAGAAGTTTGTGTAAGTGAAGCAAGCCAAGCGCCTGAAAGCCAAGCTGCAAGTCAAGCCACCGCAGTAACGCCACCGGCTGTACTTGCCATGGGCACCGATGATGACGACATGGAAATGTTCCGTCGCACCGTAGCACAACAGCTTGAAATTATTCGAGCATGTATGGAAACTTTAGATAACGACAGTAATCATAAGCCTTCCATAGATGCCATTTATCGCTGCCTTGTGGCCATAAAAAATGCCAGCGCTTTTGTGGAGCTTGAGGACATTCGCCTCTATGCTGAGCGCACAGGCGGCATTGTTGATTCAGCGCGCAATTCCGACATGGACTTTGCCCTGCTTCTAGACATGCTTGGTCAAGAGATAGGCATTATTAAAGAAATGGTCATTAAGGAACTTAACGGCGCCTCGCTTGATATTGCAGCTCCGGCACAAGGCGATGACGCAGCTGCTGTGCAAGCTGATGCAGAAGCTAAAGCCGAACCAAGTGCTGAAGCGCCTAAGCCAGAAGCCTCTACAGCTGAAGCTCCTAAGCCAGAAGCTCCTGCTCAAGAAGCTGCTAAAGAGGCTCCCAAGCCCGCGGCTCCTGCTCAAGAAGTTGCTAAAGAGGCTCCCAAGCCCGCGGCTCCTGCGGCAAAGCCTGCTACACCCGCAGCTAAGCCCGCGGCCCCGGCAGCTAAGCCTGCAGCTGGCGCCCCTGCTGACGGTGCCAAACCTGCAGCCACTTCGTCTACCATTCGTGTTGACCATGAAAAGCTTGACCATTTAATGAACCTTATTGGCGAGCTTATCATCAACAGAAACCGCTACACTCTTATTGCGCGTCACCTTGAAGAAGCCAATAATAGTGTTGACTTACAGCATGTAGCACAAAGTCTCTCCGAAACCACCTATGCCATGGCTCGCATCTCCGACGATTTGCAAGATACCATTATGAAAGTGCGCATGGTACCTGTGGCCTCGGTATTCTCTCGCTTCCCACGCCTTGTGCGTGACCTTTCACGCAAGAGCGGCAAAGAAGTGGATCTTATCCTTGAAGGTGAAGAAACAGAGCTTGATAAGAGCGTCGTGGAAGTTATTGGCGATCCCTTGGTTCACCTTATCCGTAACTCAGTGGACCACGGCATTGAGCCACAAGAAGACCGCATTGCGGCAGGTAAACCCACCAAGGGCCGCGTAGTACTGCGCGCCTTCCACAAAGGAAACTCTGTGGCCATCGAAATTGAAGACGATGGTAAGGGTATTGATCCTGACAAAATGCGCGAAGTTGCCATACGCAAAGGCATTATCTCTCCCGAAGATGCCAAGCAATTGGATGACCGCGAAGCCATGGAGCTTATATTTGCCCCCGGCTTCTCCTCAGCCGAAACCATTACCGATATTTCCGGTCGCGGTGTGGGTATGGACGTGGTACGTACCAATATTAAAAACCTTAAAGGTAGCGTAAACATAACTTCTGAAATAGGAAAGGGCACACGCTTTACCCTACTCCTACCACTCACCCTAGCCATCATTGATGCGCTCATGGTTAATGTGCATGAAGAAATGTTTGCCATACCGCTTGATGCCGTATCAGAAACCACTAAAATTGACGCGGAACTCTTAACAGATATTAATGGTCGCAAGGCTGTAACTCTTCGCGGTGAAGTATTAGGTATTATAGGACTTTCTGAAATACTCAATCTACCACCGCCAGAAACAGAGCCTGACGTACTTTCCGTGGTAGTTATTCACGATAACGGACGTAGGCTAGGTATTGTTGTTGACAGGCTCTTAGAGCGTCAAGAAGTGGTTATTAAGCCTCTTGGCTCTTACCTTGGTGACCTTAAGGGAATTTCTGGCGCCACCATCATGGGTGACGGTTCGGTTATTCTTATTCTTGACCCACACGAGATTTATACTGTTTCCACGTCTAAATCTCCTATTATGTAGTTATAGTAGTCTTTTATTTCTTAAGGGGGAAAGGGAAACTTTTGCTAGCACCAAAAAGTTTTCCCTTTCCCCCCTCATACTCCCCCCCTATCCCTTTCAAAACGCGCTTTAATGGCCGCGCAAGCATAGTTTAGAAGAAAACGTACAAAGCCGTTCTCTCGTGAGAACGGCTTTGTACGTTTTTATTGCGGCAAAATATATAATCGCCTTTGTGTATAAAAAAAGTGTGAGGAACATTTAAAAAAAAGTTCCCCACACAAAACCTAAAGCAAAAATAAAAACTATTCTACTTCCATGCTATTAACAGCTTTAGCAAGACGAGAAATCTTACGAGCTACTGTTTTCCAGTGCATAGCGCCCTTGGTAGAAGCTTTATCTAAAATAGAAGTAGCTAAAACTAAGGCTTCAGATGCAGCTACTTTATCTTTTTTCAAAATAGCAGCGCGTACATTCTTAATAACAGTTTTCACACGTGTACGTGCAGCGCGGTTACGGCCTGCGCGCACTAGGCTTTGCTTGTGACGTTTCACAGCGGATTTATGATTAGCCATATTTTCCTCCAAAAATGTTTACTTGTAAAAGCAAGGTGTTCTTGCTTCATCCTCATACAAAATATATTGCTAGCCTAAGAATTTACACTTGTAGTGCAGAAAAATCTGCAAAGTTTTCCATGCGATCCATAAGGGCTTTAAGCATATTTAAACGATTAAGGCGCACATCGGCCTCATCACACATTACCATTACAGAATCAAAGAAAGCGTCAATGGCAGGACGCACTTCCAGCAATAGATTGGGGATGGCGTCAAAGTCATCACTTTGCCATAAAGCATCAAAGCGTGGTAAGAGCGCATCCAAGCTCTGCATCAAATCCTTTTCGGCTTGCTCTTGCGCAAGAGCCACAGAATATTGACCTGTTAAAGGATATTCTTGCCCTTGCTTACGTATAATATTAGCCACGCGCTTAAACGTTTGTACTGCATTGGTGTAGTTTTCGCTAGCATGGAATTTTTGTAAAGCTTGTAAGCGGCGAGCCACTACCCACACATCCTGACAACCGGCGCCCAAAGTAGCATCCACAAGAAGAGTATCGGCGCCTTGACCTTGCAAATAATTCTTCACACGAGCTTCAAAAAACTCGTGAAGCTTTTGCAAGCAAGCTTCTTTATCTAGCTTCCATGCTTTCTCACCGTACAAGCTTAAGGCTTGCTCCAAGAAAGCCGGCACGTTCAGGCGCAAGTTAAACTCTAAAATACAACGCGTAATGGCAAGCACGCAACGACGCAAGCCATTGGGATCTGCCGTACCGGTAGGCACCATGCCCAAACCAAAGCAACCTACAAGGGTGTCTGCTTTATCGGCCATGGACAATAAAGCCCCCAATAGTGTAGCAGGTACCGCAGTGTCTGGGCCTGCCGGCAAATATTGTTCTTGCAAGGCTAAGCATACAGCTTCATTTTCGCCTTTTTTACGTGCGTAAATGCCGCCCATGATGCCTTGAAGCGTATCAAATTCACCCACCATGCCGGAGACTAAATCCGCCTTGGAAAGGCGGCCTGCACGTGCTGCATCTTTAGCTTCAAAACCGGTGACTTTACAATGCTCCATAAGCCATACGCAAAGCTTTTCAAGACGGCGTGTCTTATCCCCCATGGAGCCCAAGGGACCCAAGAAAATAACAGAATCCAGCTTTTCAAGCCACGTATCTAAGGAAGTTTCAAGATCTGTGTGCCAGAAAAAGCGTGCATCTTCAAGACGCGCACGCAATACACGTTCCCAGCCTTTTTGCACTATGGAAAGCTCAGGCGGCGTCATGTTGAGCACAGTTAAGAAATGAGGCAAGAGATTGCCCGCAGCATCTTCTAAACCAAAGCTTTTCTGATGGCTTTCCATACTGGTAAGTAAGGCTTCGCGCGGCACTTCAAGGAAGGACGCATCAAAAGAACCAATCATGGCTGTGGGGTGTTCCACAAGCCCTTGAACTTCGTCAAGCAAAGAGTCTTTCCACAAAATTTTTCCGCCAAGTGCGGTAGCGGCGGCATTACCACCATCTATAATGGCCTTGCGGCGCATGGCAGCATCAGGCTCTACACTACTTTTACGCACCACAGCCATGTATTCTGTAGCATGTGGCACGCTCACAGCTATGGAGCCATCGGCTTGACGCGCGTGAATGCGATGTCCCCATGTGATTCTGTCTGAAGAGACAGGCCCCACAGTAAAAGGCACCACTTGATCATCAAATAACGCTAAAATCCAGCGCAAAGGGCGTGCATAGGCAAAGCTTTGTGCTCCCCAGCGCATCTTTTTAGCAAAGGGCAAAGCAGCAATAATGGTGGGACAAATTTCTTCCAGCAGCTTACTGGCCTGAGCCCCACCGGTTTTTTTGCGCACAGCAAGATAACGGCCCTTGGGTGTTTCTTCCACAAAAACTTGCTCTAAGGTAACGCCATTGGTACGCAAAAAACCTTCCAAAGCTTTAGAAGGCTTGCCTTCAGCATCGTAGGCTATGCGTTCAGGCGGTCCGGAAACCAATTCCTCTTTTTCCACCTGCACAGCTTGCACATCTTCCACAAACACCACAGCACGGCGAGGGCTTGCCATAACGCGTATTTGCCCATAAGCAATGCCCACTTCGTCCAAAGCTGTGCTAAAACGCCTATGCAGCTCTGCCTCTTCTAGGGACAAAAAACGAGCGGGTATTTCTTCACTACCAATTTCAAGAACAAACAAAGACATATATTCTTCCCCTACTTTTGTAACATGGGATAGCCAAGAGCTTCACGCTGTGCGGCATACAACTGCGCCACACCGGAGGCTAAAGCGCGAACACGACCAATATAGCCTGTACGTTCCGTAATGGAAATGGCACCGCGAGCATCTAGTAAGTTAAAAGCGTGGGAGCACTTTAAACAATAATCATAAGCAGGCCACGGCAAGTTTTCACCTATAAGTTTCTTACACTCTGCTTCATATTCATTGAAAAAGCTTAAAAGCATATCTGCATTGCTCTTTTCAAAATTGTAACGAGACTGCTCCACTTCGTTTTGATGATAAATCTGACCATAGGTCACATTTTCGTTCCACTTAAGGTCATACACAGACTCAACACCCTGCAAATACATGGCAAGACGCTCTAAACCGTAGGTAAGCTCCACACTAATGGGGTGCAAATCAATGCCGCCTACTTGCTGAAAATAGGTAAACTGCGTTACTTCCATGCCATTTAACCATACTTCCCAGCCAAGGCCCCATGCACCTAAGGTGGGGGATTCCCAGTCATCTTCTACAAAGCGAATATCATTCTTGCTGGCATCAAGCCCAAGAGCGCTTAAACTTTCAAGGTACAACTCTTGTACATTTTCCGGTGAAGGCTTTAAAATAACTTGATATTGATAGTACCGCTGTAAACGGTTGGGGTTTTCACCATAGCGACCGTCCGTGGGACGACGGCAAGGTTCCACATAGGCCACAGACCAAGGCTCAGGGCCAAGTACACGCAAAAAGGTATGCGGATTAAAGGTGCCTGCGCCACACTCAATATCACAAGGCTGCTCTATAACACAGCCATGCTTTGCCCAAAAACCCTGTAAAGTGAGGATAATGTCCTGAAAGTACATGGATAACCCTTTTTAAAATAATTAAACCCGTTTAAAACGACCTTCTTCCCAAGCAATGCCCAAGTGGAATTGTACAAAACCATCTATGGCACGAAAACATGCCTGCCTATCTTTGGCAGACAAAGAAAACATATCCCACGCATGCGCCGGAGCCCTTTCTACCTTATGCAACAACGTAAGCACAGCAGGGGAAAGCTTAAGGGTATACGCCAATGACTTTCGCGAAGGCTCACAATGCACACAATGAGCTATGCCCTCATTCATGTGAAAGATACATTCTTTTTGGCTAATGTCCTCGCCGCACACAGCACAGCTATGCCATGCCGGTGCAAAACCTTGATCTGACGCTATACGCAAACGAAAAAGCACAGGATACAAAGTATGTGGAACATTATCCCCTTCAAAAAGCATAAAAATTTCTTGCAAAATAGCATAGGCCGCTGGGGCGCCATCTTGTGAAATACCAAATGCTTCTAAAAATTTTATACAATTCATTACCATGCCAAGACGTGCAAAATCACGGCGTAGCTTTTGAGGGCCAAATTGTAAGGTGCCCTCTTCCAAAGCAAGGTATTGCCCGTTACGGCAACTCTTTACACGGCACTGAATGGTATTAAGTACATCAAGGCAACCGCAAAAACGACGACGGCTACGACTACCCCCAAAAGCAAAAACTGTCATTAGACCGCGCTTTTGTGAGAAAATTCGTAGCCACATATCGGCTTCTCGAAATCGCCCTGTCTTAAGCACAATGGCGGAATCATTCCATTCCATACTACATTTGCGGCGGGAAAGTCACCGTCTTTTCTTCTCCGTTACGCCCAAGGGCGGACACTTCCTTCCCATTAAAATGAATACGCACGCCACCAGCATTACCTAAGGTAAGCTGCAAAGAGTCGTCAAAGGTTAAAGCAAAGGTATCCCCCGGCTTTAAAGAAAATTGACGCCTACTCCCACCATCAGCGGCGGAGTGAATCCAAGTGCTGCTCAATGCCGTAATAATAACTTTATGCGGGCCGGCATGTGTGCTTGCAGACGCAGTTACGGCTTTTTGCTGTGCAGCTGGCTTTTGCGTTTCTTTTTTCACTGCCGCCTCAGCTGGTTTTTGTGCTTCTTTTTGCTCAGGCTTTTTTGCTGCCACAGGAGCTGCAGCGTTCACAGCTGGTTTTTTCTGCGCATCTTGCCCCTGCACGTTAGCAGCAGGTATGGGTTCAGGCTTTTTTTCTGTGGGCAAAGCCGGTGCTGGCTCAGCGGCGCTAAGTTGCGTGTTTTTTAACTCAGATAAAAAAGCTGCATCTTTAAAAAACCATGCCGCGCCCCCTACCGCTGCCAAAATGAGCAGCAGTAGGAACACGGGCCATAAAGATTTTTTCTTACTTGGTTGCGGGGCGGATACACTTTCATACCCAGAAGGCCTTGGCATATCCGATACATCATCTTGCAAAACCACAGTGGCAAGAATTTCTTGCACATCAAGCTCAAGAAATTTGCCATACGCGCTTATAAAGCCGCGTACATACACAGCTTGAGGTAAAGAGGCGCTATCGCCGGCTTCTAAAGCACGCAAGACACGTGAGCTTATTTTTAAGCCGTCGGCCACATCATCTACAGAAAGAGCTTTCTTTTCTCTTTCCGCGCGCAACAATTGCCCCAATTCTTCAAGCGTCATGGACATACAAGATTCCTGTATAAAAATTACAAATTAAATGCGAATATCTACTACTGCCTTGCTACGTAATTGCTGTACATATTCTTCAAAGCGTTCTTTAAGACGTGGCTCGCGCACCATTCTATCTGCTATGGGCTGGGCTTCAGTAAAGGTCATGGTTTTTCCGCCCTTAGAAGAGCTTATTAACTTAAACTGAGATTTTTTACCATTAAGCATAATGATTTGCGTAACGCCGCCTACGGGTAATTTTTGAATCATGGTCACCAGTTGCGGAGGCAACTTTGTTAAATCCACAGCACCAATAACCCCGCCATTGGCTTTGTTCGGCCCTTCAGAGATGGCCTTGGCTATTACTTCAAAACGCTTACTGTCCTTTTTAATCTGTGCTGCATAGGCTTCGGCATGCAATTCTTTAGGATACACAAGCAACGCAAGCACTGTTTCGCCCTTGCTCACAAATTTATCCGGATTGGCATTATAATAAGCGCGCACTTCGTCAGGGGTCACCACAACCTTACGGCCCACCATGGCGCCCATGAGCTTTTGGCGCAAAATGGTGTTAGAAATACGCTGTTGTATAGCTTGAACACTCAAGCCTTCTCTTTTAAGTTGCTTTTCAAAAGCCTCTTTACCAAGGCCACTTTGCTGCATCATGCGTGAAATTTCTGTGTCAATTTCAGAGGAAGTGGCTGTAAGCCCTTGTTTTTCCGCTGCATCCACAATAAGCAATTCTACAATCATGGATTCAAGAGTTTTTGCATAAATTTCTTGCACTCTAGCAGCATTTTCCCCTTTTTTGGGATTAATACCGGCTTTGGCAAACTCGGGAGCCGATTGATGCTCCAAATCAAAAACAGAAATCATTCTTCCATTAACTACAGCGGCCACTTGGTTCACAGTGGCTGCGTGCGCCACACTGGTAAGGGCAAGCATAGTTAAAGCCATATAAAGAATTTTTTTCACAACATCTCCTCTGGTCAAAAAACCTTTTATTAAATTTTATTTATTATTTTAGTAATATATACATAGCGCATTCTTCTTTTCTGGCAAAAGTGCCAAAAATGCACAAAGAGCACCTTAGCCCCTTTTCAAGGAACTTGCAATGCTCTCTTTGCTACCTTTTTTTAGGAAAAAGCAACCTCCATAAATTTCACTATCCTACTGAACATCTTGAATAATATATTTTGAAGCTTCAATATCTGCTTGCAAAATTTCTTTTTCAAGCCATTTTTCAAAAATATCTATAAGCTGCTCTTCCGCTAAAAACTCTTCTATATACACGTAGGATTCTCCTGCAGTAAGCGCACGAGCCGGCTTAAACTCTTTTAAGCAAAAAAGGCTATACAGCTTTTCCTCTTGAAAAACGTCGGTACAAGCCGTACCTTTTAGGGCATAAATGCGTTTTTGCCACTCTTTGGGCACTTCGCTTTTGGAAAGCGTCACCTCCGAAGGATCAAGCTCTGGAATGCGCTCAAGCAATTGGTTTAAACTCTTTATACCTTGCAATTTTGCTTTTTCAGCATGCGTTACGCCATACAATTCGTATACATCTTCCAGCATAAAAGTATCTTTATGCTTAGAGTAATACGCTTCCACATCTTCTATGGTCGGCACAAAGTCTTTGCGCAGCACTTGGTCGGTAAATCTTTGCAAACCCAAGCTATAGCGCAGCATTTCGCGCCAAGCATCTAAATCAAGCGCATGCTCCATAAAGTATTTTTCAAACTCACCTTCAGGATAGTCAGATCGAATATCCGCTTCATAAGCTTGCACTTGCTCAGCTGTAACACCCAAGCCCTTTTTTTCAAGAGCTTGTAAAACAAGTTCGTACACAACAAGACTACCTAAGGCTTTACCGTACTGTGTGCGCAGCTCATGCAAAGAAAATTGTTCAAATATGCCCGTATCAGACATATCTGCTTCTTGAAAAGCTTGTAAAGTTCTTAATGTAATGGGTTTTCCATTAACAGTGGCCACCACACCTGAGGTGGTTTCTGTCTGCAAACACCCCCCAAGCAGGAAGAAAAGAACGCAGCAAGTCCATACTGTGATACGCATGAGCACCTACCTTACAACTATTTTCTTTGCATATAGCAAAAAACATCTAACATTACAATACATTTCACTATATCCTTACGCAAATTTTACTTAGCGTTCTCAACATTTTTTTTTAAGGCAAAAAGCATATCGCCCACGCTCTCTAAATTTTTCACTGTGGCAGTTTGCGACGAGGCAAAGCGAATCTCTAAAGTAGCCGGCGGGATAAGCCGTACTTTATGCCCCGTACTGCTACCGGCAGTCATAAGTGTTACCAATTTATCTGTATCCAACACTTCTTTTGTTTTATCAAGATACACAGTTACTTTATGAGCATAAATATCGGCTTTTTCCGCCAAAAGAGTGCCTAGTAATTGTTTAAAACTCAGCACTGCCAAGAAGTTTTCAAACTCCACAGGGAAAGCCCCAAAGCGGTCACGCATACCAAGGCTAATATCTTCACGAGCGCTACCATCTTGCGCAGAGCTTAGAGCTTTATAGTAACGCAAACGATCTCGCCCATCTTGTACATAAGATTTGGGTATATGTGCCGCAATGCCAATGGTCAGTTCTGTTTCTGTAGTGATGGCAGAAGCTGTGCCTTTAAGACGGCTTACTGCTTCTTCCAACATTTCTAAAAACAAATCTAAGCCAAGGCGCGACATGTGGCCCGACTGCACTTCACCCAAAATATTTCCGGCACCGCGCAAACGTAAATCTTCCATGGCCACCTGAAAGCCAGCACCAAGGTAATCTAACTCTAAAATAATACGTAAGCGTTCGCGCGCCGTATCTGAAAGCCTATGCTCCTCTGGAATAACAAAGAAGGCGTAGGCTTGTTTGTCTGAACGCCCCACGCGGCCACGCAGTTGATACAATTGCCCAAGGCCAAACATATGCGCTTGGTCCACTATAAGCGTATTGGCCCGTGGAAAATCAAGGCCCGATTCCACAATGGAGGTACACACAAGCACATCCAGTTCCCCATGCCAAAATTTATGCATGGTTTCTTCAAGCTCTTTTTCCCCCATTTGTCCATGGGCCATGCCAATACGTGCTGTAGGCACAAGATTACGTACATACTCAGCCACTCGCTCAAGGCCTTGTACACGATTATACACCCAAAAAACTTGCCCTTCACGTTGAATTTCACGCTCCAGCACTTCTTTGAGCACTTTACCATCTCGTTGTAAAATGGCCGTAGATACTGGCTTTCGCTCCGGCGGCGCCGTTTCAATAATAGAAAGCTCGCGAATGCCGGACATGGATAATTGCAAGGTACGAGGAATGGGCGTGGCAGTGAGCGTTAAAGCATCGACGTTTTTCTTAAGGGCTTTAAGTTTTTCCTTATGGCGCACCCCAAAGCGCTGCTCTTCGTCCAAAATAAGTAAGCCAAGATTGGGTAAAACAACGTCTTTTGAAAGCAATCTATGTGTTCCCACCACAATATCAATTTGTCCCTGCTCCGCCGCTTTAAGCACATCTTTTTGCTTTTGCTTACTCACAAAACGGCTCAACAAGCCCACATTAATGGGAAAGCCCGCCAAGCGCTGCCGGAAGGTTTGATAGTGCTGCTCCGCCAGTACCGTGGTGGGGCACAATAAAGCCACTTGTCGTCCTTCAGCCGCCGCACGAAAAGAAGCCCGCAAGGCCACTTCAGTCTTGCCAAAGCCCACATCGCCGCAAACAAGCCTATCCATAGGCTCACTTTTTGCCATGTCATCCAGCACATCTTGAATGGCTTTTGCTTGATCTGGCGTTTCTTCAAAGCCAAAGGTGGCCTCAAACTCGCGAAAGAGTTCGTCGGGCGGGCCATAACTAAAGCCCTTGGTTACTTTGCGCAAAGCATACATTTCCACAAGGTCAGCAGCAATTTTTTCTATGGCTTTACGGGCTTTATCCTTAGAGCTTTGCCATAAGGAGCCGCCAAGCTTATCTAAAGCAGGGTCTACACCATCCCCGCCTTTAAAGCGCTGAATAAGGGAAAGCCTATCGGCCGGCACATACAACTTATCGGCGCCGGAGTATTCTAAAAGCAGATAGTCATTGCTCGTTTGCCCCATATCCATATGGTGTAAACCGGCAAAGCGTGCGATGCCATAATCTCTATGTACCAGCAAATCCCCCACGCTAAGGTCATCAAAACGATCTAGGCCGCGAAAGGCTCCGGCAGCAGTACGCGCGCGTTTTTCCGCCTTGGGATACAAAATATCTTCGCCCAATACACGGGTATTATCCCACAATAAATCCACACCGCCACGCCAAGGCGCCACCAAGGCAAAAAGCCCCTCTCTTTGCGGCGCATAACGCAAATGCGGCATGATGCCGTCTTGCTCCGCCAAGGCCAAAAATTTTGCGCGGCTTCGCTCAGAAGCAAAGGAAAGAACCACCTGTCGCATTTGCCCTTGCCATTGCTTCAGCCCTGCCACCAATTGCTGCCAAGGCCTATCTTGCACGCGCTCGGCCGCTGCATCAGAAGAACCCGCAGCTGGCAAAAATAAATCTGTAAACGCGTGTAATTGTTTTTCTTGCAAATCCACATGCAAGGTTGCGTTCTCGGCCGATGCAACGCCTTCTAAAGCATTGCCTGTGGCTGAGCCCATAACCAAAGGCTCTTGATAAAAAGTGGAAGCTCCTTTCCATAAGGCAAAAACAGAAGCCACATCACGTAAAACCATGCGTGCCTGTTGCGGTACGGCGTTCTCCTCACTCTCAATGCGCTCTGCCATGGTGCGTGCGGTGCTTTCCAGTTCTTCTTGCGTATCTGCCTCACCGGGCAAAAGCCACACGCAATCTTTAGGAAGCCACTCCTCTAGCACCGTGGGGGCGTCGTAAAAAGTTCCCGGTAAAAGCCCACCACCGCCCATGGCGGCGTTTTTCTTAAAATCGTGCACATGGTTTTCATCTAGCAGGCCCTTTTGCAGCAGTCTTTCCCAGCGCTGTACTGCCTTGGTGTGCAAAGCTTCACCGGCGGCAATGGGAAGAGGGGCAAGCAAGGTCACCTCTGGTATGGAAAGTAAAGAGCGTTGCGAAACAGCATCAAAAAGGCGCATATCTTCTATAAGGTCACCAAAAAACTCCATGCGAATGGGTTTTTCGTAACCGGGAGGAAATATGTCTAAAATATCCCCGCGCCGAGCCAGTTCACCGGGGCGTGACACCATTTGCACACGCTCATAGCCCCATGTTACCGTTTGATCCACCAATAAATCAGGGGACATGTCAGCATTTTTTTGTAAAACAAGCTCGTGACCAGCAAAAAAACCTTGCGGCATATACTTTAGCAATAAGCTTTCGGGAGTGAGCACAAGGCAACAGGGCTTTTTGTATTGCAAAGCATAAAAAGTAGCCATGCGTTCGGCCCAAGTATGCGGCAGGGAAGATTGCAAACCTGTGCTTGCTACTCCTGGGGGCAAAAAAAGCAAAGGGGACTGCCAGCGCACAGTGTCCACCGACGGTGCAGCGTGGGAAAGATCCGCAGAAAAAAGTGTTAGCAAGCCACGCGCAGCATTATACTCTTCGCGCGTGCGTACTAAAAGCACAGCAGAGCGCCCTTCTTCTATACATTGTAAAGCCACACGACAACGGCTAGCCATGCCACTGCGTGTAAGATGGCAGGAATGATGTTTTTCTAATATTTCTTTTATGATAGACATAGATTATTCACTTTGCGCAAGGTGTACACATTTTACTTTCTAGGTAAGCACCTTTGTAGGGCGCAAGATATGCACACAAGGGCCCCTTGTCAAATAAATAGGGCCCTTGTATTTTAAAGAAGCGACAATTATTTGCTCAAGGCTTGCTGCAAGGCCCCTTCCAGCGTTTCCTTAGTGTAAATATCGCGAATAACTATGGGGCTTTTAGCCTCTTCACCTAGGCCAAAAACCGCCGTCATAGGAATGCTACGGCTGCCTAAAGCATGCAACAGGGCCTCCCCTGCTAGATTATCCCGCGTAATATCCACCTTAATGAGCTTCACACCGTATTTTTTTTCCCACGCTTGCAAATTTTCCGGCGTTAAAACCGTCTTTTCTACATATTTGCAATTGGGGCACCAATCCGCAGTAAATTCCACCAAGAGAGGGCTTTCCCCCAGTTGTGACTGGAAGGATTCTATGCTGAAATCCTGCCATTGAGCGCTGTTTTGCTCAGGCTCTTGTGCGCCATAAGACACCACACCTGCCATACACAAAACAAAAAGTACAGCCAACATATGCCGGCGCCATGCAGGTGCGCCAAGACCGCCCCACTGCCCCCACACCCAGCCCAGCAAAGACAAGACCCATAGCCCCAATAACATGGGCATATAGGTATACGTGGGTAAAATGGAAAAAATATACAAAGCCGTGGCAAAAAGGAAAAAAGCCACCATTTTTTCTAATACACCCATCCACGCACCGGGTTTAGGCACAATACGCACCCAATGCGGGCGCCAAGCAAAAAGCAAGTAAGGCAAAGCCATGCCCAGCCCCACAGCCATAATTGTTACTATTATAAGGTATAAAGGCTGTAAAAAGGCCCAAGAAAGCACGCCGCCAAGCAAGGGGCCGCTGCACGGGGTAGCCAAAAGCGTAGCCACCATACCCGTTATAAAGGCCTGCCTGTGTGGCGAGGCGTGAGCAGTAGCTTTAATATCCAACATGGGCAAGCTAAATACGCCCAGCAATGATAAAGCCAATACAAAAATAACTACCAGCATGCTAGCCACGAAATAGACATTTTGGAAAAGTTCACCCCACATAAGGCCTAAGGAACCTAAAATAATACCCAAAATGAAAAATTGCGTCATGATGCCCGCAGCAAAAAACAAATTATGCGTTCTAAAAGCTTGTATGCGCGCCTCACCGGATTCATTGAGCAAGAGCGCTTGTACCTTAAGCGTGAGCACAGGAAGTACGCAAGGCATAAGGTTAAGAATAAGTCCTGCCAATAAGCCCAGCAATAGTGCCTTACCAAGGCCGGTAACTTCAAGACTTTCAGCGTAAGCACGCGGCGTAAATTGCCATGAACTTGAAGCTGTGGTCATGGCAGGGGCATGTTGTTTTGCATCTTGTAGTTGCGATAAAGATTGC